>JANXTU010000084.1 GCA_025352235.1 Fimbriiglobus sp.
GCCCCAAACTTGGCCTTCACCCAAGAATTCCGCTTGCCGGTCGCGGCGGAACTCAAGGCGGGCAAGAGCATCGAATTCACCCTGACGGCTCTGAGCGGCGGCTTCCGCGGCGCCTCCAAATTCGCGTACTGGACGGCCCCGGGCGACTACGAACTGGTGGTCAGTTGGAAAACCGCCGTGAACCCGGCCCCCAAAGGCTCCGAAGCGAACGAGGGCTTCGGAGCGGTGGTCGTCACGGCCGCGCCATTCAAAATGACCGTCACCGAGAAGAAATAATTCGATCGGCGTGTAACTTCGGCGGGTTTTGCCTTTGCCAAAGTCCGCCGGACCGCGTTACAGTAACAGTTCAATCTCGATCTGGCTCGCGGCGCCCCGACTCGGGGCGGCTCGGAGACCTTCCATGGCCAACGTCAAATTCAAACTCGATTGCCCGAAGTGCGAGACGGAAATCGTCATCCGCAGTTCGTCGCAAATCGGTCAGAAAACCGAGTGCCCGAAGTGCAAATACCGCTTCACGGTCCCCGATGTCGACGACGAAGACGATGACGAAGGCGACGAAACCCCCAAAGGTAAGAAGGGGGCGAAGAAGTCCGGGAATAGCAAGGTGCTCATCGGCGCCGTGCTCGGGGTCCTCGCCCTCGGCGGCTTGGTCCTCGGGGCCGTGCTCGTTCTCGGCGGCGATAAAAAACCGGTCGTGAACAACGCCCAGCCCACCGGGAATTCGAACCCGGCCCCGACCCCGGGCGGCAACGGTCCGGAAACGCCCGGCGGTGTCGAACCGGAAATTCCCGGCGGTCCCGTGACCCCGGGCGGCACTGTTCCGAAGACCCCGCGCAAACCGCGGGCGAGCGGGCTGAAAGAAATCACGAACCTATTGCCGGGCGACGCCGTCAGCGTCTGGCACCTGCGGATGGATGAACTCGCCCGCACCCCGCTCTACGCCTCGATCTTCGACAACGCCACCAAGCAGTTGTTCTTGAATTCGATGACCTTCGAAGCGTCGGACATCGACGAAATCCTGCACTGCTACGTCGGGGCCGACAAAGATGTCTTCGCCGTGATCCGTACCAAGCGAACACTCGACGGCGAAGACCTCACCACGCGGTTGAATCTCGAAACCCCGCCGAACAACGCCGTGAAGGGCCGCAATTTCTACTTGTTGAAGTCGAACGCGTTCCTCACGGCGATCGGCAAGTCGCTATCCCTCGGCTCGGTCTTGGGCGTCGAGAGCAAAGCCGCGAAGAACAAGCCCGCCGACGAACGCAAACTCGCCCTAAACATCTACGACTCCCAGACCATCCTCTTGGCCGACACGTTCGTCATGGAGCGGTTCCTCAACGATCTGAAAGACGATGGCCTCCCGCCGTTCAAATCGGAACTGACGCTGCCGCCGCCGCCCGCCCCCGCGAATCCGATGGGGCCGATGGGTGCGCCCGGCCCGATGGGTTTCCCCGGTCCGGGTGGCCCCGGCGGCAAGGGTTCGGGCGAAGATGCCCAAGTTCAACCGGTCGCCCCGGGTGGCGTCCCACTCCCCAACCCCGGTGGCCTTGGCGGAGCGCCTCTGCCGCCTCCTGGCGGTTTTCCCGGTGCGAACGGCCCCGGGGGCACCCCTCCGCCGGCGGCCAAGAAAAGCTTCACGTCGAACCCGTACTTCCGGACGATCGACCCCGATCTCAAAAAGGCCCTGAACACGCTGGAAGACGAAGAGATCGAAACGCCAGCCGCCGTATACGTCCAAAAAGTCGATCAGCGCTCGCTGACCGACCTCGATTTCCGCAGTCTCAATCTGCCCTTGCTCGCCGACACGGTACTGGTGAATTGGCTGCAGCGCGTTAAGTTGCTCGGTTTCTCGATCACGGCGATGAACAAATCGAAGGGGGTCGCCACCGGCTACTTCGAATACGCCAACGACGACGAAGCCAAAAAATCGGTCGGCGAAAACGTCCTCCCGATTTTGAACGCGTTGAAGTTGCTCTACTTGGCTCAATCTCAAGAAAACGTGACCATCCGCGACCTCACCTCGGGCGGGAATAACCCCGGCGGTCCGTCGATCCCCGGCGGGCCGGGCGGCATGTTCCCCGGCGG
>JANXTU010000085.1 GCA_025352235.1 Fimbriiglobus sp.
GAGCCCTTCGGAATCGAGGGCGACGTTGTGCGTCGTCTGCCAGGCGGTGTCGGTGGGGAGTTCGCCCCAGTTGTGGTGGCATTCGTAGAGGTGGCCCTCGACGCCGACGGTCGGTTTCTTCGGGGTGCCCTTGGGCTCGGCACCGAGGATCATCGGCCCCGCGGCGACGACGGCGACCGAAGCTTGGAGAAATTCGCGGCGTTGCATGACGGGGGACTCCGAAGCAGGAAAGGAAATCGGGGTGAGTGTACGCGAATCTCCCAAAGAAAGCGCGGTGAATGCGGGTTTGCGCCGACACGTTTTTAACGTGTCGGAAGCTCCAGATCTCTTGCCGACACGTTAAAAACGTGTCGCCACAAATCCGCAATGGAACGAAACTTTGCCGATCCCATCGTGTTGATTCTCTTACATGTCCGCTGAAATGAACCCGCAGGGGCCACCGCCATGAAATTCTTACGCGTCTTCGCACTGACGGCCTTTTCCACTCTCGCCGTCGTCGGCATGGGAGAATTCGGCACGCCGCTGACGGCTGCCGATACCAAAGCCGACAAGAAAGCCGAGCGGATCAAAGCGAAAGAAGAAGCCAAGAAGAAAGCCGACGACGCGGCCAAAAAGGCCGAGGATGCCAAGAAAGCGGGAGAAGCTAAAGCAGCCGAAGCGGCCAAGATCGCCGCGGACAAGAAAGCGGCCGCACCGACGAAGCCAGCGGTCAGCCGCGACGCTTCGGCTGTCGCCAAACTCATCGATACTCAGATCGACGCCCGGCTGAAAAAAGAGAACATCGCCCCATCGCCGTATGGCAGCGACGCCGATTTTCTCCGCCGTGTCTATTTGGACATCACCGGGGTCATCCCGAGTTACGAAAAGGCGAAGGCGTTTCTCGACGACCAATCGACGAACAAACGCGAAAGACTCGTCGACGAACTGCTGGCCGATTCCAACTACGGCCGCAAACAGGCGGACATCTGGGGCACCAAGCTGTTCACGGTCGATTCGGCCAACCGATTCGTTCAGAAGGAACCGCTCTCGGCGTGGCTGAAAGAGCAATTCAACAAGAACACCCCCTGGAACGCGTTCGTGAGTTCCATCGTCACCGCGACCGGGCCGGTCGACGAAAACCCGGCCGTGACGTATTTCTTGTCCAATCGCAGCGTCGACAAACTCACCGATACGACTGGCCAGCACTTCCTCGGCATCCGCGTCTCGTGTGCCCAATGCCACAATCACCCGTTTACGGCCACCAAGCAGAACGAATACTGGGGCTTGGCGGCGTTCTATTCCAAAGTCGTCCCGGAAAAACCGGCCAACGCCAACAAGGGCGGCGACAACACCAAACTCGGTGTGACCGAAGGCAAAACCAAGTCGAAGACCAAAGACTTCTTCCCCGAATCGACGAAGACCGTCCCCGCCAAATTCTTCGGTGGCGAAGAGCCGAAACTGAACGCCAACGACCCCTACCGCCCGGCCTTGGCCAAGTGGCTCACGAGCGCCGCGAATCCGTACTTCGCCAAGGCGATGGTCAACCGCACCTGGGCCCAACTCTTCGGCAACGGCATCGTCGATCCCATCGATGACATGATCGAGAAGAACAAGCCCTCGCATCCGGAACTGCTCGACGAACTGACCCGCCAGTTCACCGCGAGCGGCTTCGATGTCAAGCACCTGATCAAAGGAATCGTCCTCAGCCAGGCCTACCAGCGGACGAGCAAACCCTCGACCGGGAACAAAAGCGATGAAGAACTTTTCAGCCATATGGCTGTGAAGATGATGACCGCCGAAGAACTCTTCGACAGCCTGACGATGATCACCGGGACTGGCGCCGGCGGCAACGAAACCAAGAAAACCGGCGTGAAGGGTGTGACCTCCGGCCCACGGGCGAACTTCGTGAACTTCTACGTCGCCGGGGCCGAGGAATTCAAGTCGACCGAATACGAAGCCGGGATCCCGCAAGCCCTCCGATTGATGAACTCCAAGATCGCCGGCAACCCCGCCGCGTTGAAACAATTCGGCACCGGGAAACCGGCCGACATCCTCGAGAAGATGTACATCACGGCACTCTCGCGTCGTCCGACCGACGCGGAAGTCCAGAAGCTCACCGCCCACTTGGGCAAAGCCGGCAGCACGACCGAAGCCTACGGGGACATCCTCTGGGCCTTGCTCAATAGCAGCGAATTCAGCATGGTCCGCTAGCGGTGGTCCGACACACCAAAAACCTCATCCATTCCGAGCCCAACATGAACCTCGATTCCGCAACTCGCCGGCGATTCCTCCAAGCCTCCGGCCTCGGCGTCGGCTCCGTCGCCCTCTCCGGCTGGATGGGCGTTCTCGCCGACCGCGTCCAAGCCGCGTCACCGACCGCCAAGAAACCCAAAAGCTGCGTGCTGATCTGGTCCGAAGGCGGCGCCAGCCACAAAGACACCCTCGACCTCAAGCCCGACAGCAAAGGCGCCGGCGACTTCAAGCCGATCAAAACCTCGGCTTCCGGCATCGAAATCAGCGAGCACCTGCCAAAACTCGCGACGCACATGCACGAGGGCGTGCTGGTCCGCAGCATGACGACCCCGGAAGGGGCCCACGCCCGCGCCCGCTACCACCTGCACACCGGCTACCGCGAAGGTCAAGGTGGCCTGACCTACCCGAGCCTCGGGGCGATCACCGCCAGCGAACTCGGCAACGCCAAAGCCGCCATGCCGAACTTCGTCTCCATCGGCGGACGCAGTTACGGCGCCGGCTTCCTCGGGCCGAAATATCAACCCCTCCTGGTTCAAGATGCGACCAAAGGTGTCGAAGATCTGAAAACCTTGGTGTCCGACAAACAATTCGCCAACCGCACCGGCCTCCTCGAAGAAATGGAAAAGGCCTTCTTCCACGACTACGAAGCCGGCGCGACCATCGACCACAAAACGACCTACGAACGGGCCGTGAAGCTCATGCAATCGAAGGAAGCCAAGGCCTTTGACATCGGCGCCGAACCGGCCGCGGGCAAGTCGAAGTACGGCAGTGGTAAGTTCGCCGACGGCATGCTCATGGCCCGCCGGTTGATCGAAGTCGGCGTCCCGTTCGTCGAAGTCACCCTCGGCGGTTGGGATACCCACCAAGACAACTTCGAGAAGGTCAAAAATCTCTCGACGCAGATCGACAACTCGGTGAGCGCCCTGCTCGCCGACCTCAAGGATCGCGGCCTGCTCGACACGACGCTCGTCATCTGGATGGGCGAATTCGGCCGGACGCCGAACATCAACAACAAAGGGGCCAAGCCGGGCCGGGATCACTACCCGAAGGCGTGGAGCCTCGCCATGTTCGGCGGCGGACTCAAGGGCGGCCAAGTCGTCGGTAAGACGGACAAAGAAGGGGCCACGGTCGCCGAGCGCCCGGTGAAGACCGGCGACTTCCTCGCCACCGTCTGCGAAGTCTTGGGCATCGACCACACCAAAGACAACGAAGCCGTCAGCGGCCGGCCAATCAAGATCGTCGACAAGGGGAATGCGCCGTTCACCAAGCTGATCGTGTGATTGCGGTATGCGACGCTGTTGTCCATACAATCGGCCCGCCCCATTCGGGGCGGGCCGCGTTCGTTTGTTTCACACCGCCAGCATTTGCGCTAGGCTGTCCGGGTGGCCCTTGGCCTCCAAGACTTCCCGGAGGCGGTGCCGGGCCACGTGCAGGCGGCGCTTGATCGTTCCGACGGGGGCGTCGAAGTCGGCGCTCATTTTCTTCAGGCTGTCCCCGCGCAGGTAGAACGCCTCCAGCGTCGCCCGGTCCTCCGCCTTCAGCAATTTCAACCCGGCGTGCAGCCCGGCTTTCGCCTCGCTGACCTCGAGCTGTTCGTCCGGCCGGCGGCTCCGCCCCGCGAGAGCGTCGAGCATTTCCGGCTCGGTGCTGAAGGCCGGCCCGCGCCGGCTCAGCCGGTTGATGGCCATGCGAGCCGTCATCCGGCGGAGCCATCCCGCGAAGCAACGGGCTTCGCGCAGTTGGGGAATCTTCCGCATGGCGTGCACGAAGACCTCATGCGCCAGCTCCTCGGCCTCGCCCGGGTTGCGGACGTGCTTCAGCGCCATGCAGTAGACGGTCCGTTCAAAGCGGACCACGAGTTCGCCGAAGGCGTCGCGGTCCCCGGTTTTGGCGCGATCCACGAGGATCGCAATTTCGGTCCAGCTCATAGCGGCATTCCGGGCCGATCCTGGTTTCGGAGGGGCCGGCGCTCGCAATCCCGCGCGGACGGGCGACCTCCCCGGGTCGGTCGGGGGCCGGCGTCCATCTGCGCGGGGCGGCCGTCGGACCGGCGTGCGACGCTCACGCCGGGATCCCGTGCGGACACGGGCGGGTGAAACGAAATCGCAACGCCGGGCGGCGGGAATTCCGCAGCGAGGCACGGCAATCGATGGCGTGTCGAGGTTTTGTTTCCGGCTCAGCTTTGGGCGGTGGAGGTCGGGGCACAAAACAATGTGCCCTCGACCTCGGGTTTACAGGTGCGTTTCAAATGCACCGGATAACCGTGCGCCAAGTGGCCGGGTTTACTCGCCGGCATGGCGAGCTGGGGCCAAAGAGTCGGCCGCGGGGATGGGGAGCCCGCCGGCGATACCTCGGCACCAAAACCGGTCACGTTGCGATCGAGCATAAGTCGCGTACCGACGCGATTAAAGCTGCGAATCGACAGGTCGTTGCGGTTGATGATGACCATGGGGCACCTCCAGCGGACACTGTGGGGGGCAGGCGATGGGCCATGCCGGTGAGGGAAAACGGTTAGGGTGAATGCGGGCTACTTTGTACAGACGATTCTCACGGCGGTTTCGTTTCCGAATTCCACCGGTTTCGCCAGATATTTTCCGACGCTCCGCCCGCTTGTGAACGCACGGACAAAGGATGTTCGCGGCGGGTTCGCGCGGATTTGGAAAATAATCGACAAGCGACGGATCAAGGGAGTTCGGCGACCTCCCCGCCGGCGCGGGTGGCGAGCGCCGGGATGAGGTCCACGGCCGAGAAGGACAGGTAGCGGACGCTACCGTCGGCGAAGGCGAAATTGGCGCCGCCGGGGTGAAGGCTCCAGAGGTGGTGAGTGTCGCAGAGATTTTCCAAGCGGCCCGGTCCGAATTGGAAGGGCCCGCGGCAAAGCTCCGAAGCCACATAGCGTACGTCGATCATGTTGGATTTTCGGCACGGTCGGGTCGACCAGAGTTCTTCGAACGGGAGTGTGCCCAAATACCAAGTGCCGAGCAACCAACGCCCCGGCGGGGGACTTTCCGAAAACAGGATGGTCTGGCTCAAGCCGTCGGTGATTTCCGAAATCTTCGTGCCCCGATACGAGGACATGATCCCCAATTTTTGGCTCCGGTCGCGGTGGTCCTTCATCATGACGCGATCTCCGAAGATGCCCACATAGCTGCAGTATGCGGCCGTGTTCCCTTCGGCGTCGGTCAGCGGGGCATTCAGGCGGGAATCGGCCGGGCAAACAAACGCTTTGACCACCGTCGCCAAGCCCGTGTGCGGGGCATTCTGGTAGGGCGAGGCAATGCGCATCCGCGCGACCATATCGGTCCAAAGGGCCGATTGTTCGAGTTCGGGCAGTAGTTGGGCCGTCCAAGGATAAGATTCGGATCGTCCGGGTTGACCGGCAATGGGAATGTTGAGATCAGAGGGTGGAAAATGCTGTTTGGACGATTCTTGATTCAACGCCGCCAGCGACAATTGTCGCAGATTGCCTTGGCATTGCGCCCGTGCGGCACTGCCCCGGGCCGATTGGATCCCGCTCATTGTCAAGCCGAACAGGATCCCGAAAATCGCGATGACGACGAGCAGTTCCAAGAGGCTGAATCCACTTCGAACTGCCCGCGCTAGCATGGGACGACTCATGGCAAAGCCCGCCGGTAGATGGGGATGGTAAACCGTTCGGAAACGATACCCGCGCAAGAGATCTTGGGCCGACGCATTACTCCTCTTCGGAGCGGCTACTCCGTTTTCGCCATGCGATCCAAACCAATGCCACGACCAAGAGGCCTCCCGACCCGAGTGCAATCCACTGCCAGATCGAGCGCCGCTCTCCGGAAGTCGTCGTGCCGCCCCCGGACGCGTCAATGGCTTCGGCATTCCCTTTGGAATCGGCCACACCCACGACCACGTAATCGGTCTCGGGTCCACTCCGGCTCCAATCGGGTGCCAAGGTGTACCGTTTCATCTTCACTAAATCTCGGCAATCCGTGCCGGAGGGAATCGGTGGCAATTTCAGTTCGGCATCATTGATTGGGACGTTGATGCTGAGATCGCTGCAAACGATGGTGTGCTTGCATTGCAAGGCTTCGCCGGTGAACTGCTGGATCTCGATCTTCGTCGGAAAAAAGGCATCGCCTTGCGCCTGCCAATCCGATACCGTCGCATCGAATTTTGCAATCGCCTTGCCGTTGCGGCGCGTGGTCTTCACGCAGCGGGTCACGAGGCATCCGTAGCCTTCGTCGAGCCAATAACTCTTTTCAATTTGGAGGCCTTCAAATTCCAGCGACGAATCGACGCGGAAACAATTCCGCCCATTCCAGTCGTCGCGGTGAACTCGGAAATTCATATCGCCACGGCGAAAGAAATCGGCCGGGGAGATCGCGAGATTCCCATCGCCTTCGCGGAAATATTTGAAAAAATTGAAGGTGAACAAATCCGACGTGCCCGCATTGGAATTGGCCGGATTGATGACGGCGGAAAACTTCAGTTTCCCTCCACTCCAGACCCGTTGGACCACTCGGGAACGCGTACTTTCCGAGACCCGATCTACTACCTGCTGGCCGACGATACCTTCTTGGATCCGAACGGTGGTCCCTTTCATGATCGTCAAAGTTTGGCGCTCGATCGGATCGGTTCCTTCGAACTCGATGCGGCCGATTGCTTTGACTTTCACAGATTGGATTTTATCGACTGACTCCTGCTGGCGGGCGCCCAATTCGGACGGCGTCGGGGACGCACCTTGAAGCGACACGGATACCGCGGAGGTGATGCCCAGAGTCCAAACCATCAATCGAGCCGATAGTAGGTACCTAGACATCATAATCTCCAATGGCGTTACAAGGTATGGAGTCCGCCGTTACGGCAATGGGTTATCGACTACGATCACTGCCGGAGTACAAACCCCGTACCAGCAGGTGCAGATGTTGATCTGATCGCCGTTGCATGTACCCACGCACTTCTCGGAGGGCGGGTTCGGCTCGTTGCACACAGCGCCTAGTCCTTAAACAAGTGAATCCCAGCTTGTCCCACCCTTTATTTCAACATCAGAACGAGGGCGTGAGCCCCCGGAGCCGCCTCTCTTTGCGGGCCGCGTGGCGTCTCGGAGAATACATTTCCGCCCCGTCTCCTTTCTGC
>JANXTU010000153.1 GCA_025352235.1 Fimbriiglobus sp.
AACCGACCGCCAAGGTATAAGCGCAGCGGAGCATGGGCGGAACCTCGCGGAGCGGAAGCAACCACAGGATCAGACGATTGACAATGTATTCCCCAACCGCCGGTTCGGAAGCGCTGGCCCATCCCGCGGCCGCACTTTGTTCACACTGAGTACCGAACGGCCTATTGTCGCTATCGTCGTTGGTAAAACGGCTAACGTCCTACGCCGTTCGGCGTTTCGCTTTGTGGTGGATGCTTTAAGCTCCAATGCCAGTTGGTAGCGTCGTTCGTGGCCGGTGCATCGGTGATGGATTCGGGATCGGCGTTTGGGCGGGCGTCGAGAACACCAGCGCCGCTTTACAAGAAAGACTATGAGATGAAAACGTTACACCGGCCGGCCTACACACTACTCGAACTGCTGGTCGTGGTCGCCATCGTCGCGATCCTGATCGCCCTCCTTTTGCCCGCGGTGCAGAAGGTCCGCGAAACGGCCAATCGTTTGAAGAGCGCCAACAACCTCAAGCAAATCAATTTGGGATTACAGAACTACGCCTCCGCTACGGACGGGCGCATACCAAACATCTCCAACCTCTTGCTGAATCCACCGGCGAAGGGCGAATACACTCTGATCTTTGAAGAATTGGCCCCGTACATCAGCGGGGAAAAAATTTGGCTCCCTGAACCCGGATTGCCACTATCCCCCGATGAGGCTCAATACAGCCAGTATCCCCATCGGAAAGTCTTTATGAGCCCCGCCGACCCCACTCTGGCATCGGCGAAGCAGCTCGACGCTCCGTGCAGCTACGGTGCCAACATGCATGCCTTCGCGGGCTATCCGGATTTGAACCGCTCTTTTTCCGATGGATTGTCCAATACCATTTCGTTCTCCGAAAAATACTTCAAGACGTTCGAGAACTTGACTCCCCGTCCCGGAGGAAGCCCCCATCCCATGATCAATTCCTATGCGCGTTTGAAGAGCAATTTCGACGTGACGAGTCTGCTTCCCGGCTCGCACAATTTCCCATACGTCATCGGCGGGACCCGGCGGGCCGGCTTCGCGGACATCGGCTATCGGGATGACGTCTACCCCGTGACGACCTACGTGAACGGCTCGCCGATCACGAAACCTTCCGTGGCCGGCAAAACCTTCCAAGTCCGCCCCAGCCTCGAAAAAGCTTGGAGCGGCACGCCGCAGACCCCGTTTTCGGCGGGGCTACTCGTGGCCCTATTCGACGGTAGCGTGCGTACGCTGAGTCCGAGCGTCGATCCGGGTGTCTTCTGGGGCGCCGTCACCCGCGACAAAGGCGAGATTCTCAACGACTGGTGAGCCACAACCCCAGACGAATTACTTCTTCACCGGCAACCCCGGCGTCGCGTTGAACAGGGCCACCGGCTTCAGATCCTTCGGGTCGGCGACTTTCCAGATGCCGACTTCCCCGGCGAAGCTGCCGCCGGCCACCATGGTGCCGTCCGGGCTGAAGGCGACTGCGAAGACGTGATCGGTCAGCCCCGGCAGGGTTTTGGTCGCCGTCATCGCTTTGGCATCCCAGAGGCGGACGGTCTTATCGCCGGACGACGTGGCCACGATCGCGTCTTTGGGGCTGACGGCGATCTTGAAGACTTCGTCGGTGTGGCCGCCGACGTTTTTGATCTGTTTCGCGTCGCCGCCCGGTTTCCAACTCCGCAGTTGCTTGTCTTTGCCGATGGAGTACCCGACCGAGGCGTCGGCGTTCAGGGCGACGCCGTAGACCACGTCTTGGTGGTCCGGGAACGTCATCACCGATTCTTTGGCTTTGATGTCCCAGACCTTCGCCGTTTTGTCGCGGGCCGCGCTGACGATGAACTTGTTATCGGCGCTCAGGGCGATGCCGAGAACCCAGTCGGCGTGGTTTTCGATGGTCTGTTCCAGCTTCGCCGCAGTCGCGCCGCCGGTGATGTCCCAGTAGCGGATGGCCCGGTCGCAGCCCCCGGCCGCGAGGTGCTTGCCGTCCGCCGCCAAGGCCAAGCAGAGTACGGAATCGTCGGCGTCGAGGAGTTGCTTGACCATGACTTTAGGATCGTTGACGCCGTCGAGGAATTCGACGCCGTTCTCGGTTTTGCCCTTGGCCCCGCCGAGGTCGAAGATGCGCACATCTCCCTCTTGGCCGGGCCGTCCCCCGGCGACGGCGAGTTTGCCATCGGGTAGGAACACCATGGCGTAGGCGCGCTCGGCCCGCATCGCGATGCGCTTCGTCAGCTTCGCGTCGGGCAGGCTCCAAACCGTGAGTTCGTGGTGGGCGCCGACGACGATGGACTTGTTATCCGGGCTGAACGCGAGACTGTTGACCACGACCGGGAATTTGTACGCGATGGCCGGCGTCGGCGGCTTCCAGCGGATGCGCAGCTCCTTGAGGAGGTCGGCCTTGGCGTCGATTCCCGCATCGAGTTTCGCCCCTTCGATGATCCACTTCGAGATGAGCGCGGCCTTCTCCGCGGCCACCGCTTCGCCTTTATCCCGCGGCGGCATCCGGCGCTCGTCCTTCGTAATCATCAAGTCGTGAAAATCGGATTCGCCCGGCTTGCCCGCGGTGATGGGCCCCCCCGCCGAACCGCCGGCCATGAGTTTCTCGAATGTGGTCATGTCGTACTTGCCGCTGCGTTTTTTGGCGTCGTGGCAGGCGAAGCAATTCTCTTTGATGATCGGCGCGACGTCGTTGATAAAGCTCACGGGCTTCGGTTGGGCGAACGCCGGGGTCGGGTTCAAAAGCAGGATGGCCAAAACCGCAGCAGCGACGGTGCAAAGGACGCAGAAACAACGCATGGGAAAGGTCTCGCGGGTGGGACGGGCGCGCGACGCCCGCTGGAAGAAATGATAGCCGATGGGTGCCCGGAACACAAACGGAATGGAACGGACGACCGGGCGGGATTTCTTTTCGACTCGGTTTGACTCTCCCGAATGGGAGCCCACACAGTAGTAGACAAATAATCCGATCTGGCGCGGGACGTAAGTATAACTTGCACGCCGGATGTTTCTCGTCCACAATGCCTGTACTGCTGAAAGCCCGTCCGAAGGGCGTCCCGACTCCCGCCGCTTTGCGATCCCTCCCCTTGGGGTTCTCCTCATGTTCGCCCGACTCTCCGTTTCGTTCGCGTTCGCGCTGATTCCCACCGCCTTCGCAATGGCTCAAGATTCGGCTTTGCCCAAGCCGGCCGAGGTGAAAGCCCTCGCCGCCTACCCCGAAACGCTCGCGCTCGGCAGCGACGATTCCTCGGCGCAGGTGATCGTCACCGGCACTCGGCTGGACGGCAAGTTGGTCGACCTCACCCACGCGGTGAAGTTCCGCATTGTGGACGGCAAGAGCGCCCGGGTCTCGGAAACCGGCCGCGTGCTCCCCTCCGCCAACGGGACGACGGAACTGATCGCCACCTACGGCGATAAATCGGTGCGCGTGCCGTTGAAGGTCGAACGCATCGGCGAGGACCTGCCGATCAACTTCGCCAACCACGTCGTGCCGGTGTTCACGAAACTCGGCTGCAACAGCGGCGGCTGCCATGGGAAACAGTCGGGCCAAAACGGT
>JANXTU010000198.1 GCA_025352235.1 Fimbriiglobus sp.
TGCCGCCGGTGCTGCCGAAGACGCGGGACTCGCGTAGGAGCATAACGAGGGCGGCGAAGGCGAGCCGGCCCGGCGCGGCAAGTAGCACCGGGATCGGGAAGGCGAGGTGACCGAGGCTCTCGCCGCGCGGGGCGTAGACGAGACGGAGTTCGGTGGCGTTCGACAGGAGGCCGACGGGGATTTGCGTTTCGCGGAGGAGGCGCTCGAAGCGGGCTATGGGGGACGCGTGCCATTTGCGGCCATCTTCTTCGCCCTTGGAATCGAGATTCAACCCCGCGGCGACTTCCTGGATGAGCATGACCCAAGGCTTGCCCGGTTCACCCGGTACGGCGAAGGTGGGGCGGAGGATTTCGCCGTAGTTTTGCAGCGGGACGATGAGTTCGGCGGCGCGGGGATCATCCGCCGAGACAAGATCCGTGGCCTTCCAGCCGAAGACATCGAGGACGAGTTGCCGGAAGTTGAGGATGCGCCCGTCGGCGGTGCATTCGGTGAAGTGGAGGAAGTCTTCGGCGACATCGGCGTTGACGTAGCAGCCCGATTCGACGAGCGCCGGCGGCGACACGACGAGGCCCACCGGCTGCAGGTAGCCGAGCCATTCGCGGTGCTTGTGGAGCGATTCGTCTCGCGGGTCGCGCATGTTTCAACCTGTGGAAGGCCAGAGGTAACATAAGCCGACCGGCTCGACCCGTCGCGCTTTCACATCGTAAACGTCGCGGATGCGGGCCGGTTCACGGGTGAGTTCCGTTTCGAGTTCCGTCAACCGCCGCTTCCAGTGGATCCGGTCGGCTTCCAGTTGCTGCTTCTCGTCTTCGAGGAAGTCGGTGAGGAGTATTTGCTGATTCTTCTTGGCGGTCTCCCCGATATTCTTCTGCTGCGTTTGCAGGATCGCGAGCATTTTTGCGGCTTCGTCGCGACCCCGCTCGGTGAGCTTCAGGATCGATTCTTCTGCGAGGAGATCTCCCCGCTTTTCGAGGTGCGGGAGCAGTTCGGCGACATCCTGGGGCCCGGCGGCTTGCAGCTTCGCGAACATCGTCGCGTTCTTCGGCTGGATTCCCTTCGCCAATGCTTCGGCGAGCAGGCCGAGGGTGAAGAGTTCGGTTTCGCGGGCGTAGGGGGCGAGTGGGGAACCCTTGCGACGGTCGGGCTCGATCCAGCGCGCGGTGACCGTGATGATCTCCTCGTGCAGCCGAGCGGCGCCGACGCCGTAGAGGCAGAGCCGGCCGAGGAGCACGACGCGGGGAATGCTGTCCGAGGACTGGGCGAAGCAGGCGCGAGAGAGGTCGTCGAGGACGAATCCCTGAGCGACGAACCGGCCGAGGAGCCGCTTCACGACGGGGTGTTCGAGGTGGAGGTGGACGACATCTTCCGTGAGGCTGCCGGGGTCTTCGAAGACGATGGGGCGGATCGTCGATTGCCGACGCCAATCCCAGAACTTCTGATCGCGTTCGCGCGGCGTTCGGAGGGTGTCGAGCGTGTCGGCCCAACTCGGATCGCCGCCGGCCTTCTTGTCGAGCGTCGGGAACTCGAAGGATGTCCCGGACTGTTTGAGCGGTTCAGCCCCAACGAGTTCGAGTGCCGACGAAATCGCGGCCTTGAAGTCGGCTTCTTTCAATCCGACCCAGAGCCGGGAGGCTTCGAGGCCGTCGCGCAGGCGGTCGATCTGTTCGACGAGTTCTTCGCGGCGTTCGCGGGAGTCTTCGAGTTCCTCGATGACGGTCTGCTTGGCGGCGGCGTCTAAATCGGCGGTGTCGATTTCCCGTTCGAGTTCGTCGATCTCACTGCGGGAAATCCCGCGGGCGAGCGTAGTCGTGAGCCTGCCTTCGATCACTTGGGCGAGGCTACCGAGTTCGAGTTTGATCGTCTTCGTCTTGCGGACGATGGCCTTCAGGATGCGATCTTCCGGCCTCTGCTTGTACACGAAGTAGTAGCAGCGCACCTCGGGGCTCGGTTGGAGCTTGCGGTCGATGCGGCCGTTGCGTTGCTCCAGCCGGCTTGGGTTCCACGGCACGTCGAAGTGGAAGAGATCGCTGCAATGGGATTGCAGGTTGATCCCTTCGCGGGCCGCGTCGGTGCAGAGGAGGATCCGCAGCGGGTGCCGAGCGGGGTCGGTGTTGAAGGCGCGCTTGATCTCTTCGCGCTCGGCCGTCGGGGTCGAGCCGCGATAGAGCGCGAGGCGCCCTTCGGGCCGGTCGGTTCCGGCGATCGCCGATTCGATGCGTTCGCGGAGGTAGGTGAGCGTCGCCTCGAATTCGGTAAAGACGATCACGCGGGTATTCGTCCAGCTCTTCCCGGCGAGCATCTTCTCGCGAATCCATTCGACGAGGTACTTCACGCGGGCATCGGGCTCCCCGCGGGCCTTTTCGGTGATCGCGGTCATCGTTTCGAGCAGGCGCTCGACAACGGGCCGCGCTGGGGCGGAGAATGCGGCGGCGGTGGCCGCCTCGACTTGGGCAGCTTCCTCGCGGGATAGTTCGTCGGGGAGGAGCGAAGCGCGGTCGTCGTCGGCATCGACCGCATCGGCGAAGGATTGGAGCAGAGTCGCGGCTGGGGGTTTCGATTGGGTGCGGGTCGCTTTCTGCTTCTCGACGGTGCGGCGGTGAACCCGGAGCGTGCGGGCGAAAGCTTCGACGGAGGAGAGCAGCCGCTGTTGAAGCCCGGTGATGAGGATTCCCGCCGTCGCCTGCAACCGCTTCGACTCGCCTTCCATCTCTGCTTCGCGGAGTCGGCGGTATTCGTCCAGCAACTCCGCGAGCCGGAGTTCTGGGGCGTCCGCGGGGAGGCCGTCGATATCGACCTGCACGACGATCCGTTCGGGGAAGGCGTGCTCCCCTTCCGAGCCCACCACTTGCCGGAGATCGTCCTTCAATCGCCGCACCATCACCTCTTCGAGGATCTTCTTCCCCTTCACCGGGACGCCCCGGCAGAAGCGCTGCGGATCGAGGATCTCCAAGAGCGAGGAAAAGCTGTTCGAATGGCCGTTGTGCGGTGTGGCCGAAAGGAAAAGGCGGTGTTCGAACCGGGGGGCGATGTCGCGGATCGCGCGGGTGAATTTGGAATCGATGGCGTACCGCGAACTCGTCGCCGGGGCGGCGTGGTGGGCTTCGTCGAGGATGAGGAGCGATCCGGGGCGGAGTTCGCCAAGCCAATCGCGGAGGGGTGCGGTGTAGTCTTCGTCGATGAGCAGACGGTGCGAAACGAGGAAAAGCGAATGGGTGGCCCAGGGGTTGGTAGCGTAGCCGCGCTCCCGCCGGATCCGTCCGACGTAGTCGTGATCGAGGACTTCGAAAGCGAGGCCGAAGCGCTGTTCGAGTTCCATCCGCCACTGCGGCAGCACCGACGGGGGACAGGTGACGACGATATCGCGGACTTTCTTCCGGAGCATGAGCTCGCGGGCGACCAGCCCGGCTTCGATGGTTTTGCCGAGGCCCACATCGTCCGCGATGAAGAGGTTGACTCGGGGCAGGAGCAGGGCCTTCCGCAGCGGTTCGATCTGGTAAGCGTCGAGCTTGATGCCCGCCCGGAAAGGGGCTTGGAAGAGCTTGGCGTTGGTCGCGGTCACGCAGTTCCAGCGCAGGGTGTGCATGTAGGCGGAGAAGAGTTTCGGCGCGTCGAAGCCCCGCTTCGCCAACCCTTCCCACCCCGAACCGGCGAGTACTAGCGCGTCCGGCTCCTTCTGCCAAAGGACGTGCAGAGGTTCGCCTTGAGCGTCGTCATCGACGCAGGCCAGCCGCACGACATTCGCGATGTCGGCGCGGGTCGCCTTCTCGGCTACGACGACCTCTTCCACGAGATACTGGCGGCTGCGGACGCGGACGATCTGCCCGACTTTGGGCGGTTCCTTCGTTGGCATCGCATCCTCGTAGAGCATGCCACTATGGCGTTCGCAAACACTTTGTAGCGACAAGCAGAAGTCCGTGTTACCAGCGACCCCGCCACCAGCTCGCTATCACATTGCTCACTCGAATCGTTAGACCGTAGAAAATTGTTGGCCGTGCGCAGTTACCTACTGCGGGTGATTGTAGTTCGGATCGGACAGGTAGGCTCGGACCGCGTCGCGGAGGATGCCCCCAGTCGTCAAAGGCTAGGTCGAGCAATCCGTCATCGAGTGGGAAGCGGTCGGCTTGACGAAAGAAATGAGGTCAAGCCGACCTGTGCCCATATCATCGTCAGTCCTCAGCGTAGGTCGGATACTCGCTGCGAGGAGTCTGCGAGCCACTCAGGAATTGTTGCTTGACTTGGGGCGTCGGTTAGGGGATTCTTGCCAGAAAACCAACGCGAACTACAGGAAAGTCCGTTAAAATGAGTAAAGCGAAAGCACTTGCGATGAAGTACGCCGATGAGATTGGCCGATACCCGGACTGCCCTCCGGTAGCAGTATCGCAGTGTGCCAAGCGAAGCGCTTTCCGATTTGTCCACCAGACCGACAAAGACCCGACCCAATTCGTTACAGCCCGTCGCTTTCCGTTGCAAAGCGTCAATGCGTTACAAAGCCCCTCCTTCTGCACCAACAGTAGACTACCCAGAGAATTACATGTCGCACCACTATTCCATTCCCATTCTTATTGCATGCTTCGCCGTTGTCGGTGCTGGGTGCCGCGAAGCTGCGAAACCGACTACTCAGGTTACAACGGGCTTGACTTCGAATTCCACGGAGCCTTCGGTTTCCTCAGAGCCGACTAGACAAGTGGGGAAGGTCGCGTTGAGGGATGACGGGACAGCAAGAAACGAGACGACAGTCTCCGAGAAAAAGGCCGCTGCCGAGATGAAGGCCGCTGTCGAGATGAAGGCTCGCATCGAAGCGGATAAAGAAAAGCTGCGGATCATCAACGAAAAGCTGAAGCTAAATCGAGATTCCCAAGAGGCATTTGGGGCTCTCGATTCCGATCAACAACGCGCATTGCTGGCAGCGGTCAGAAGGCTGAAAGCTGTCACGAACTATGATGAGTTGTCTCGTGACGAAAAAGCTGCAGTTGAATCATTTCCTGCCTCGAAGGAAATGGCAAGAGAATCTGCGAGGAAACAAGCACTTGTCGACCCACTTTACAAAGAATTCGCCAAGGCCGTCAATATCTCGGGAAAGCCACAAGAGCAGTTGGAATCAGCGGTGGAATACGGGCGTCTGGATGCTAGTGATCGACACGCACTCCTTCAGATCGTGATGCGACTCAAAGTAGTAGGTTACAACGGATTAAGTCCGGAGGAGCAGTCTCTGATGGCCAAAAACACCGACGCTGCGAAGCTCGCGGGTGAGCTTCGCAAGAAAGGGAAGTAGCTACTTCGCTTACTCAAACAGTGGTGCAACATCTTCACCGCTGCCGCCGAACTCTTCCCCGCCCGGCCACGCGCGCGGCTCATCGGACATTTCGTAGAGTTCAGGAGGAATCTTACTTGCGACGGGGCGAGAGTCGTTGCCACCGACCGAAACTTCTTCAGCGCTGTGGGGATCCCCAGCTTCGTCGGTGTCTTCAACGACTCGGGTGGGAACGAGTGAGGGGTCGCGCCCTTGGGAGACAAGGTATGCCCGAAGATACTCGCGAATAAAGTCCGCCAGTTGCTCAGGTAGGTTACTGAGGAGTCTCTCCATGGGCGGCATCGGTTCGTAGATGCCCAAGTGCTGCGAAGCCTTGTCGAGCGCCCCGCGTTTGTCGTACATGGTGACGTCGATCTTAAACTTCGGCTTGGCCTTCCGCTTGCCTTTCTTCGGTTCGGGCGCCGGGATGGGCGTGATCGTGATGCGCTGGATCGCCTGCCGGACGCTCGGCGGGATGTTCTTGCGGAGCGTGGGCGGCGTCTTCGAGAAGTCGAGGATCTGGCCGATGTCGGAGTAGGCGATCTTGCCCCATTCCGCGAGCACGCGATGGTAGGCGGGACGGTTCGCTTGTCGGAAGGCTTCTCGGGCCGACTGCAAATGTTGGTTAATGTTGGTACGTGCGAGGATCTTGCTCGCGTTGGTTCTCGCCGTAAGTGAATTGGCCATCGGGTGTAACAGCTGATAGGCTGCGGCGCCATTTTCACCGTTGGCGACGTACTCGTCGAGAAAGCGGAGCTCCATTGCGGTCAGGGGCTTTTCGGTGGGTTCGGTGTTGGTTTCGATCATTAAATCAGGCTGCGTAGAAGTCGGGAAACCATTCTACGATGTGAGCGAATCCATCGAACAGAACTTGTACGGCTTCCTGATTCCTGCTCCATTTTTCATTGCTAAAGGGTTCGCACGATCACCGCCCATCCCGGAGGAGCTGCCCAGCCGAGTTCCATGCGGTCGAGTTCCTCTTCCACCCCGGGAACGCGGCGTCCCCAATAGTGCCGTCGACTCGCTCCTACGGCTGAAGTACAACAACACCATCGCCGTGGCCGATTTGGGCAAACCCGATGCGATCGACCGACTCTTCGCGGGCTTCCAAAAGTTCCTGTACCAACGCGAAACGGGGGTAAGAGGAGCGTAGCCCTCCCTCACTTCACGAAACGATCATGGAAGCCCATTCGGCCGGCGCCGGCATGGGGCCAACGTGCTCAGGCCACCCCCGCACCGGATCTGGTTGACCATCGCCGAAGGGGCCGGCATCTTCCTCGCCTACTGGAACGAGTACCGCCGCCCGCGAGTTCGATGTGCTCAACCGCTCCGAAGACGCGGTGCCCGCGAAGGTCGTCCGCGACGGCGCCTACCGCGAGGTGCCGAAGCGCGACGTGTTCCACCTGCAGCCGCGCCTTGTCGAAGCGTCCGATGCGGTCGTCCGGTGCCGGCGACACACCGAAGGTGGTCGCGGCCTCGCCCCCGTCGGTCCCGCGAGGGAGCGGCGTTTCAAGAGGATGGCGACATCGATCTTCGTCGGCGGAGTTCCGATCGCCTGTTGGCCCGCGCAAACTATCGCTGCGACGATTTGAATGCGTAAAGCGTATTCCCGGTTTTGACGTATAGCACGCCGTTGGCGACCACCGGCGTGTTCTGCGGCATCAGCCCGTCGTACTCGACTTTGGCGATCAAATACTCGCGTTCGACCTGCTTGCGCTTCGCCTTCAGCAACCCGGTGAATTCGTTCTGGTTCTTCGCTTGGGGGTTGTCGATTTCGTCGATGACCTTCGGCGCCTTGTCGTGCCGGAAGACGAAGAGTTCCCCCGTGGCGCCGAGGTAGATCTTCCCATCGACGTAAAAGGGCGAGCCCCAGATTATGCCATTGAGGTCGTACTGCCAGAACTTCTTGCCGGTCTTGGCGTCGAGGCAATGGAGGCAACCCGAGAATTCGCTGATGTAGAGGATGCCGTCCACGATGCAGGCCGTGCTCATCGTCAGGCCGAACTGGAACGGGCGCGGAGCGAACTCGCGGTCGTCGGCGCCGCCGTAATGCCAGGCCACGGCCGAATCGGGGTTCTTCTTGCCGATGATCTTGGGTTTGTCTTCATCGTCCTTGCCGATCTTGTCCACGAGCTCACGCGACACGTCGAGATCCTTGTTCTTCTTGGCGTTCTCGACCGCCTTCCGGATGTCGATGCAATAGAAGTGTGCGATACCCGTAAAGTGCTCGGGGTGTCGACCCGTGCCGATGTAGAGCATGCCGCCGTCGACCACCGGCGTCCCGATGAAGTCGCTCTTGGCCCCGGCACCGGAGTCGTAGACGGTGTCCTTCGGGTTGGCGTCGAATTTCCAGAGGAGTTCACCTTTGTCGGCCGTAAAGGAATAGAGCCAGCCGTCGCCACCGGGGAAAATCACCTGCTTGACACCGCCGGCATCCGAATACGCGGGATTCGACCACTGTACCTGCATGATCTTGTTGCCGGGGAGACGGCTCTTCCAAACCGGGACTCCGGTCTTCTTGTTCACCGCGAGGAAGCTCGGCGCCTGCGGTTTGGGAACGGACTTGCGGTCCACGTCCCCGCCGTTGGACGTGACCACGTAGACCAGGTCGCCGACGATCATCGGGGAGGACATTGAGCTATCGCTCGGAAAGACTCCGAGGTCTTCGAACATGTCGAGTTCCCAGATGAAGTCCGCATCGGTCGGGCCCCGGTACTTCTCCGTTTGGATCCCCTGATTGCCGTCCGCGAAGCCGTTGACGTCGAGGCAGACGAGCGTGCAACGGTTGCTCACGTAGTAGATGCGGTCGCCTTCGACGAGGGGGGTCGAACTGACGCCGAAGAAAAACAATTCGCTGAAGTGGGCTGGCCCTTTGTCGTGAACCGCCTGCCAGAGGAATTTCCCGGTGGCTTCATCGAAGCACATCAAAACCCCTTTGTCGAGGGGCTCGAAATTGCCACCGGGATCCTTCATGGTATCCCGGGGATTACGCGGTCGGCTGTTGGTGGTGCCCACGAACACCTTGCCCCGGGCCACGACGGGGTTGCCGAAGGAAAGCGATCCGAGGTCCACTTTCCAGTTCAGCGCCTTCTCATCGCCGGGGTCGGGTTTGTCGGGAATGTTCCTATCGACGAGATTCACCATATTTCGAGCCGGCGTCCCGCCGAACATGACGAGATCCGACTTGCCGATGCGCAGCGCGGACATGATCCGGGCACGCTCGTACCATTCTCCGAGAGGGGCTACTCTTTCCCAAAACGGATTTTGGCTGCGGAGTTTTTCGAGCGTGTCAAAGGCCCGACGGGCCTCGTCGGATCTGCCGAGTCTTGCGTATACCATGGCAATATAAGCCAGCCGCATGCCCTCCTCGACCGGGACATCACCCACCGGAAGATCCTTGACGGCGAGTGACTCCAGTACCGCAAGAGCATCGGAATGGCGACTGGTGTGGAAGAGGGCGACTGCACGTTCCCGGAGCGCGTCCGTATTGCCCGGATACGCACTGAGGTATTCCGCCGCCAGCCGGAGGTGATGCTCGGCCATCGCCGGAGTGACCGGTTCTGCCGGGGACCAACCGGACCACATGGCGGATCGAATCCGATCCAGGGATCGAATCCGACCCACTCGGGAGATGGGCTTTGCCAATTCGCGGAGGGCGGCCTCGCGGGCCATCGGATTCAAGCCCGATATAGCCTTCAATCGGTCGACTGCGTCTTCGATCAGCGGGGAATCCCGGAGCAGCAAGTTCGCGAGTTCGACCGGATCGAGATCGGCAACCGGACCCGCATCCGGTGGCTCCAAGATCCGAATCAAGCCGTCCGTGCCGTCGACCGCGATCCGATGGCCATCCGGGCTGATCGCGGCGCCAACCAGTTTATCGGTCCCCGGGGCGCCTTCTGGCAATCGCAAAGTCAGCAATTCATGGCCGGAAGTCGTATCCCACAGGCGGACGAAGCCGTTTGCGGAGGCGGTCAGAAGGCGGGATCCATCTGAGGTATAGCGGCAGGAAGTGACCCTTCCTTCCGAGTCATCGGCCTTCGATCCCCGGATGAGAAACATCCGGCGGTAGCCACCTGCCGCCGAAAAGATCGCGGTGCCCTCGGCACCCGCCGCCGCGATCGAGTGGCCGTCCGGACTGAACACGGCGGTGCTGGCTTTGAAAGGAATCGTCAACTCGATCGTCCCATCCGCCAGTCGGATGACCTCCGTGTCGTTGTGGTGCGTGAATGCCACCCGGTTTCCGTCCGGACTGAAGTCCACGGAATATTTACCAACCACGGAGCCCAACTGTCGCACGAAGGCGCGTTTCTCAACGTCGTGCACTTCGACGGTTGAGCGAGCGGTGTAGATTGCAATCAATCGCCCGTCCGGGCTGAAAGTGATGCCCCCACGGCGATTCAACGCTTTGATCGAAATCCGGTAGACTTCCGCCCCCGTATCGGCCCTGCAGATCGAAATACCCTCGTCACCCAGAGCCGCCGCGACCCAACGCCCTTCCGGACTGAAAAGGGTGGAGCCGACTCCTTTGCCGGCATTCGCACTCGGAACGCGGTATCGTTCCGATCCCGTCGTGGCACTGCACACCCGAACGTAGGGATGATCCGATTCCTGCGGGCCCGCTCCTGTCCTGAAGAATGGTGCGGCGATGGACTCTCCGTCGGGGAAGATCGAACTATTGTGATAAGGACTGCCCCGGACGGAGAGGGGAGTGCGGTAGGACCTCATATCCCAGACCCGCAGTTCCCCCGACTTATCGGAGGTCGCGCCGTGGCCCACGCTGGCGAGGAATCGCCCGGCGGGCTCGACCGCAACCGCCCGTCCCGCTCCGCCGTGCCCGACGAAGCGGTGAAAAAGCGTCGGCGACTCGGCGGCCCAGTCGTGGACGAAAACGGTTCCCTGTTCCGTGATCGTCGCGGCCCGCTCGCTCCCGGGCAGCCGGCGGATATCCCGGTAGTGAGAGGACTCACTTTTGCCGACCGTACTCCATTCACCTGCGGCGATGCGGGAATCGTATCGAAATACCGCACCCGTCGAGTGGAGGTCGTCTCGATTCAAACCGCCCGCGGCGAGCAGTGTGTCACCCCCCGAACTCAATTCCAAGGCGTCGATGCGGCGGTCGGACAAAAACGCATTGGTGTCCCCCGTTGAGATCTCGTCGGTCAGACCCCGATCCTCGCGGAACACCCAGAGCGGGAGCCAACCGCCGTCGCCACAGGCCGCCAATCGATCGCCGGTCCCGCTGAACCTCACCCGGTTCGCGGCTTTCGCATGCCGCTTGTTCCACACGCGATCGGATTGCAAGCTCCACGCCTGGACCAAGCCATCCTCGCACGCGGCCGCCAAGTGCCGGCCGTCCGGGTGCACGGCCAGCCCATTCACCCGGCTTGCGAATCGTTTTTCCCCGACCTTTTGCAGCGAGCGAGAATCCCACAGTCGGACTTCGCCGCCATCCGCTTTCGCCAGGCTCGCTGCGATCCAAGTCGTCCCCGGTACGAACTCGACCCCCGTGACGCGGCAAATCCCCGCTCCCGCATCGATCGAACCCTCCGGAGCCCCCGTCGCGGCGTTCCAGAACCGGATCGCGCCGTCGGCGCCGCCGGTGGCGATCGTCCTGCCATCGCCCGAGTAGGCGACGGCGTCGATGCCGCCGGGGTGGGCGCGGATGGTCCACAGGTCACCGCGGGCCGCCTTCCAGAGGTAGTGCCACTCGAATCCGCGGAGATCGGGTTTGCCGGGTGTCGGCTCGCGGTACGGGGTGAGCAGCTCGATCACCCGTTCGATGTTGCCGGCTTGGAACGCCCCGTTCGCTTGGTGCATGCGGGCGAAGTAGAGCCGCCGCCACGATTCGGCCTCCTCGCATTCGGCCTTGAATCGCTGCTCGTCCGCGTCGATCTTGAGTCGGTCCGCTTCGAGATTGGCCTCGCCGAGTTGCCGATTCTTTTCTTCCAATGTCCGGGAGTACGCGAGCGACACGGCCCCGCCCACCCCCACCAGGATCAGCACCGCGGTCACGGCCGCGAGCGCGCTGACGGCCGGATTCCGCCGCGCCCATTTCCGGGCCCGCTCCAGCCGGCCGATCCGCCGCGCCAAAATTGGCTCGCCGTCCCGCCATCGGTCCAGATCGTCGGCCAGGGCTTCGGCGCTGCCGTAGCGCCGGGCCGCGTCCTTCGAGAGGCACTTCAGGCAGATCGTCTCCAGGTCGCGGTCGATGAGGGGGGCGATCGACCGGGGCCGGGTCACATCGCGCTCGCGGACCTGGGCCACGGTGTCGAGGGCGTCGATCCCCTTGAAGGGCGGCCGGTTCGTCAGCAGTTCGTAGAGCACCGCCCCCAAGCCGTAGACGTCGACCTGCGTGGTCACGTCGCTGCCGCCGCGGGCCTGCTCCGGGGCCATGTAGCTCGGCGTGCCCAGCACCGCCCCCGTCGCCGTCAGGCTGCTCGCCGAGCCGATCCGCCGGGCCAGACCGAAGTCGACGACGTGGGGCTCCCCCTTGCCGTCGAGCAGGATGTTCGAGGGCTTGAGATCCCGGTGGAGGATGCCGCGCTGGTGGGCGTGGTGCACGGCCCGCGCGACCGTCGCGATGAGCCGGGCCGTCGCGGTTTGCCGGAACCGGGCCTCGCCGCGGGTCGAGCCCCCGGCGACGGCGAACTCGGCGATGTGCGAGGCCAGGCTCCCCCCTTCGAGCAGCCGCATGGTGTAGTAGGCCCGGCCGGTGTGTTCGCCGATCTCGTGGATCGGCACGATGTGCGGGTGGTCGAGGGCCGCGACCGCTTCGACCTCCTGGCGGAACCGGCGTGCCTCCGCCGGGCCGGCGAACTCGCCGGAGCGGATCATCTTCAGCGCCACCGTGCGGTCGAGGCTGAGCTGGCGGGCCCGGTAGACGATCCCCATGCCGCCGCGGGCGATCTCGTCGAGCAGTTCGTAGTCGCCGAAGTACCCGACGCGCGTGCCGGGCCGCGCCTCGGCCGTCTCGGCGGTCGCGCCCGTCGCGGTCGCTTCCGCGTCGGCCGCGACGGCTCCGGCCAGCCACGCCGCATCGAGATCGGGGAACCGCGCGGTGTACTCGGCCGCGGTCGGCCCTTCGCCCGCTCTGCGGCGGTAGAACGCGTCGAGCAGGATCAGTTCTCGCACGGCGGTCGCCCGAAGCGGCTCCGGCAATTCCGCAGCGGCGGCGGCGATGTCCGGACGCCCCCCGGCCCGCCACTCCGTCTCGAAGGCGTCGCACACTCCGTCCAGCAGCAACGCTTGCTCGACCGGCAGTCCCCGGTGGGTTCCGGTTCGCTCGTCATCCGCGCGCATCAGTCCGCCTCCCGTTCCGGATCGACCCGGGCAAGTGCAACGTCCGCTTCACCGACCGCGTGCGGCCGGAGCGGGCATGGAGATCACCCGTCACCGCCCCTCCGATTTTCCCTTCGTCAGCGGGATCGTGTACAAGTACACGGGCCGCTCCACATCATCTTCCGCAGACGTAACCTTGAGGACTTTGTCCGGGACGATTCCGGGGATCGCGAAGGCGTGCGATACGATCCGGGAACCCGCTTTCAGCTTGTCCAGCTTCGGGATCAACTTCCGGCTCATCTCGGGGAGGATGTACAGCGCGACGACACTCGCCCGGGTGAAGTCCGCGTCGAACAGATCGCCCTGCTCGAACGCCGCCAACTTCGTGACGCCGGCGTCCCGGGCCGCATCGCGCGATTTCGCGACGAGTTCCGCGTCGATCTCGACCCCGATCGCCCGGCACCCGCGGGCCTTCGCCGCGGCGATCACGATGCGGCCGTCGCCGCTGCCGAGGTCGTACAGGATGTCGTCCTTTTTCACCGCGGCCAGCTCCAGCATCTTTTCCACCACGTCCGACGGAGTGGGGACGTAAATCGCGTCCGGTTCCTTCGCTTTCGGGTCCTTCGGTTTCGGCGCCCGCAGGTCGTAGCACGACAGCGCATCTTGATCGCGGAGGTAGAGATGGCCGTTGGCCACGATCGGGAACGTCCACGTCGGAGCGGACGTCTTGGGAGCGTCTTTGAACTCCCCCCGCCGCTCGTAGATCCCCGCAACCGAGACTTCCGCCAGCGTCACCGCGCCCGCACCCGTCCGATGGATCAGCCGATCCGATGTCGCGACCATTGCGACCCGGCTCATCGGGACCACCTTCTGCGGCTGCTCCACCTGCTTCCCAGTCTTCCATTCGACGACGATCCCGTTCGCGGAATGGACGCGATCCCCGAGCCGGACGGGGCTGCCGATCCAATTGTCGAACGGGACTCTCGGAAAGCGGTACACTTCTTGGGCGACTTGGCCGCTCTCGCTCTTCTCGATCTTCAGCAGGGCGATCCCGACCGTCCAGCCGCAGGAGCAGAACACTTCGTCCCCCCTCACGATCGCCGTGTGGACGTTGCCGAGAGAATTCCCGAATTTCGGGTAGTGCCACAGGAGTTTGCCATCCTTGGCCCCGATCCCGACTACGCCGACTTCGAGCTGGTGAACGTACTGCGGGATCCCCGCGATCTCCGCCGCCACGATCCCGCCGTACGTGCCGCGAGTGGAACCCGGGACCGCGCATTTCCACTGCGTTTCCCCCGTCTTCTTGTCCAGGGCCACGACGGTGGAGTCTTTCCCCCCGGGCGTGCAGATGAGCTTGTCCCCGTCCACCAAGGGAAAATCGCAGTACCCCCACTGCCCCGCTTTCCCGCCAAAATCCTTGACGTAGTCCTTGCTCCACTTCTTTTCGCCATCGGCCGTGCCCAGGCAGATGAGCACGCCGGCCGCGGTGAAGGCGTAAACCCGGTCCCCGTCCACCGTCGGCGTGCGCTGGCTCAGCCAGCGCATGATCCCCTGTTCCTTGACCTCCGGTCCGATCGCCGTGCTCCAGCCCGCTTTTCCATCCTTCTCCGCGAAGACGCCGAGGTACTCTTTCCCGTCCTTGTAGCCGAGGGCGAAGATGCGGCCCCCCGCCACGGCCACGGATGGGACGCCCTGGCCGAGCCCTTCGATCTTCCAGGCCAGCGGCGGACCGTCCTTGGGCCACTCCTTCAGCAGTCCCTTGTCCTCGGACACGTTCGAGCGATCCGGGCCGCGCCACCGCGGCCAGTCGGCGCCGGGGAGCGCGGATCCCGACAGGAGCAGCAGGGCGAGCGCGAGGCGGTTCATGGGGATCTCACTTCGGAAGGCGACCGCGGGGTGCACTTGGGGTGCCCGATTCTACCCCGTCGTCGGGGCCGCGTGACAACTGCCTTTTGAAGGGAATGCCCGAATGCGTCCGGCGGGGGCCATTCCGAGAAATGTTTTTTCTTGGCCCCGCATCCCGACCTCCGGGTATTCTCCCGATGAGTACCCGCTGGACCGTGGAAGCGAGGTGTGCGATGGAAAGTCGAGAACCGAATTCGCGGCCCATGCCGAGACGGATGGTCGATTTGCTCGCGAGTTACCTGCTCGCCTCACCCGCTTTCCGATGCCCGGGTGCGGACGGGGCGACCGTCGAAGACGTGGTGGCGGCCGAGTACCCCGCTGCTTCGGTTGCCGGGCGGGTGCCCCGGCCGGGCGAACTGACCGTCCGGCACCCCGAACTGGCCGAGGCCATCACGGCGTTCTTCGGGGTGGGGGCGACTCTGGCCGGCTGATCCCCTACCGGCGGCCACCGCGGCCGGTTGATGGATACTCCTGCGCCCATGATGCGGTCGGGAAATTCCTTGCGATCCCGAATCGTGGCGATCGTCGAAACCGATTTCTCGATCGCCACCCTCGGACGGTGCGGCTGCGGGAAAGGAGAGGCCGTTTCCGAGGTAACCCCCGTGAACTCGGCTCTCCCCCGCAATCGAGACGGCTATGCGGCTCATGCACTGTCCCGATTGCGATGGCGTCATTTCGCGGAGTGCCGCCTCCTGCGTCCACTGCGGCGCCCGGCCCGTGTACGACGCGCTCGGCCGGGTGGGATTGTGCAGCAAATGCCGGGGCAGCGGCCGCTGTCCGGTGTGCGTCGGCAAGTGCAGAATCTCGCACCCGACGACGCCCGCCGAGTGCGTCTCCTGCCGCGCCATCGGCGAGTGCGGGGAGTGCCGCGGGGATGGGGTCTACGGGTGGCGGTTCTGAAGTGAGGTCCGCCACGGCCGCCGAGGTCGCCCGGCAGATCGGCGTGCTGGCGGCCGCTGCCCCGCAGGCGCCGTCACGAGGATCATGTATCGAGACCGGCGTCCGATGCCGTTGCATTTGCCGCGGATCGTGGCCGGCTGGCCGGCTTCGCCCCGCCAATAGGACTGGCACAACGAACGGAATCGCAGCCGACAGCGGTATCGCCGCTGCCGAGTTCGACCGTGATATGTCCGACCCGCTCCTGGGAAACGAGGTTCACGAGTCCCGTCATTTCCAGAATCTTCCCTCTGCAATTGGCTTTCGCCTTGACCACGTTCGACTCGGTGTCTTCGAAGCCTCGTCACTTCGTCGGCTTGAACGCGTAGAGCGTCTTCTCGGTCATCACGTAGAGGGTGCCATTGGCGACGACCGGCGCGCTGCGGATGACCGCGTCGTACTCGACCAGCGAAATCAGGTACTCCTTCTCCACCGATTTGCGCTTGGCCTTCAACCGTTCGGTGTAGCTCTCCTGATCCTTCGCATCGGGGTTGTCGATCTCGTCGATCGCCTTCGGCGCCTTGTCGTGCTTGAAGACGAACAGATCGCTCGAAGCGCCCAGGTAGATCTTGCCGTCCGCGTAGAAGGGCGAGCCCCAGATCTCCCCCTTGAGGTCGTACTGCCAGAACTTCTTGCCGGTCTTGGCGTCGAGGCAGTGGAGGATGCCCGCGATATCGCTGATGTAGAGGATGCCGTCCACGATGCAGGCGGTGCTCATCGTCCTGCCGAACTTGAACCCGCGCGGCACATACGGCCGGTCGTCGATCCCGCCGTAGTGCCAGGCGACGGCCGAATCGGGGTTCGGCTTGCCGGTCACCGCCGGCATGCCCTCTACGTCCTTGCCAACTTTGTCCACGAGTTCCGGCGACACATCGAGCGCCTTGTTCTTCTTCGCATTCGCCACGGCCTTCGCGACATCGATGCAGTAGAAGTGGCCGATCCCCGTGAAGTGCTCGGGGTCTTGCCCCGTGCCGATGTAGAGCTTGCCCTCCACCACCACCGGCGTCCCGATGAAGTCGCTCTTGGCCCCGGCGCCGCCGAGGTCGTAGACGGCGCTCTTCGGGTTGCCTTCGAACTTCCAGACGAGTTCCCCCTTGTCGGCGGTGAACGAGTAGAGCCAGCCGTCACCACCGGGGAAGATGACCTGCTTGACGCCGCCGGCGTCCGAGTAGGCCGGGTTCGACCACTGGCCGTGCATGATCTTGTTGCCGGGCAGGCTGCTCTTCCAGGCGACCGCGCCGGTCTTCTTGTTCACGGCGAGGAAACTGGGAGCGTCGGGCTTCGGAAGCTTCTTGTGGTTCTCGTCCACCCCGTTGGAGGTGCAGATGTAAACGAAATCGCCGACAATGAGCGGGCTGCAGGTGGAGCTGTTGTGCGGAAAGACGCCCAGTTCCCCGATCATGTCGAGTTCCCAGATGAAGTCGGCGTCCGTCTTCTCCTTGTACTTCTCCGTCCGGAGCCCTTGGTTGCCGTCGGCCATGCCGTTGATGTCGAGGCAAACGAGCGTGCAGCGGTTGCTGACATAGTAGACGCGCTCGCCCTCCACGAGGGGCGTGGAACTGACGCCGATCCCGCGATAGT
The DNA here is from genome assembly GCA_025352235.1 of Fimbriiglobus sp. Taxonomy (GTDB): domain Bacteria; phylum Planctomycetota; class Planctomycetia; order Gemmatales; family Gemmataceae; genus JALHQU01. The sequence goes on from JANXTU010000198.1 coordinate 16,991, forward strand.
CGCGGACCAAGTCGCCGAGGACGAGTTTGTCGTGGACCGCCTGCCAGAGGAATTTCCCGGTGGTTTCGTCGAAGCACATCAGGATGCCACGGTCGATGGGGTCGATGTCGCCGTCGGCATTCTTTTTGGTGTCCCGCATGTTGCGCGGCTTATCGTTGTTCGTGCCGACGAAGACCTTTCCGCCGGCGATTGTGAGTCCCCCGAAGGAGAGCGAACCGAGTTCCGCCTTCCACTTCACCCGCGCGGCATCGTTGGGGCCGGGCTTGTCCGGAATGTTCTTGTCCACGGTGTTGACCATGTTGCGCCCTGGCGTGCCGCCGAACATGACCCAGTCCGACTTCGCGATCTTCCGGACCGCCAGTTCCGGCTCGGGCTTGGACTGCGTCTTGGCGGCGACCCGCGTCGCGGCAATCTCAATGATGGCCCCGACGATCAGCGAGGCGGCGAGGACCGTCGCCGCGATGCCCGCCGGAGTATTGATGCGCGGTGCCATGCGAGTCCTTGGGGGAGGTGAGGACGGTCGGATCACTTCTTGTCGGCTTCGGCGATGAACTCGGCGATCTTCTTGGCGTCCTCGGCCGGGAGCACCTTGATGTTTTTGTAGGCGATCTTGCCGTCCTTCCCGACGACGAACGTCCAGCGGGCCGCAGTCCCCTCGCGTTTGAATTCGATCATTTTGCCGTCGGCGTCCTTGGCCTTCACCGTCGCACCGGGCCCGAAGGGAACGCCGAACTGCTTCGCGGCGGCGCCCTTCGGATCCGCGAGCAGGGTGAAATTGAGCTTCCGGGCCTTGCGGAACAGATCGTGCGTCGCGGCCGAGTCGCCGCTGATCCCCACGACCTCGACGCCACTCTCCGCGAGTTTGGTCATGGCATCGCGGAAGGCGTCGGCTTGGCGGATGCAGCCGGGGGTGAAGTCGCCGGGGTAGAAGTAGATGACGACCCATTTCTTGCCGACGCGGTCGGACGAACTCCACGCCTTGTCGGCGTGATCCCGGAGCTGGAAGGTCGGGGCGACATCGCCGACCTTGAGTTCGACGCTGTCGTCCTTCTTGTCCTCCGCGGCGGCGGGGGGAGTTCCGAGTGCCACGGCCAGTGCGAACGCCGTCAGCCGGATCAGGTTCGTCGTCATCGCGAAGCTCCAACGGGGGGAAGGGGTGCGCGGCCGTCATCGGTCGCGCGTATCACTTGCCGGCGGGAGCCTCCCGCCGGAGGTGGTCTTCGAGCAGCGAGCGGAAGGCGGCTTCGTCCGGCCTCGTCCGCGTCGCTTCGTTCGGGTTGCCTTGCCAGAACACTTTTCCAGCGCGGCCGATCAGGAAGGCGGACGGCCACGGGCGATCCCGTAGGCCTCGGCGTTGCGATTCTTCTCGTCCCAGAGGACGGGGTGCAGGAGTCGCCACTTTTCGAAGCGCTTGCGGGGCGGCTCGAACTCGGCGGTGGCCCTGGGGCAGGGCTGGCTCGGACTCTCGCATGTCGTCCGAAGGCCCCACTCGGCCGCCGAAGCCGACGACGCCTTCCCGGCCATCGGCCGATGTGGGGCGGCCGCGGCGTTTGGCGAGCGCCGGGAGACTTGCCGACTTCCCGATCGCCGCCGTCCGATGGGCAGAGGCTTGCCTTGTCGGCACGAGGTTTCGCGGGAGCCCGTGCGGGCCGAAGCCCGGATGACGATCGCCGGCGCACCCGGCCAAGACGATCCCCGAACCCATGCCTCACTTCCCCCCGGGAATCCCGTGCTCGCCCCCCGCCGTCGCGCCGAGAGCGGGCAAGGTGAAGCGTATCGACGTCCCGAGGCCCAACCCTTGCGATTCGGCCCAAATCCGCCCGCCGTTCCGCCGGACGATCCGCTCGCAGGTCGCCAGTCCGATCCCGTGCCCCTTCGTCACGCTGTGCAGCCGCTCGTGCAGCCCGAAGATCCTCTGCAGGTACTGCCGCTCGATCCCGATGCCGTTGTCCGACACGGCGAATTCCCAAAATCCCCCCCGGCGTTCCGCCGTCACGAGGATCCGCAGCGGCTCGCCCGCCCGGCCGAACTTGACCGCGTTGCCGATGAGGTTCTGGAAAAGCTGCACGAGTTGCGTCTCGTCCCCCGCCACGCGCGGGGCGCCCGCGGGGCCCTCGACCTCGGCCCCGTTCTCCTCCAGGACCGCTTGCAGGTTCGCGCAGGCGGTCCGGACGACGGCCCCCGCGTCCACGGCCGTGAAGCCCCCTTCCGCCGAATCCACGCGCGAATACTCCAGCAGATCCCCGATCAGCTTCTTCATCCGGGCGACGTTGTCGAAGATCCGCCGCGCGCAGTCCTCCGACTTCGCGTCGGCACGGTCCCCGAACAGCGCCACCAATCGCTTCGTGAACACCTCGATGTTGCCCAGGGGGGACTGCAGGTCGTGCGAGACCACGTACCCGAACCGCTCCAGGTCGGCGTTGCTGTCGCGCAGCTTCCGCACGAGGTGGTGCTTGGCCAAGGCGATCTCGATGGCGACGGGCAGCTCCTTTTCGCTCAGCGGCTTGCGGAGGTACGCGAAGGGATCGGTGCGCTTGGCCCGCTCCATCGTGGCCTCGTCCCCCTGCCCGGTCAGGTAGATGATGGGGATGTTCAGACGGCCGCGGATCCGCGCCGCCGCCTCGATCCCGTCCATCTCCCCCTTCAGGCCGATGTCCATCAGGATCAGGTCCGGGGAGAGTTCCGCGGCCGCCAGAATCGCCTCCTCGCCCGTGGCGGCCAGTCCGGGCACGGTGTAGCCGAGATCCTCCAGGAAGTCCTGGATGTCCCGCGCCACGAAGCGGACGTCTTCCACGACGAGGATGCGCGCCTTGGCCATGGTCAACTCCGCGCCGCGAGGGGGGTGAAGAGGATCCGGTGGGTCGTCCCCGGGGACAGTACGGTTTCGACCGCGGCATCCAGGTCGGCGGCGAGGTCGCGGACCAGCTGCAGGCCGAGCGACCCGGTGTTCGCTCCGCCGGCCGGCGGGGAGCCCCCGACCCCGTCGTCGGACACCGTCAGGAGGAAGCGGCCGCCCGGGGCCGCCCTCAGTCCGACGGCGATTTCGCCGCGCCGGTCGTCCGGGAAGGCGTGCTTGTAGCCGTTGGAGACCAGTTCGGTGACGATCAGCCCGCACCGGATTGCGGTGTCGATGTCGACGGAGACGCCTTCGGCTTCGACCCGCAGGGCGACCGACGCGGAGGAGTCGAAGGCCCGGCGGAGGTGATCGGTCAGCTGCACGAGGTACACCGAAAAGTCGATGGCGGCCAGGGATTTCGACCGGTACAGCATCTCGTGCACGAGTGCCATCGACTGGATCCGGCTCTGGATCTCGCCCAGCCCGTCGAGGAGCCGATCCCGCCCCGGAGGATCGGGGTTCCCCGCGGAGCGCCGGGTCAGCCGGGCCTGCCGCCGGATCATGCTGGAGATGAGCTGCAGGTTGTTCTTCACGCGGTGGTGGATCTCCTTCAGCAGCACCTGCTGCTCCACGAAGGCGTCCGTCAACTCGCACGTCCGCTCGTGGACGGTCGTCTCCAACTCGTCTCGGGCCCCCACCAGCGCCGACTCGGTGCGCTTCTGCGCACTGATGTCGCGCATCGTGGCCGCGACGAGAACCCCGCCGTCCGCCTGCAGAAGGCCCAGGCTGACCTGGAGCGGAAACTCGCCCCCGTCCCGCCGGACGCCGCGGGTCTCGAATTCGATCCGGTCGGCCCGCGGCGCCGGGCTCCCGTAATACGCCCCGAGGTGACGGAGGTATTCCTCCCGGCGATCCCCGGCGAGCAGCGTCCGCATCGGCCGGCCGAGCATTTCCCCGCGGGTCGCGTGGAACAGCCGCTCGGCCTGCCCGTTGACCAGAGTGATGCGGAAAGCCCCGTCGGTGACCACCACGGCGTCGGGGAGCGATTCCAGGACGCTGGAGAACCAGAAGCGGTCGATGGAGCGGATCGCTTTCCGCAGCTGCTCGTCCGTGAACGGCTTCGCGAGGTACCCGTTGATCTGGAGGTTGCAGGCCTCCATCATGTGGGCCTTGTCGTCGGACGAGGTCATGATGATGACGGGGATGCCGCGCAGCCGGGCGTCCCCTTTGATCTCGCGGAGCACTTCCAGTCCGCTTTTCTTCGGCAGCCCGAGGTCCAGCAGAATGGCGAGCGGCAAGGGCCGGTCGGGCGCGGCGAGCCTCCCGCGCAGGAATTCGAGGGCCTCGGCTCCGTCGCCGGCCACGGCGACGCGCCGGCCGTCCGGCCCTTCGGATAGCCCCTCGGCCACCAGGAAGGCGTCGTCGGGGTTGTCCTCGATCAGCAGGAGGTAGTTCGGATCGGACGCGTCGTCGGTTGCGGCCACGGGATCTCGCGCGGGACGGGGGAAGGGGAACGGGATCCGTCAGAACTGTTCGAACTCCCGGATCCAGCCGTCGAGCTGCTCCAGGCCGGAGTCGGGGGACGCCGTCGGGCGGAACTCCCGGACGATCTCCTGCACGAGCGGGAGGAGCGCGGCGACCGAGATCGGTTTGGCGAGGTACTTGTGCGCGTGGTTGTTCAGCGATTCGAGGATGTCCCGCGGGTCGGACGACGAGGTCATCATGATGACCGGGATGTCCCGGAGGACCGGGTCGGCTTTCATTTCGCGCAGGACGTCGAGGCCCTTCATCTTCGGCAGGTTGATGTCGAGGAGGACGAGGTGCGGCCGGTCGGCGGCGGCGTGCCTCCCCCGACCACGCAGGAAATCCAGGGCCTCGATGCCGTCTTCCACATGGGTCACCCGGCAGTCCGAGGGCCCTTCGCCGAGGGCCTCCGTGGCGAGGAAGGCGTCGTCCGGATTGTCCTCGACCAGGAGGATCTCGACTCGATACAACCGCGTTTCTGCCGACATGGTCGAACCTCCGGTGCGCTGGGGTCGGCGCCGCCCCGATCGGGGCATTCGCCGCTCTCTTCCGAGGAGATGCCCGAAGGCTGCCGGCCGGGGCCAAATCGGGAGTGAATTGGCCCGAAGAGCGCCGCGGCAAACCCGATTGCGAAGCGAAACATGATCGGACTCCGGGGGCGAAGGGGTCGTGGGGAGAGGGCGAGAGGGGGCTATTGCGTTGCGATTGGCCGCGGAGGCGGAGCGATTTCCAACGGTGGCGGAGCGAGATCCCAGATCCGGATTCTCTTCGTCTCGGCGGTGGCGAACCACCGCCCATCGGGGCTGAAGCCCGCCCAAGCCACGGCCCGCTTCGGAGTTTCGCGCTTGAGCAGTTGCTGCCCGCTCACCAGGTCCCAGATGATGAATTCACCTCGGTCTCCCTGCGGGCCGGGTTGAGTACCCGACGCCGAAGCCAAGCGGCGACCGTCCGGGCTGAACGAGACGCCCCAGACGCAATCCGAGTGGCCTTTCAGGTCGTACACGAGTTCGCCCGTGGCAGCGTTCCAGACTTTCACTTCGCCCAACATGGGCCTGTGCTGGTAAACGCCGCTGCCGGTGGCGATCCACTTGCCGTCCGGACTCCAGGCGACCGAGTAGACCCCATCCAGAAAGCCTTCGATTTGACGGACGATTTTCCCGGTCTCGACTTCGTAAATTACGAGCGGCGCAGTTTTCGTGGGGTCGCCGCTGCTCCATTGACCGTATCCGACCGCCAGATGGCGTCCGTCGGGGCTGAATGCCAAGCCAACGCTCCATTGACTGCGAGGCGGCCCTGGCAGCATGCGGACTTGCGAGCGCGACTGGAGATCGTAAAGGACGACTCCCCCCTTGCTGCCCTCGTTCGTAACGGCACATGCGAAGAGACGACCCCCGGGCTGAAATGCAACGTCGTGCTCATGTCTCGTCTTCTGAAGGTTTGGCAATTCGATACTCGCGAAGCCATTTTGAATGTCGTACACCCTTTGGCCCGCACCGATGTATCGACCGCACGGGCTGAACACGGCGCGGATGTTCTGTTTGCCACCGATTTCCAACTCGTGGATCAATTCTCCGGTACGCGGATCCCAGATACGGGCGGTAGACCGGTAGACCGGATCGTGGCCAGTGCCTTCGTGCCGTCGGGGCTGAAGGCGACGTTTCTAACTGAAGTCTGCGCCCCCACTGAGCCTTCGATGGCAATGATCGAGGTGGCCGTCGCACGCAAGTCGACGGAGGTGACTGCGACCGGGTTCCGCACACCTTTCGCGGCGACGATCAGCCGATCCCCCGAAGCGGCGATGGCGTACAGTGGCGTTTGATCCGGAACGTAGGGGGTTACTGACCCGTCGGTCCGATTCCACAGATTCACGCGGCCGTTCGCGTCCGAGGTGATGACGCGCTTGCCATCGTCCGAGAAAGCGATCCGGTTCGCGCCGGGGTGGGCTCCCAAAGATCGACCCGACGGCCGTGTCCCATTCGACTTCAGCAACTCCGCGCCGTTCAACAACTCGACGCTGCCGCCGACGATGACGGCGACGGCCGAGCCATCGGCGGCCCAAGCGGCGGCGGCGAGAACGCCGTCGAACGGCACCGCGCGCTCCGTACCGTCGTCGCCGAGTAACGATGCCGACTTGCCCCCGCGCAGCACGTATTTGCCATCCAGACTCGCGGCGAGCGCGAGAGGATCCTCGGGGAACTTCTCGAAACGGGCGACTTCATTCCCGGTTTCCACCTCGAAAATCCGACCCGTGCCGTCGGTGAGGGCGGCGGCCAATCGGAGCCCGTCGCCCGACACGGCCCAACTCCGGAACCGGGTCCCCTTGAGCGGTTCCAACTTCCTGACGTTTCGCTTCGCATCCTCGTCCCAGCCCCAAACACTCTCGAATGTCCGCCGCCCGTCGGCTTCGGACAGTTGACCGACGAACACGCGGCCACCCTCGAACACCGCCTCGGAGCAAGTGTCTGCCGAGACGCCTGCGGGAAGGGCGATGCGGCGAATCAGGAGGCCTTTTGTGAGGTCCCAGATTCCGCACCCGGGGGTCTTGTCGGGCTCGCCGAAGGCCACGAACGCCCGCTTGCCGTCCCGACTGAGCGCCACGCTCCGCACCGAATCCGGTGGAACTTCGTCCGGCTTCAGATTCGGCGGGCGCGGAGGCACGACCCCCAATCCGATGCGGCGGACGCTCTCTTCGTTCACACCCAGGACCGCCCATTCGGCCCCGGCGAGTTTTCCGAACAGAGATGTTCGCCGGGGCGGATAAAGAGCCTCGGACGCCAACACCGGCTTGCCGTCCGTCCAAGCCCGATCGGCGGCCCGGAATTGCGAAGTGTAGAAGTATTCGCGGACCGTGAGTTCCTGGCCCTGCGCCTTGGATCGGAGGCCATCGGCCAAGACCCTCAGCCGATCGGCCTCATTCCGCTCTTTCGTGACGCGACCGAGCGCATCGTCGAGTTGGCCATTCGTCCTCCGGAGTTCGCCGTTGGCGGAATCCAGCTGCGAGTTCGCCCCCTGGAGTTTCGTATTCGCGTCGTCCAGTCGCCCATTCGTCAGCTCCAGTTTCTCCTTCCCTTCGACGAGTTCGGCGTTGTACGACAGGGAGACCAGACCCCAGATGATCGCCGCCGCCGTGACCGCCCCCAAGCCGACCAGACCGGCCCCCGCGGGATTGCGCCGCGACCACTTCACCGCCCGTTCGAGCGCCCCGGATCGGCGCGCGAGGATCGGTTCCCCACTCCGCCAGCGATCCAAGTCGTCGGCCAAGGCCGCGGCGCTGGAGTAGCGCTTGTTCGGGTTCTTCTCCAAGCACTTCAAGCAGATCGTTTCCAGATCGCGGTCGACGGATGGGCAATGCGTGCGCGGCCAGGCCGGTTCCCGCTCCCGGACTTGGTAGAGCGTGTCGAGCACGTCCTCGCCGACGAACGGCGGCCGCCCCGCGAGGAGTTCGTACAGCACCGCGCCGAGGCTGTAAACGTCGGCTTCGGTGGTCACGTCCTCGCGGCCGCGGGCCTGCTCCGGGGCCATGTAGCTCGGCGTGCCGAGGATCGCTCCGGTGCGGGTCAGCGTGCTGTCTTTGCCGATCCGCCGGGCCAGGCCGAAATCGGTCACGTGCGGGGCTCCGGCCTCGTCGAGGAGCAGGTTCCCCGGCTTCAGGTCGCGGTGCAGAATGCCGCGCTGGTGGGCGTAGTGGACGGCCCGGGCCGCTTCCGCAATGAGGCGGGCCGCGGCGATCTGCCGCTGTCGGCCTTCGGATCGCGTCGCGGCCTTCGGGACGGCCCACTCCGCCAGATGCTGGGCGAGGCTGCCCCCTTCGACGAGCCGCATCGCGTAGTACTGCACCCGGCGGTGTTCGCCGACTTCGAACACGGAGACGATGTTCGGGTGATCGAGGGTTCCCGCAGCTTCGGCCTCGGCGCGGAACCGCCGCAATTCGGCGGGGTCGGCGAATTCTCCGGCCAGCACCACCTTCAGCGCGACGAGCCGGTCGAGGGAGACCTGCCGGGCGCGGAAGACGACCCCCATGCCGCCGCGGGCGATCTCCGAGAGCAGTTCGTAATCGCCGAAGCGTTCGCCCAGCGGCAGCGATTCGGCACTCGGTGAACCGCCGTCCGCGTGCGTCACGGTTCGAGGGTCGGCTCCGCCGACGGCCCCGGCGAGCCACGCCGGATCCAAATCCGGGAAGCGTTCCGCGTAATCCGTCGGAACCGGGACCTCCCCGGCTCTGCCGCGGTAGAAGATGTCGAGAAGGACGAGTTCGCGAAGCGCGGCGGCTCGGATAGGTGCAGCGAGTTCCGCGACGGCGGCTGCGATGTCCGGGCGTACGCCGGCGCGCCACTGCGCCTCGAAGCCGTCGCAGATGTCGTCGAGCAGCAGCCCCTCCTCGACCGGCAACCCGTGGACGGAGCCGTGAAAAGTCGCGGTGCGGTCGCTATCCCGGCTCATGCTGTTCCTCGCGTTCCCAGATCGACCGGATCAACTGCAGCTTCCGCTTCACCGACCGCGGGGCGCAGCCGATCCGCTCCGCCACTTCCTCGACCGAATGCCCGTCCATCCTCAGCACCGCCACCCGCTTCAAGTCGGCGTCCCCGAGCGCGCCCAGCAACCGCTCGCACTCCTCCGCGACTTCCGCGGCCAAGGCCGGGTCGGGCTCGTCGCCGAAGACTTCCTCCAGCGGATCCGAACCGCCCTCGACCGCCCCGCCTCCGCGCTTGAGCCGGGACGCATCCCGCACGTGGCGGGTCGCCTTGCGGACGGTGAACGCGGCCAAGAGCCGCCAGAGGCTTTCCCGGTCGGTCAGATCGGGGAACCGGCCGCGTTCGGCGTTGCGGCAGAAGCTGTCGAACGCGCTGAGGGCCACATCCTCCTCGTCGGCGGCGCGGCGCGGCGCGGGGCGTGGCCGCTTGCGGGCGAGCCCGACGAGCCGGTGGAAGTAGCGATCCCAGAGCGGCCGGACGGCGTCCGCATCCCCGATCTGCAGGCGGCCGAGCCAGAGCGTGACCGCGTCGTCGGTGGGCATGGATTCCGCCGGGGTGGAACGGGGCGGAGCAGGATCATACCCGCTTCCCGGCTCGCATCGGACAAGCCCGCTACCGGGGAATGCCCGAAGCCTCCGAACGGGGGCCACGGCGGAGAAAAGAATTTTTGCTGGCCCCCGGATCGAGCCGACAGGCATGACCCCTTACGAGAGGCGATCGAATCCCGAATTTGGAGGACGGCGATGCATGCGAGCGAAGTGAACCCGGCGGTCCGGAGCCGGGTGGTCGGGCTACTCGCGGGACAGCTGCTGGCGTCGCCGCGGTTCCGCTGCCCCGGCGCCGACGGGGCGACCGTCGAGGAGGTGGTGGTCGCCGAGTACCCCGGCGCGTCGAGGGCGGGTTGGGTTCCCGGGCCGGCCGAACTCGCGAGCCGCTATCCCGACCTGGCCGATGCGCTGGCGTCGTTCTTCGTGAGCGGCGTCGCCCTCGCCGGCTTGGCCGGCTGATGATGCGACGTGGACAGCTTCGGCTTCGTTCCCTGTGCATTTGGCCGTTTTGGTGATCGACCCTCGCAGTTGGCTCCAGATGCGTTGCGGGACACAGCTTCGGACGGCTTTTGATGAGTGGGCCCGAACATCCCAATTGCTCACGGTTGTCGCCGAACGCAAGGATTTGGGTGTTGCAGACCCGCCTCGTCTTGGACTTCGACGACCTGAGCATTCCCGGTGCATCGGCTCCTCCGCACCTTCTCCGAAAGCGCCAACGCTGCGATGATCGAACCGGATCGCTGGGATCACTGCGTCTACGGAACGCGAACATCCGCAAGGGAATTCGAGGTTCCGTAGACGTAGACACCGTAGGCGCGGTCACCCCGGAAGCGCTCGGATCATCGCCAGTATCCCGGCTTTGATCGGTTCGGGAAGCCGAGGCCAGGCTTGGACGAGTGATGCGAGCTCGGGGTATGCCATGAGTAGTTCAAAGGCGTGTGCGCCGGATTCCGCGCCGCCCGCTTCAGGAATTGCACTTTTCATGGGAGAAACTACAGGGGTTCGAATCCCTCCCTCTCCG
>JANXTU010000203.1 GCA_025352235.1 Fimbriiglobus sp.
TAATATTGGGGATTGAGAAGCAATCCGTGAAACCCGCGCCGTTTCGGTGCGGGTTCTTTTCGTTGGCGAGCCGTGCTCCGTGAGGAGCCGGGTGTCGCCAATTGCCATCGCGAATCCGTTTTCCAAAAGGCCCCAGCTCGCTGGACACCCGGCTCCTCACGGAGCACGGCTCGCCAACGAAAAGAACCCGCACCGAAACGGCGCGGGTTTCACGGATTGCTTCTCAATCCCCAATATTACGCCGCGGCCTTTTCCAGTACCCGGCTGGCCACTGGCAGGCGTAGCTCAGCTTTGTCGAGCCATTTGCCGGCGTCCGGGGCGCCTTGCCATTGTTGGAGCTTGATCGTGGCGACGACTTCGCGTTCGTCGGCTTCGAGTTGTTCGTTGTAGGCTTCGGCGTATCCGCCGCGGACTTGGGTCGACGAGCGACCGACGTACAGCAGCGCTTCGGTTTGATCTTGGTACACGGCCACCGCGCGCCAGCCTTGAGCCTTGGATTCAGTCACGATGAGCATCTGGAGTCCCTCCATGGACAACTTGGGGTGAATCGACATCGCCGTTCGTGGCGATGAGAGTAGTTTCCGGATTCGCAGCCCGTCCGTCAAGAAAAATCCGGATAATCGGAGGAATTATTCAAGTTCACCGGGCGCGGTAGGTGATTCGGCCGCGGGTGAGGTCGTAAGGAGAGATTTCGACTTTGACGCGATCACCGGGAATGATGCGGATGAAGTTCTTGCGCATCTTGCCAGCGACGTGGGCGATGACTTCGCCGCCGATGTCGAGTTCGACTCGGAATTGCGTATTGGCGAGGGCTTCCTTGACGCGGCCTTCGACTTCGATCGCTTCTTCTTTGGCCATAAACCACGACGCTCGGGAGGGACGGTTCGGAAATCTACCAGCGATCCGAAACCGCAACAGAGGCGAGGTCGGAGCACTTGGACATATTTGTTCAATTATACGGCGCCCGTTGCTCCGAAGCAACGGGCGTGCGGATCAGAAGGTGAAGCTGATGCCCCAGCTCGTGAGGGTATGCGCATCGCTAGCGGTATCGTCCCGGATGAGGAGGGTCCACGTTCCGGCAACGCCCGCCGCGCCGTAAGCGAGCAGGAACGAGCCGGCTCCTTCGGGTCGGAACGTCCCCGTCTTCAACCCGGCGGTGGCTGCGAGAGTCGTGATGCTCGCTGCCGCGGTGTCGGAGAAGAGGATTTGCATGCCGTCGCTCGGGCCGCCGTTGTCCGTCGTCAGTTCAAAATCGACGCCGGTGGGCGAGCGCAGGAAGGCGTCGATGTCGGCGTTGAACGTGCCCGTCACGTTCAGGGCGACGATGATCGACGTGGGGCGGAGCGTACTGTCGATGAAGGTGCGAGCATCGACGCTGATCGTCGATGCGGTGAAGGTTGCCGTCCCGTCCGTGAGGGCGATGGGCGTCGTATTCGTGAAGGCTTGGCCCCAGTTGTAGTCGTTGGTGCTGAGGAAGACGCCGTTAATGTAACCCTCGTAGGCGAAGAAGCTGCGGATCGTATCGGCGGTTGCGCCCGTGACGCTCCAAGCCTTGACGTGGGCACCGCCGGCGCCGGGGCTGCTGCCGGTCGAGGTCAACACTTCGTCGCGGCCGTCGCCGTCCACGTCGGCGCAGCCGAGGCGGACTTCGCCGGTGAAGCCGCCGAAGGCTTGGAACTGGACGATTGGCGTCGTGAGGTTCGCCGCGCCGTAGACGTTGACCAAGCCCGTGCCACCTGCGTTTTGCGAGACGAAGAGCTCGTCGTTGCCGTCGCCGTCCACATCGCCCGCGGCGACCGAGACGCCGCCGCTGAATCCGGCGAACGGGAAGAGTTGCGCAACCGGGGCCACGAAGGTGAGGTCGGGGATCTGGCCGATGTTGAACGCGTTCTGGTAGAGGCGGACATCGGACTGACTGGTGCCGGCGCCCGAGCCGGTGATCAGGTAGGTGGTGCCGCCGAAGAAGGCGGTGGTGACGCGGATCTCGCCGGCGAAGTCGGTGTAGGCGTAGAAGGAGCTGCGCAGTTCCGGGGTGCTGCCCTGGAACACGCCGCCGACGTTGAAGTTAAAGACCTTGACGTGGCCGCGGGCGCCGGCCCCGGCCGAGGTCACGACTTCATCGACGCCGTCGCCGTTGAAGTCGGCGCTGGCGACGAACACGCCGCCACCGAAGCCGGCGGTTGTGGAGGCTCCAGCCGAGTTGCCGTAGGCGAAGAAGCTCGAGATTTCGACGGCGGTGCCGCTGAACAGGGCGCTGTTGCCGTCGAAGATGCGGACCTGCGAGCCGCTGCCGGCGCCGTCGCCTTGGGCCGTGATGAAGTCGCCGATGCCGTCGCCGTTGATGTCGCCGGTGGCGACGCGCACCGAGCCCGAGAAGCCGGGAAAGGAGCCGATATCGCCCGGCGGTTGGAGGAACGACGACGCCCCGCCGGACGCGTTGGTCGAATCGTAGATGCGCAGGTTCGGTTCGGCGGGATTGGTGAAGCCGCCGACGCCCGTGAGGAAGAAACCGGCCGGGGTCAGGCGGTCTTCGAGGAGTTCCAAACGCAGGGGGTTGCGGTGGGGGACTCGTTTTTTCGCGGCGGTCTTCGGACGCGAAAACAGGGACGGGATGGAGGACCAACGCATGTGACAGGCTCCGAAATGGGAAGGATGCGGGAAGAGAAGGGAGGCACCTTGGGCGAGGAGTAGATCGATTCAAAAATAGAGTAAATCGACCCAAACGGAACAACAAGGAAAATCAGCTCATTTGTCTCAAGTTTCAGGCACCTGCATCAGATGTGTCCGAAAAACGAACGAAATCGACCCGGTCGGGTCGATTTCAGTGACTTAAAACCCGAACGTGAGACTCCATGCAGTTAGTTGATACGTGTCCGTCGGGGCGTCATCGCGGATGAGAAGCGTCCAGACGCCGGCAACGGAACCTTGACCGAAGGCGGCGATCAGAGAGCCCGTTTCGGGCCGAAACGCGCCGGTGAGTAAGCCGGTGTTCGGTGGCGTCCCCGACGCCAGTGCGGTCGTCGCCGAATCGGCGATGACAATCCGCATCCCATCTCCCCCGCCGTTGACGTTCGTAAACAGCGCGAAGGTCGTGCCGTTGGGCGAGCGCAAAAAGACTTCGAGATCGGCGTTCTGCCCGCCCGTGAGCGCCGTGATGGTCAACCCTACGGCGATCGACTTCGGCCGCAACGCCCCGTCGGCCAGCGTCCGCGGATCGACCATCAACGAGGACGTCGTGAACGTTGCGGAGTTGTCGGGCACGGTCAGCCGCGACGTTTTTGTGAAACTCTGGGTCCACGAGTAATCGGTCGTGCCGAGGAAGACGCCCTTGCTGTAACCGGGGTAAGCGAAGAAGCTGCGGAGTTCCGTGGGGCCTCCCGCGATCTGCCAAACTTTGATGTGCGCACCGCCGGCGCCGGGGCTGTCGCCGGTCGAGGTGAGCACTTCGACTTTGCCGTCGCCATCGACGTCGGCGGCGCCGAGCCGGACTTCGCCGCTGAAGCCGGGGAACGCTTCGAATTGGTATTTCGCAGCGGTCAAGTCGGTGAGGTCGAAAACGTCGACGACCGAGATGCCGTTGTTCTTGGAAACGAAGAGTTCGTCCACGCCGTCGCCGTCGGTATCCCCGGCGGCCACGGACACGCCGCCTTTATACCCGGCGAATGGGAAGATCTGCGCGGACGGGGCCACGAACGTGAGATCGGGAATTTGGCCGAGCGTGAACGCGTTCCCGTACAAGCGTACGTCCGACTGGCTCACCCCGGCGCCCGACCCGGTGACGAGGTACGTCGTGGGGCCGGCGACGAGCGTGGTCACGCGGATTTCGCCGGCGAAGTCGGTGTACGAGAAGAACGAGCTCCGCAGTCGCGGGGCACTGGCCAAGAATCCGCCCGAGCCGTCGTTGAAGTCGAAGACCTTGATGTGCCCGCGCGCCCCGGCTCCGGCCGAAACGACCACTTCGTCGAATCCGTCGCGGTTGAAATCCCCGGCCGCGACGAACACGCCCCCTCCGAAGCCGGGAGTTTGCGACGCCTCGGCGGTGTTGGAGTACGCGTAAAAACTGGCGATCTCGACGGCGGTGCCGAGGTACATCGAACTGTAACCGTCGAAGATTTTGATTTGCGAAGCGCTGCCGGCGCCCGGGCCTTGGGCCGCGATGATGTCGTCGACGCCGTCGCCGTTGACATCGCCGTTGGCGATCCGCACCGAACCGGCGAAGCCGGGGAAGGCGACGATGTCGCCGGGCGGATTGAGCTGAGTCGACGACCCACCGGCGACCGTCGACGAGTCGTAAGTCCGGACGTTCGGCTCGGCGGGATTGGTGACACCGCCGACGCCGGTGAGGAAAAAGCCGGCCGGGGTCAGGCGGTCTTCGAGAATTTGCAGGACCAAACGCATGGACGGACTCCGAGAATCGGGCGATTCCCCGCGATGATGTTTCGATTGTCTCTGCGATGCAATACGGAATTCGGGGGACTTGGGCGAATGACCCGGCCGACACTCGGAACGAAGTCGGTCGTCGAATCGAGCGGCGATCCGTAGCGTGACGCAGAACCGCCTCGGGGACCATCCGCCATGCTCGTCGGCAAACAAGTGCGGGTCCGCAGCTCCAAGAATCGGCTCATCCCCCTCTACCTCAACCCGAACTCGGGGGAGTATCTCGCGGCCGCCCGGCAGTTGATCGCGGCCTACCGCGCCGCGCCGACCCGGACTCGCGGGGAGATCGAGACGGAACTGAAAGAGGTCGTCGGCGAAGGGCCGGGGGCGTTGATCCACCAAGGCTTGGCAAAGCTGTTGGAAGACCGTTGCGAGTTCGAGGTCGCGTCGGAACTGACGCCCGATGCCTTGCGGGAAGCGGTCTTTGAATCGGCGGCCAAGCACCGGGCCGACGCGGCGAAGGCGGGGGTTCCGTTTGAACGCGCCGTCGTCCTCGACGAAGTTTCCAAGCTGCTCGCACTGCCGCCGGAGTCGATCGAGCGCGGCCTCTTCGCCGACCTCAAAGACGAACAGCGCGTCCTCTCGTTCGACGACTGCACACCCGAGTTTTTGTTGAACCGGTACAACGTCGCCCTCGCCCAAGCGGTACTCCTCCGCAGCGTCGGCATGGAAGTCCGCGTCTGGGGCGAAACCCCGGCTCGCTTCCGCCAACTGTTCCGCGCGATCAAATTCCACAAGCTCATCGCCACGATCCGCAGCACCGACGGCAACAGCTATACCATCGCTCTCGACGGCCCGCTGTCGCTGTTCAGTTCGACGCAGAAATACGGACTGCAACTCGCCCTGTTCCTCCCGGCGATCCTCCATTGTAAAGCCTACGAATTGAAGGCGCGCATCCGTTGGGGCGCGGAGCGCGTCGAGAAAGACTTCGCCCTGACCCCGGCCGACGGATTGAAATCCCACCTGCCCGACTTCGGCGTCTACACCCCGCGCGAGATCGGCCACTTCGAGCAGAACTTCCGCGACGGTGTCGAAGGGTGGACGCTGGCCGGCGACCCCGCCCCGCAGACGGTCGAGGGGACGACGTGGGTACCCGACTTCACGCTGACGCACATTGCCAGCGGGAAGTCGCTCTTCGTCGAAGTCCTCGGATTCTGGCGGAAGATGAACATCGAAGCCCACTACAAACGCCTGCACCGCGGCCTGCCGGGGAAGTTCCTGCTGGTGATTTCCGAAGCCTATCGGGCCGACGAAACCGACGACGTGACACTCGGCAACGAAGTCTACCGCTACAAACGCACGCCATCCGCAACCGAGGTGGCGAGAATCGCGGCGGGGTTACTGGGGGTGAGTGCCGGGAAGAAGAAGTGAAACCGTTTCGTTCACTCTGCACGGACGATGAATCGTTTCCAACACCAATATGCGATGACCCCGATGGCCAACAGTGCCATCGGAAAGACGATGAGGACTCCGAACAGTTTCAATCCGATGGCGAAGACTACCGGGATCGATCCGACCATGACGATGCGTTTGGCGTCCCAGGCGCGCTCGTCGTCGGCGGCGTCTTCGAGCCGGCGCCATTTCGCAGCAACTCGATTCACGCTGCCGCAACGGGAGCAATGTCCGCGCGGCGCAATCGCCCCCTCTTTGCGGACGCAATCGAAATGGACCGGGCACTCGCATTTGGGGCAGAACGCGCCATCCCGAAAGCCGATCAGAGGCTGTTGACACACGCCGCAAGGGGCGCCGGCCAATTGGGGCATCGGACGCACCTCGCGAACGGAACGATCTGGGATCGCAGTGGACTGTCCGGCTCATCGTGTCAAGACTTCAGCGGGGCCGTGTGTTCGAAAACGGGTACGGTTTCAGTTGGTTCACGCATCTGTAAACGCGGACGGTGCGGAAGGGTCGGCCGCCGCGGGTCATGGGAAACACGACGGGCGGGTCGATCCTCTCGAAGAACTCCTCGAACTCGCGGCGGATCTCCGCTTCGTACGGTTCGTCGGCGATGACCATGTACCCCGTCTTGCCGAGGTAATCGTCCGGCTTGGACCAGAAGGCGAAACCGCGGGTGTCGATGGAGTTGTAGCAGGCCGTCGGCTTGCGGTTCCGAATCGCAAACGCGAGTTGCCCGCTGTCGTACCAGCGGTTCGTGACGAAGAAGACGCCGTCTTCCTGGAGCCAACCGCGCGCTTCGATTTCTTCGCCGACCGATTCCCAACCGCTAAGGTCGGCCGCGGGATCTTTCGCCCCCGGCGGAAATCGGAGCACCCCATACCGGACTTGCCCGACGATGAGCGCGGCGAGCACCAAAATCGAACCGACCCAAAAGCCGACGAACCAACGGGCCGCTTTCGGGTGCCGGTCGCGCAGACGGACCCAATTGACGCCCAGCAACAGATAGAAGGGCGCGAAGCCGATGAGCGGCCAATGCAGCAGGACGTTCTTGGAGCGGAACGAAACGGCCAAGAAGAAGAGCAGGGGGCTCGCGGACAAACAGAACAGCAACCGGCGGATCGGATCGAGCCGGCCGAAGTTCCGGATGCAGCGGACCCATTCGACCACCAACCAGAACCAGATCCAGGGCAGCAAGTAGAGGATCGGCCCGAACAAGAATTTGAGGGGGCCTTCGTGGAAGAAATCCGCCGGCAGTGCCGGATCGTCGCTCGCCCGGCCGCCTTGGAAGCGGAACGAGGCCCAATCGTGCTCGGCGTTCCAGATCAGCACGGGTAGAAACCCGGCGGCTCCCATCAGAGTCGCCAAGTACGGCCCCGGGGTCCGGAGTATCCGACGCTGGCCCGGGGTGATGAGGATGTACAGCAGCGCCCCGGCCGGGAGGAACACGGCGTGGTATTTCGAGAGCATCGCCCCCGCAAAACCGACCCCGACCCAGAACCACGACCGCAGCGATCCCGGCCGGCCGACGAGGGCCTCGGTGAGTTGCCAGTACGTCAACAGCGCGAAAAAGAGGAACGGCCCATCCGGCACTGCGAATGTCCCGGCGAAGGCCGTGTAATACCCGGAGAGGTTGAGCGCGAGTAGCGCGGCGAACGCGGGCCGGGGGCCAAACCAGCGGTCGGTCCAGCGGTACAGGATCTCCTGCGTGCCCGCGAAGAGGAGGACGAAGGCCAGCCGGATCGAAAATGCGTGGACCCAGCCTCCGCAGAGCAGCAACCCGAGTTTCACGAGCACCATCGTCATCGGTGGGTGATCGTAGAAACTGAGGTCCGGATGAATGTGATAGAGCCAGTGGTAGCTCTCGTCGTTGCTCGGTTCGAGCACCGCGGCCCACAGCAATCGGATCGCGGTCGTGCCGGCGATGAGCCAGCGCGCGGCCCGTCCGGGTTCGATCGACATGGCAACTCACTGCGGGGAAGGTGGGATCCAAGGGCGGGGCCGGCCTGAAAAGGCCGGCCCGCATGAGTTGCCCGTACTGCCTGAACCTTCGCGTTTAGTAGCGGCGATTGCCGCCGCCGCTCCCGCCGCCACCGCCGTATCCACCACCACCACCGCCGCCTCCGCCGCCGTAACCACCACCACCACCGCCGCCACCACTACGGGGGCGTTCTTCGCGGGGTTTGGCTTCGTTCACCGTGAGGCGACGGCCTTGGTATTCGGCGTTGTTGACGGCTTGGATCGCCGCGTCGGCCCCGCTGGCCATTTCGACGAACGCGAAGCCGCGGGAGCGACCCGTGTCTCGGTCCATCACGATTTGAGCGCTGGTCACCGGGCCGTAGGCCCCGAAGAGCGCTTGCAGGTCTTCGGACGTCGTCCCGAAGGCCAGATTCCCCACATACAACTTGTTGCTCACGAAACACCTTCTGCGGCCGGATCCCGACCGCAACTAGAACCAGTGACCACGCGGCAAGATCGCCGATAGGCCAGACGGGGCGAACACGGCAACGGGCATGCGGCTCGTCGCCGGACTGAAATAGTTCTTAACAAGGATCGGAGTGGCGTGTGAGACAGGAAGTAAACCCGGCAACGGCACCAAGATGTGTAAGAGCGAAAACAGTCACGTTCGTCGTCTCGGGCGGATAAGCTCCGCCCATGGCAAGATATTACGCAGCCTGACTCGGAAATGCAAGGGGTGACCGCGAAATAATCCGGTGAATTCGTAAAATGACCTTTCGGCCATCCGTTTATTCGACCGGTTCCGCATGCCTTCTGTTACGAATATCGCCGCGTATCGCTTCGCCCCGCTCGGTGACTTGCCGGTTCTGCGCGAACGGTTGATCGAGCGTTGTCGGGCTTGGAATCTGCGCGGGACTATTTTGTTGAGTCCCGAAGGCATCAATCTGTTCGTCGCCGGCGGGTCGGACGAAATGGAACTCCTGCTCGCCGAAATTCGATCTGTCCCCGGCCTCGCGGACTTGACACCGAAGGTCAGCGTCAGCGAAGAGCAGCCCTTCACGCGGATGCTGGTGAAGATCAAGAAGGAGATCATCGCCTTCGGCGTCGAGGGGATCGACCCGGCGCGGAACCCGGCTCCGCGGCTTTCCCCGCAAGAGTTGAAGCGCTGGCTCGACGAAGGCCGGGCGGTGACGCTGCTCGACACCCGCAACGATTTCGAAGTGAAGCTCGGGACGTTCCGCAACGCCGTGCCCATCGGCATCGGGCACTTCCGCGATTTCCCCGAGGGCGTACGGCGGCTGCCCGAGGCGATGAAGCAACAACCCGTGGTGACGTTCTGCACCGGCGGCATTCGCTGCGAGAAGGCCGGGCCGTATCTGCAACGCGAAGGGTTCGAGAACGTCTTCCAACTCGACGGCGGCATCCTCAAGTATTTCGAAGAATGCGGCGCGGAGCACTACGACGGCGAATGCTTCGTCTTCGACAAACGCGTCGGCCTCGAAGCGAGTTTGGAAGAATCGCCGCGGACGCTCTGTTTCGTCTGCCAGACGCCCTTGGCGGCCGCGGAGCAACTCGATCCGCGCTTCGTCGAGAGTATCTCGTGTCCGCATTGTTTCGTGTCCGTTGACGAACGCCGAGGGCGCGAACTCGCCGAACACCGCGCCGCCCTCCGCCGGGTCACGACGCCGTTGCCGGGGACTGTTCCGTACGAACATCGGCGTCCGTTGCAGGTGCCGGGGATGTTCGCCGGCTCGACACTGCTCGAATTTTTGACTGGGATCTTCGGGAGTGTCGCCGTCGATTGGCCGAGGGAGTTCGAACGAGGAAATCTGCTCGACGCCGAAGGACGGCCCGCGACTGCGGAACGGATCGTCCGGGAGGGTGAACGGTACTGGCATCGCCGGGCGGAGGCGGTCGAACCCGACGTGAACGCGGACATCCGAATCCTCCACGAAGACGAGGCTCTGATCGTCGTCGACAAGCCGGCCCCGTTGCCGACCGGGCCGGGCGGGGGATTCCACCGGAACACGCTGCAAGCGATGTTGCGCGAGGTCTATGCCCCGCAGAAACCGCGACCCGCGCACCGGCTCGACCCGGATGCGACCGGCCTCGTCGTCTTCACGCGCACGGCCGCCTTCGCCAAGCTGGTTCAGCCGCAGTTCGAACGCGGGGAGGTCGAGGCGATTTATCTCGCCCGCATTCACGGTCACCCGCCCGACGGCACATCGCTAATAGAAGTGCGATCGCGGTTATCGAATCCGAGCCTCATCGATCTCGGGCCAGCGACCCATCCTCCGCTGAACTGGCACCTTTGGAAGCTGACGCTGACCCACCCCATTGGCGGCGAACGGATTGCCTACGAAGCCGACCTCCCCGAATGGGCCAATACTTTTCCGACCGAATGAGAGAATTCCACTCGACCGACGCCACGACGGTGGCCTACAATGCTATGTGTTGTTCATCCCCCTTTGTTCGGAGTCTTGGACATGTTCACGAAAGTCGTCGTCGGTTTGGTCGCCGCCATCGCCGTGGCCGGGGCCGGAGTTTACTACGCCCAATCCGATTCGAGCGGTTGCAAGGGCGGCTGCCCGATCCAACGGATGCTCGACAGTGGCTCTTCAGCTGAAACGACCGAGTGCCCGGGCTGCTGCAAGCCGATGCCGGCTTCGACCGAAGCCCCGACGGACGAAAGCTTGGCCGCGTTCACCGGCTCCGCGGCCATGAAGTCGCCAGCCCCGCATTGCTGTGTCGAGTAGGGATGCCATGCCTCGATTTGTCGTGCTCGCCCACGATTGGCCCGAACCGCACCTCGATCTCTTTTTAGAAGCCGGCGACGCTCTCCGCGCTTGGAAGCTGCCGGCGGACTTTTCCCCCGATACCCCTTCGACGATTTTGCCGAATGTCCCGCACCGCCGGTTCTACCTCGATTTCGAGGGGGATTTGACCGGCGACCGGGGCAGCGTGCTGCGTTGGGACTGCGGAGAATTCGAGTGGATGGAGGAGTCGCCGGTATTGCTACGGGTGAACTTCGCAGGGCGGCGATTGATCGGCATCTACGAATGGGCTCCTGGCGGTGGAACCCTGCGGAAAATCTCCGTTCCGACTGTGGCGACACGTTTTTAACGGGTCGGAGAGGTGGATTCGACCCATTCCCGACACGTTATTCGTGGGAATTGAGGCTTACTTCTCGGCGGCGAATCGGATTGCGGCGTCGAGCTCGTCGACGACAGCATCCAATTGCTCTTCATCCGGGTCCGGCCATAGGCCGAGACTGCCGTAGGCAATCGAAGCCGCCAGAAGACGATCCAGCTTTTGGTGGATCAAAACAAAATCGGCCTGCTCTTGCGTGGTCATCGTTCGTTCTCCGGTAGGGGGTTCGTCGTCCCACGGGTCGTTGCCGGGGATCGACAGGAAGGAATCGCGGGATGCGGACATTGCGATCTCCGGGCGGGGGTGTTACCGGCGGTCGTCGCAATAGGCGCCGGCCTTCCGTTCGGCCCGGAGCATCGACCGCCGGCCAGCCGTTCCGCCACGAAAAACCTCGACTTCACTTTCCCGCGATCGGCACCACCGGTAGCGTCCCCGTGTGCCGCCCGCCGATCGAAAGCCCGCCGTCGCCGATGCGCAGCGTGGTGATTTGCGTCTCCGGCCGATTTTGATTCGCGTAGAGTTTGCAGAGTGCCACCGGGTTGCCGTCCCGGCGATACCAGTTGACATCGGCACTCAGCCCCCGGGCCGTGGCGGCGATATCGTCGATGACCCAACTCTTCGGCAACGGCACTCCCCCAGCTTGGAACTGCACGATTTCCACCGCGACCAAATTCGACTGATCCTTGACGAGCCACATCCGCAGTTCCATCTGCACGACCGTACTCCAGAAACCGACGCCGTAGCGGAACGCGATCCGGAGGCGGTCGTCTTCGATCGCGACGCGCGGATCCGGCAGGTTGGCGACCAAGCCTTTGGTGAGGGGGTTGGTGCCGCTCGCGCCGTCGCGGAAAAAAGAATTGAGTTCGTTGGCCGACAATGTCGACCACCAATCCCCCTTTTGGGACGACCGCATATCTTCCATCAATTCGTTGAGCCGCGTGACGACTTTCCCGGATTGAATGGAATCCTCGTCCCCGACGGGTGCCGCGTTTTCCCGAACGTAAAACTCCGGCTCTTGTTTCAGCAGCCAACCGACGATTCCCAATGAGAGCGCGACGAGCGAGAACAAAATGACGGCGGTTTTGAAGAAGGATCGCCGGCGCATGGGTGGCCCAACGGGGTGATTCTGGCGGTCGTGCCGGATGTAACCAGTGTAGGGATCGCCGTCAACCGCGCCCCCGAGCCGCGAGTGCGCCAAAGTTTTCTGGCGGTGGAACCGGCGTCTCGTCGGTTCGTGCTGAAATAAACCGGCGGGACGCCGGTTCCACCTTTCGGTGCCAGAATCCGTTGGCGCACCCCGAGCCGCTTTCTTCTCGCAAACGATTGTCGGCTGCGGTACGTTGGATTTCCGTGGGCTTCGTCTTTCGCATCCGGAGTAGGTCGATGCACCAGTTCCTATCGTGGCAGTCGGGCTTGGTGGTCTTGGCGGTGGCGCTCGGAGCCTGCCACGCGGCGGCGCAAGTGCCGTCGGAGGCGCTCGAACGGGCCAAGGCGCTGCAGCGCTTCAACGACCAGAAGGCCGATTCGGACGTGAAGGCGGCCATCGACGAGGCCGTTAAACTCGCGCGGACGCACCCGGCGAAGGCGATTCAGAATCTGAAATTCACCAGCGTCGGCCTCGACCTCCGCAACGATCTGTCGTCCGCCAAGCGGGACGAATTGATCGGCTCACTCGCCTCGGCGATCCAGTCCCTCGGCAAAGCGCCGGCGCCCGTGGTCATCGATCCGAAAGTCGCCGCGATGAAGGACGAAAACAAAAAAGCGATCGCCCAAGCCGCGCTCGAAGCGAAAGAAGTCCACGACGCCGTTTCCGGGATCGCCAAGGACTTCGACGAGAACCGGGCCAAAGAGGCCCAGCGCAAAATCGCCGAGATCGCCGTGAAGTACCCGAACAATCCGTCCGTGTTCATTTTGAAGGCCAAAGGCGGTACGGCCGCGGCCATCGAAGAATCGAAAGACATGGCCAACGAACAAGGCCGCCGATTCCGCATCGCGATGCTCGACATCGACAAATCGGCCCTGCCCGCCATCGGCGACATCGAGTTCCCGAAAGATTGGAAAGAGAAGATGGCCCGCCGGGCGAAGCTCGAGGTGCCGTTCTTCGGGCCGGAGGAAAAGAAGATTCTCGAAGCGCTCGAGAAGCCCGTGTCCGGGGGTGTCAAGAACGCCCCGTTCGAGGAGTCGATTCAGACACTCTCGACGTTGATCGACCTGAATATCTACCTCGATAAGAAGTCGATCGAAGACGTCGGGGCCGATCTCCGCAAGCCGGTCGATGTGCCGGGGAACGTCAGCGCCCGCACCGCGTTGCGGGCGATGCTGCAATCGCAAGGGCTCACCTTCATTATCAAAGACAAAATCTTGCAGGTCGTCTCGGTGGAGAAGGCCCGCGAGAACATGGTGACGCGCTCGTACGAAATCCGCGACCTCGTCCAGACGGGCGGCCCGTTCAACGGGGCCGTGACGTGGGGGCCGTACGTCGACTTTCAGCAGACGCAGCAGAACGCCCAGATGATGATCGACGCGATCAGCGGGTCGATCGACCCGATGGTTTGGAAAGGGAAGGGCGGGGGCCCCGCGACGATCACCTTCCACTACCCGAGCATGTCGATCATCGTGCGGGCGCCGTCCGAAGTGCATTCGGATTTGAGCAAGAGCTTGAAGGGCCGCTAAACCCGGCTGAAACTCGGTTCCATCGCCGCCGAAGTCGTCGCGACCCGCGCGGCGACGACTTTCGGTTCCGGATTTTTCAACCCTTCGACGAATCGGCCCATTCGGGTCAGGCCTTCGCGCAGGCGGCCTTCTTCCACGGCGAAGCTGACGCGGACGAAGTTCGCCCCGGACGGCCCGTAAGCGCAGCCGGGGCCGACGAGCACGCGTTCCTCGCGCAGCAATCTCTCGGCGAACGCCCGACCGCCGATACCGCTCGACGCGACCGACACCCACATCGTCACGCCCCCGGCCGGCCACGCCGGTTCGAGAGCCATGGCTTTGAGCCGGTCGAACGCGTAGCGCCTTCTCTCCTTCGAGGCTTTCAAGATCGGCTCGAAGCCGACGCGATCCCGGCGGAGCGCGGTCGCCGCGGCGCGTTGGCACACGGTCGAAACACCCGGCGCATTCAAATTGGCGCAGAGCGCCGCCGTGCGGACGAGTTGCCGATGCCCCGTCAACCAACCGACTTGGAGCGACCCGAGTCCGTGCCCCCCCGTCGTGGAGTCGATCGAAATCGTGCGAGACTCCATGCCGGGCAGGGTACCGAGAATCGGCGCCGCACCGTCATATTGGAATCGCCCCGATGATTCGTCGATGCAGACGAGGACATCGTGCCGATTGGCGAGCCACGCGATTTCTTCCGAATCGGCGGCGGAGAAACGCCCGCCGGTCGGGTCGGCCGGTTGGGCCAGTACGAGCAGTTTCGCCCCGCGGAGGGCTCGGGACAACCCGGCGTGCAAGAATCGCGTCCGGCCGTCTTCGCTCCACGTCGGCACCCAACGCACCCGCGCGCGGCGAGACTTCGCCCCGAGGTGCAAAACCGGCGAACAGGGGTCGAACAGGGCGACGCGATCCCCCGGATTGACGAACGCATCTAGGACGGCGGCATAGGCCCCCGTCGCCCCGTGGGCGATCAGGATCTGCCGGTCGGGGTCGACGATGCGCCCGTCGCGCCGCAGGGAATCGGCGATGGCCTCCCGGAGCTCGGCCGTGCCGAAGCCGTCGTCGGCCGCTTCGCGCGGGGCGCGCGGGGTCGGCCCGGAATCGAGTTCCGGCGCACCGAGGTCGAGGTTCAACACATCGGGGCCGGACGACTGCGGGAAGGTCGCGGGGTCGAGGAGTTCGTCGAGCGGGGCCGCGAGGACGCGATCCGAGACGTATTTTGCGAACTGCGGTTCGCCGTCGGTCAGCCGTTTCGCCTGCGGGAGAAATCGGGCGAGGCCGGTGCGGACGCACGCGCGCCGGAGCCAAAAGGGAAGTGCCAAGCCGGGCCTCCTTGCCAGCGGGTCGAATCTTTCCGGCATTGTGGGCGCCGCGCGGCCGACTTGTAAAGTGCGATCGCCGTTCGACACCCAGGGTGTAGCGACCATTCTTGGAGTTTGTTGGAGTTGGACGGATCCCGTAGGGCGGGTGGAGTCTTCGGAACCCGCCGCAGAATGGGATGACCTATCGGTCTCCGGCGGAGCTACCTTTCTTCCGGCGGCGGGTTCCGAAGACTGCACCCGCCCTACGGGATCCGTCCAACTCCAACAAACTCCAAGAATGGTCGCTACACCCTGGGTGTCG
>JANXTU010000241.1 GCA_025352235.1 Fimbriiglobus sp.
CGGATTTTGTCGCTGCTGCGCAAGAAGACTTTGCTCCGCCGTTTGGCGAGTTTGGCGAAGTGGTGCGACTTGTCGAGCCGCTGCAACCAGCGGTAGGCGGTGTCGGCCAGCCACGTGGTGATCGGATAACGCTCGATGAATTGATCGAATTGATGACCGTGCAGAAAGAGCACTTTCTGACCGTCCGATTCGACGACAATTTCATCGACGACCGTCACGCCGACGAGGTGCGAAACGATCTCGGCCGAGCCGTCGTGGTTGCCGCAGACCCAAATGACTTCGATGTCGTCCGACAATTTGCGGATCGTCGAGAGGACCTTCCAATGCGATTTCTTCAGGCGGCGGAAGTCGATGGAATCGAAAACGTCGCCGTTCAAAATGAGCCGCTTCGTCCGGAGGCGTTTGTCGTCGATCGATTCGAGGAAATCGACAAGGGCTTTCGCTTGGCAATTGTCGCTGCCGAGGTGAATGTCGGAAAGGATCACCGCATCCGGGATGGTCATCGATTCGGCTCCTCGTTCGCCCGATCCGTTCCCCGGTCATCGTAGAGAATCGGCGAGCCCCCATCGTGTGGACTCCATGAAGATCGCATTCTCGCTCGGCATTGGAAGAACTCGGTCCGCACCCGGTATCTTAGCGGGGTCATACCACCGGAGTCGCCGCGGCCATGCGCATCGTGAGTATCACCGCCGGGGCGGCCGGGATGTTCTGCGGCAGTTGCATGCGCGATAACACCCTCGCCACGGCCCTAATCGATATGGGGCACGACGCACTACTCGTGCCGACCTATACCCCGATCACGACCGACGAACCCGATGCCAGCGCGGGCGGGCGGGTCTTCTTCGGCGGGGTGAACGTCTTCTTGGAGCAATGGAAGGTCACCTCGTGGGCCTTCCGCCGAACACCGCGATTCGTCGATGCGCTCTTCAACAACCGCCGCCTTTTGAAATGGGTCGGTCGCTTCGCCGGGAGCGCTGACTATTCGAAACTCGGTGGGATTACGGCGTCGATGCTGCGCGGGCTGAATGGCAACCAACGCAAAGAAGTCGGCAAACTCACCGATTGGCTCAACGGGGAAATCCGCCCGGACATCGTGCTGATGTCGAATGCGCTCCTCAGCGGGATCGTGCCGGAATTGCACTGGCGGTTGAAGGTGCCGATCCTGACGACTTTGCAAGGGGACGATATTTTCTTGGACGAACTCCCCGAGGCGGATCGTCGATGCTGCATCGACTTGATCCGGGCCAACGACCGATTCATTGCCGGCTACATCTGCACGAGCGCGGCATTCGCCGACCACATGGCTGGGTATTTGGGACTGGACCGAGCCAAGATGCACGTCGTTTATCCGGGCATCCAGACAAAGCCATACAGTGGATCAGCGGCGCGGCCCTCGGAGCGCCCGCCGACCATCGGGTACTTCGCGCGACTGGCGCCGGAGAAAGGCTTCCACAACTTGATCGACGCATTCATCGAATTGCGAAAACATCCGACTCCTAAAGGAGTTCGGCACGCCAAGCTCAAGTTCGCCGGTTGGCTCGGGGTGAAGAATCAACCGTACGTCCACGCGCAACTCGCCAAGATCTCAGCGGCGGGATTGAGTGACGATGTCGAATGGGTGCAATGTCCCGACCTCGTCACCAAGGCCGAGTTTTTCCGGGGGATCGACGTGCTGTGCGTGCCGACGGTTTACCGAGAATCGAAGGGGCTGTATGTGCTCGAAGCCTGGGCTAACGGCGTGCCGGTGGTGCAACCGGCGCACGGTTCATTCCCAGAACTGATTGCGCGCACCGGCGGCGGTATCCTCGTGCCGCCCAACGATACGCCCGCCTTGGCCACGGCACTCGCGGACTTACTCGCCGACCCCGTCCGGCGGGACGCTTTGGGCCGGGCCGGGTACGATGGAATCAAAGCCGCGCACCAAGCGCACCACATGGCGGAGGCGACCCTCGCCGTGTTGAACCGATACGTTGCGGGGCCGCGACCATGACACCATTCGTCCACTCGCGCCGGGTCGAGTTCGGTGAGACCGACATGGCCGGGATCGTCCACTTCTCAAACTACTTCCGCTACATGGAAGCGGCTGAGAGCGCATTCCTTCGGGCGCGGGGATTGACCGTGAGTTGGGATGTCGCCGGTGTGCATTACGGCTTTCCGCGCGTCTCCGCGGCCTGCGATTTCACCCGGCCGTTGAGATTCGAAGATTCGGTCGACATCACCGTGATCCTCGAAAAACTCGGGACGAAATCGGTGCAGTACCGCTACGAGTTTCGTCGCGACGGCGCCGACATCGCCATCGGCCGCACCGCCGCCGTGCTCTGCCGGTCGATCCGCGGCGGCCCGTTCGAATCGATCCCGATCCCCGACGACATCCGCGCGAAATTGGAATCCCCATGAGCCTGCAAATCCGCGATGTCCGCAAAGAGTACCCGACCCGATCCGGGTCGTTGAAAGTGCTCGACGGCGTTAGCCTCTCGCTGGAACGCGGCGACGCCGTGGCCATCATGGGGCCGTCGGGATCCGGCAAGAGCACGCTGCTGCACATTTTGGGCACGCTCGATTTCCCGACTGCCGGCAGCGTGCAGCTCGACGGCGTGGCCCCGTTCGAATTGAACGAGCGCGACCTCGCGGCGTTTCGCAACCGGCGCATCGGTTTCGTCTTCCAAGATCACCATTTGCTACCGCAATGCAGCGTGCTCGAAAACGTACTGATTCCGACGCTCGTCAATCCAGAAGCGAACAAACCCGAGTTGTTGAAGACGGCCAAGGAACTCCTCGACCGCGTCGGGCTGTCGGGCCGTATCGAGCACCGACCGGCCGAATTGTCCGGCGGCGAACGGCAGCGCGTCGCCGTGGCCCGGGCTTTGATTCAAAAACCGGCGTTGATTCTCGCCGACGAACCGACGGGCAACCTCGACCGCGCGAGCGCCGCCGTCGTCGGGAAGTTGCTGGTCGAATTGAACAGTCGCGAGAATTCGATTCTGGTGGTGGTCACACACAGCCAAGATCTGGCGGGGCTGTTCCCGAAGCGACTCGAAATGGGCGACGGACGACTTCTGTAAGCACTGAGATTCAGGACCCGGATCCGCAAACGCTCTCGTGTATTCAACCTGGAACTCCGATGGTCCTCCGCAATCTCCGTTACTACTGGGCTTCGAACATCCCGGTTCTATTGGGCGTGATGCTCGGCGCGACCGTCCTCACGGGGGCGCTGTTCGTCGGCGACTCTTTGCGTGGCAGTCTGCGCGCCCGTTCCGACCGGCAGTTGAACGGCGTCGGCTCGGCCTTCCTCGGCTCGCGGATGATCCGGCAGCAAACCGCGGAGCGAATCCCGGATTCGACACCGGCGTTGCTGCTCACGGGCTCTGCCGCGGCCGGCAACGACAAACGCTTGGGCCGCGTGACGATCCTCGGAATGCGAGAGGACGACCGGGCGAAGTTCGACCTGCCGGGCGGAGTCGCGGTTTCGGTGACTGTCGCCGAGCGACTCGGCGTCAAGCCGGGCGATACGATCGAACTCGGTTTGCAGAGGATGTCGAAAGTCCCGCGTTCCTCGCTGCTCGGTCAGCGCGATGTCGCGAGTTTGACGCGGGCCACGAAGTTCAAGATCGACGCGGTGCTGCCCGCGGATCACCCGATGAACGACTTCAACCTGACGCCCAATCCACTGCCGCCGCTCAACGTATACATCCCGCTGAAGGACCTGCAGAAGCCGTTGGAACTGCCCGAAAGAATCAACGCGATGCTGACGCCGCGCGGCGATACCGCCGCGCTCGATGCGGAATTCCGCGCCGCGCTCGACATCGCAGACTGGGGGCTGCGGGTTGAAGTCGCCCCGCATCGCAACGCTTACGTCGTCGTCGAGTCGGAGCAGTTGATCCTCGATGAACCCACCGCGCTCGCGATCGAAAAAGCGGCAACCGCCATCGGCGCCCGCTCGGAGCGGACGTTGACCTACATGGCCAACGGCATTTACCCCGGCGACAAACGGATCCCCAACAAAGACGTGGGCGACCCGAAAAACATGATGGCCTACTCGGTCGTCGCCGCGCTCGACACGAGTGCACCCACACCATTCGGCCCCTTCCCCGGCGGCATCGAGAACCTCGGCGATGGAATCCTCCTCGTCGACTGGCCCGATGCCCCGATGAAGAATTTGAAGCTCGGCGAGACGATTTCGGTCGCCTACTTTCAGCCCGAGATGGAAGCCGAGGCGGTGGAGACTTGGCATACCTTTCCTTTCAAAGGCTACGTTCGCCTGGCCGGGGCCGCGGACGATCCGAACCTCACGCCCCCCTTCCCCGGCATCACGGACAAACCCAAAATCCGCGGCAAAAAAGGGGAGCAGTGGGAAGCCCCGTTCGAGATCAATTACCAACGCATCGGCGCCCGCGACGACGACTACTGGGAGCGCCACCGCGCCACCCCGAAGGCGTACATTTCCCCGGAGATGGGCCGCAAACTGTTCGGCAGCCGCTTCGGTACGACGACCTCGATCCGCGTCGCCTCGGCGCCGGGCCAGACGCCGCAAGAAACCGCGGCGCTCTTGCGTGTCGAACTCGTGAAGCAGCTCGATCCGGTGACGGCCGGGTTCCACTTCGAACCGACGCGCAAGCGCATGCTGCAAGCGAGCCGGGGCGGCACCGACTTCGACGCGATGCTGCTCGCCTTCAGCGGCTTGTTGATCTTGGCCGCCCTGTTACTCGTCGGCTTGCTCGCGCGGTTGGCCGTCGGCGGGCGGGCGAAAGAAATCGGCTTGCTCCTCGCCACCGGTTACACCCCGCGGAATGTGTTACGCCTCTTGCTGTGGGAAGGCATGGCCGTGGCGCTCGTCGGCACGCTTTTCGGAACGGCGCTCGCTTGGGCCTACGCGCGCGGGATGCTGGCGGTGCTCGCGGGGCTTTGGCCCGACGCCGGAGTGGGTTCGTATTTGAAAGTCCACGCCGATCCGCTGAGTGCGGTCATCGGATTTGTCGCGACGATGCTCATCACCGGGATCACCATCCGGTTCAGCCTGCGTGGGCTCATCCGGCAACCGGTCACGGCGCTCTTGCGCGGGGAATCCAACCCGCCCAATGTCGGGCTCACCGCGATCCACATGCGGCGGTCGAGCCTGATCTTCGGGTTGACCATCTTCGCCGGCGTCGGGCTTGTCTTCGGCGGGGCCGGGGCGGCGAACGCCGACGAGCGCGCCGGCTCGTTCTTCGGCGGCGGGCTTTTTCTAATGATCGCCGGGCTGCTCGGCTTCCGCTTCTGGTTGCACCGGACGCCCGCGCCGCACGGTGCGCTCACGCTGTTCGGTTTCGGTTTGCGGAATGCCACCTGCGCGGCCGGGCGGAGCTTGCTGACGGCGGCGTTGCTCGCGCTCGCGACCTTCTTGCTCGTGGCCGTCGAGAGCTTCCGCAAAAAGCCGGATGCCGAGTTCCAACTGCCGAAGGGCGGCAGCGGCGGCTACCGATTGATCGCGGAAACGGACGTGCCGATTTTCCAGCGCTTCGACCGCGAACCGGGCCGGGGCGATCTGCTCGATCAGTTGCAAAAAAGCTACGGTGGCAGCTCCAATGACCCGAGGTTGGCCGCCGCGAAATCCGAACTCGAGTCGCTCGGGGTCCAGCCCGTCCGCCTCCGCGGCGGCGACGACGCGAGCTGCCTCAACCTTTACCAAGCCGGCAAGCCGCGCATCCTCGGGGTCTCCGGGGAATTCGTGGCGCAGGGGCGGTTCGCCTTCGCCATGACCACGGCGAAGAGCGACGCTGCGAAAGCAAACCCGTGGCTATTGTTGAACGAAGAACAAGCCGACGGTGCCATCCCGGTGATCGCGGAGCAAAACACCGTTCTTTGGCAGCTGAAGACTTTCATCGGCGGTACGACGACGATCCCCGATGAAAACGGGAACGAGGTCAAGCTCCGCATCGTCGGCACGCTGCAAGACAGCCTTTTCCCGCGCGAACTTTTGATGAGCGATGCGAACTTCCGCAAGCTCTACCCGCGTGAGGAAGGCTACCGCTACTTCCTCGTCGAAGCGTCTCCCGAGGGGGCCGACAAGGTCGCGGCACTACTCGAAACGGGTCTGCAATCGAACGGGATGCAAACGATGCGCAGCGAAGATCTGGTCGCCGCGCAACAGGCGGTCATCGGGGCCTACCTCAGCACGTTCCAACTCCTCGGCGGGCTGGCGCTGCTGCTGGGAATGTTCGGGTTCGGCATCGTGATTCTGCGGAATGCGAGCGAACGCACCGGCGAATACGCCATCCTGCGCGCCGCAGGTTACCGCACGGCCACTTTGCAGAAACTGGTGTTGATCGAGAGCGGGCTCGTCTTGTCCGTCGGTGTCGGCGTCGGGTTGCTGGCCGCGGTGATCGCGGTGATCCCGAATGCCGCGCTCGGTGGCCAAGTGGCGACCGGGCGGCTGGGGATCATGCTCGGCGGGATCGTTTTGGTCGGTGTCGCCGTAGCCTACCGGGCGACCGCTCGGATCGCCCGGTTGCCAGTCATCGCTTCGCTGCGTCGGGAATGACGCCTGTTCGGCGAATTACTTCTTTTTCAACTGATCGAAAGTCGCAAAGAACTTCACGGCCGAGCCTTTGAGGACGATCTTCACGTTCAATTCATCACCGCCGGTGACGGTGAGTTTGAGCGTGTCGCGCCCGGCCGGGCCGGTTTTGCCGAAGACGCTTTCGACGGCGGCCGCGTACTTGTCCGGTGCCAGTTCTGTTTGCGTCGCGTGGCCGAATTGCGTCGCCGAGATTTCCAGCGCCAGCATGGGCAACTTCTTCGGCTTCGCTTCGAGATAGGCCTTCATCAGCTTCGGTTCGTCTTCGATCCCGATCGCGACGAGGTCGTCCGAGGTTGCGATCCAAATCGTTTCGGTGCCGAAAGGGTCTTTCAACTTCAGGTTCGTGAATTCCCCTTTGTGCAAATTGCGACCGGCGGCTTTATCCTCGTCGAACTTCACGCTGGCTTCGCCGCCCATCAAGAAGGGAGCGAACTCCTTGATGGTCTTCTCGAAAGCGTCGCCTTTGTCCGCTTTCACCGCCGCATGGAGGCGGAGTCCGTCCCCCTTTGCATTCTTGGCGACGAACAGGCCGAGTTGCAGATCGTCGCTTTTGACGGTCGGCGACACGGCATCGACCATCTTCGTGGCGAAGGGCTTCGCGTCGTCGTTGGCTCCGGCGAGGGCGTCGTCGAACAGGACGTCGATGAGTTTGCCGAGTTTCTCGTGCGTACCGCTCGGGAGTTTGGCGATGAGGGACAGTGAGGCCAAAGGATTCTTTCCGACCGAGAACCCCGCGGCCAGACTCTCGCGATCGGCCCACGATTTCAGGTTCGCCGCGAATGTCGACTTCGCCTTGGCGGTCATCCGGATGTTGGCCGAGATCGCGTCGGTTTTCGGATCGGCGTCGAGGGTGATTCCGAATTTCTCGCCGTCGTTCAAAATCGTTTGGACCATCCCGACGCCGACGTCGATGAGGCCGCGGCGGGCTTGCTTCTGCAATTCGCTGCCGCCGAAGTCTTTGGTCCTCTCCGCGAGTTGCAGTTCGATTTGCCCGAGCATCACTTTCTTTACGTCGGCCGGGAAGCGATCCCAATAGATGTCGGCCGCGAGCACCTGTTTCAGTGGGGCTTTGAAGAAGTCCTTGGGCGGGATGATCGAATCCGGGTCGATGCTTTTGACGTTGCGGATCGTGGCGTAGGCGTAGCCGTGGAGGAACCGGAAATAGACCGCGCCGAGGGGCAGTTGCGGAATCTCGATGCTGTAGATGTCGCCTCGACCCTTCTTCGCGTCGACGTTCAATGTATTTTTGAGCAACGCGACGAACGCGACTTCGTCCTTGACGGGCACCATGACGACGACGGCGCTGTCGGCGATGTTCTCCGAAATGCGGACGTACCCACCGATGAGCTTGCCGGTGTCGATTCCTTCGAGTCCCGTGTCGCCGGCGCCGAGCTTTGTGATCATTGCCGCGAATTGCTGGCCCGCTTCGGGTTGAAGTAAAGTCGCCCCGGCGTACTCGACGATGCCGGCGAGGTCGCCGATGGCCTTCACACGGATTTCCACGGCGGGGGCCACCGGCTCGGCGGCGGGGGCGAACAGCGGGAACCAAGCGAGAGCCAGCAAGGCGAACGGTCGTTTCATCGGGAACCTCCGGGGTGCGGGATCGATTCGGGAAACATACCCGCCGGGGGCCGCGCGGGTGTCACGCTTTTGACGGTTCCGTAAAACACGCGTTCGATCAGGAAGCGGCGGGGCCGAACGATGAGTCAGAAGACGTGGGGCGGGCGATTCACCGGCGGCACCGATCGGCGCGTCGAGGAATTCACCGAGTCGATCGGCGTCGACCGCCGGCTCTACCGGCACGACATCGTCGCCAGCCAAGCGCACGCGGCCATGCTCGCCGAAGTCGGGTTGATCTCGGTCGCCGAAGCCGCGCAGATCGGCGAGGCGCTGGACGCCATCGGGACGGAGATCGAAGCCGGGACGATGCCCTACTCCATCGCGCTCGAAGACATCCACACCCACATCGAACAGGCGCTGATCGCCCGCCTCGGCGACATCGGGCGCAAATTGCACACGGGGCGCAGCCGCAACGACCAAGTCGTGACGGACGTGCGGCTTTGGGTCCGCGAAGCGATCGACCGCACCGACGAATTACTGGCCGACTTGCAACGGGCGTTCGTCGGCTCGGCCGGGCGCGACGAGGGGGTCATTCTGCCGGGTTACACCCATTTGCAGCGGGCGCAACCGGTACTCGCGGCCCACTATTACTTGGCCTACGTCGAGAAATTCCAGCGGGATCGCGAGCGCTTGACCGACTGCCGGAAGCGGGCGAATGTACTGTCCTTGGGGGCCGCGGCGCTCGCGGGGAGTTCGCTGCCCATCGACCGCGAGAGCGTCCGGGCGAAGCTCGGGTTCGATTCCGTCGCCCGCAACAGCCTGGATGTTTCGAGCGACCGCGACTTCCTCGTCGAGTTCGTGTTCGACCTGTCGATGATCGCGATCCACCTCAGCGGTTGGGCCGAGGAGTGGGCCATTTGGTCGACGACGGAGTTCAACTTCCTCGAACTCCCCGATGCGTTCTGCACGGGCAGCAGCATCATGCCGCACAAGAAAAACCCGGACGTGCTCGAACTGACGCGCGGCAAAACCGGCCGCGTGATCGGGGCGTTGCAGCAGTTGCTCGTGCTCTTGAAGGGTCTGCCGCTGGCGTACAACCGCGACCTCCAAGAGGACAAGGCCGCGCTGTTCGACGCCTTCGACACTGTTGAGGGCTGCTTGCTCGTCGCAGCGCCCCTGGTGGCGCAAACGAAACTGCGCCGAGACGTCCTCGCCGCGCGGATCGAAGACGGCTTTTTAGATGCGACGACACTCATGGAATCGCTGATTTCTCGCGGGGTGCCGATGCGCACGGCGCACGAGGCGGTGGGGGTGTTGGTGAAAAAAGCCGAAGGGGCCCGGGGGCGATTGGCCGATCTGCCGGTCGCCGATTTCGAGGCCGTGGCCCCCGGCGCTGGCGCGGCGGTGCGGGGATCGCTGGGCGTCGCCAATGCCATCGCCGCCTTCCGCAGCTATGGTTCTACGGCCCCAGTGGAAGTGGCCGCGCAGTTGGCCGCGTGGCGGGAGCGCTTGGCCTGACATGGAACTGTTCCGATTCGAAAATGCGACCGTCGAGCGCGCGCACGCGGGTCCGGTTTTGCGCGGGTTGAATTGGGTCGGCACGACGGGACAAACGTGGGCCATCGTCGGCCCGACCGGCAGCGGCAAAACGACGCTTCTGGAAACGCTCGCCGGGCGACACCGCGTTGTCAGCGGTACGCGCACGATCCCCGAATCGACCGCGTTTGTCGGCTTCCGCGAAGACTCCCGGCTCTTTTCGCCGTCGAACTTTTACTACCAACAGCGCTTCGAGTTCAACGAGCCGGACGACTGCCCGACCGCCCGCGAATTTTTGAGTGCGAGCATCCCCGGTTCGATCGACGCCGTCGTGGAGCAGTTCCGTCTCGCCGAGTTACTCGAGTTGAAATTGTTGAAGTTGTCGAACGGGCAACAACGTCGATTGCGGATCGCTAAGGGGTTGCTGAAGAAGCCGACGCTGCTACTGCTCGACGATCCATTTTCGGGGCTCGACACCGCGACGCGGGCGGAATTGAACGAGCACTTGCGCCGGCTGGGTGACAGCGGCTTGACAGTGGTGTTCACCTGCCGGGACGACGCGGTGCCCGACTGGGTGGCGAACGTGTTCCGTATCGCGGCGCCGGCTACGATTCGGTTCGAACCGAATCGTAGCGACTCGACGCATGTCCCACTGCAATTATCCCCGTCGGAACCCATCATCGAAATGGCGAACGTCACCGTCCGCAACGGCGGCCGGACCATCTTGGATCAAGTGAACTGGTGCGTGAATCGAGGCGAGCGCTGGGCGATCCTCGGGCCGAACGGCTCGGGGAAAACGACGCTGCTCAGCCTGCTATGCGGCGATCACCCCCAAGCGTTCGCCAACGACATTCGACTATTCGGCACACGCCGCGGCGGCGGAGAAACCATCTGGGAGGTCAAGAAACGCATCGGCCTCGTCTCCCCGGAAATGCACCAGTATTTCCCCCGGATGCTGACCGCACGCGAGGCGGTCGCATCGGGTTTCTGCGACCGTTTCTCCCCCGAAGTACAGACTGCGGATCAAAGCCGACGAGTCGACAAGTTGATGACGCAATTCCATTTGGAACCCGAAGCATCGCGGCGGTGGTGGCAGCTCTCCACCGGCACGCAGCGGCTGTTGCTATTCCTGCGGGCCGTCATTAAAGGACCGGAATTGCTGATTCTCGACGAACCGTTCCAAGCTTTGGATGCGCCGACGGTTCAGCGGGTCCACGACTGGCTGAAGTCGGAACTTTCGACGGAGCAGACTTTGTTGATCGTCGTCCACGACCCGACCGAACTCCCCGCCGCGATGACGCACGCCCTGCGTTTGAACGAGGGCCGAGTCGCGGGGGCCAACTTTCTTCCGCACTTCCCGTAGCCAAACGGCCCTGCGGGTGCTAATTTGCTAGTTCTCGGATATTTAGCGCCGTGTGGAAGAGGGTTTGTCAGTGGCCGTTCGCATTCGCATGAAGCAGATGGGTCGAGCCCATCGCCACTACTACCGCATCGTGGCCATCGACCACCGGCAACCCCGCGATGGCAAGGTCATCGAGGAGCTGGGCAGCTACGACCCGCACCTAGCCGAAAAAGAAAACCGCGTGAAACTTGTCGCGGAGCGTATCAAGTACTGGCTCAGTGTCGGCGCCAAGCCTTCCGAGACGGTGCAAGTCTTCTTCACGAAGTTTATGAAGAAGTTCGAAGACCTCGAAGCGGCGGATGCCGCCGCGAAAGCGGCCCCCGTGACCGCGGCCGTTTGAACCGGGATCGCGCCGTGGATGCCGCATTGGAACCCCTTCCGGCCGAGACGCTTTCTCGCCGGACGATTCGTTTCGATGTACTCACGCTCTTTCCCGACCTCTTCCAAGGGTTTCTTTCGCAGAGCCTTTTGAAGATCGCCCGGCAAGCCGGGATCGTCGATGTTCAGTTGTGGAACATGCGCGATTGGTCGCTGGACAAACACAAACGGGTCGATGACCGGCCGTACGGCGGTGGTCCTGGTATGGTTTTGATGGCCGAGCCGGTGGTCGATTGCGTCGAGGCGGTGCGGGCGAAAGATGAAGATCCGGGATTGCTGATCATGCTGACCCCGACCGGGCGGCGTTTGACGCAGCAAGTCGTACGAGAATTGGCAGAGCACCGGCGATTGCTGCTGCTCTGCGGGCGGTACGAGGGTTTCGACGACCGTATTCGGCAAGTGCTGACGCCGATGGAGGTCTCCGCGGGAGATTTTATCTGCAACGGCGGGGAAGTTCCCGCCATGCTGGTGATCGAGGCGGTGATACGGCTGATCCCCGGCGTCCTCGGCGATGCCGCGAGTGCCGTGGACGAAAGCCACAGTGAGCCGGGCCGATTGGAGTATCCACAGTACACGAAACCCCGCGAGTATCGGGGTTTGTCTGTACCCGAGGTGTTGCTGAACGGGAACCACGCGGTGATTGAGAAGTGGCGGCGGCAACAATCGGAAGATCGAAGTCGGCAAGATTCGGAATGATTCGTTCGAGAATGCACGCGAAAGGGCGAATGCCATGCAACGGAAACTGCTTCAAGTCGTCGAGACCGGCCTGCTGAAAGCGGATGTCCCCGCGTTCCAAGTCGGCGACACGATCATCGTCCACCAGAAGCTCCTCGACGGGGCCAAGGAACGCGTCCAGACCTTCGAAGGCGACGTGATCGCCCGCAACGGTTCGGGTATCCGCGAAATGATCACCGTCCGCCGGCTCGTCCAAGGCGAAGGCGTCGAACGGATCTTTTTGATCCACTCGCCACGCGTCGCCAAGATCGACGTCAAGAAGGCCGGTTTGGTCCGCCGAGCGAAGCTGTACTACATCCGCGATCGCGTCGGGAAAGCGATCAAGATCAAAGGCGACGTCAAACGCCAGTTGGCCCTCGACTCGGCCGCCGCGAGCGCCTCGAAAGTCGCCGCCGCCGCCAAAGCCGCCGCCGCCAAAGAGCAAACGGCGACGACGGGCGAGAGCAAGCGGGCCGCCAAGCGCAAGGCCAAAACCGAGACCACGAAGAAGTAGTGGAAGTCCCCGGTCTGACCGCCGACGCCGAGTTTCGCCGCTGGCGATTTTGGCGTCGTTGGCTCGGCCAACGCTCCGAGCGCGTCGCCGCGAAGTTCTTGCGAACTCTCGGCTGGCGTATCCTCGGGGCGAACATCCACGACGGTTTGGGCGAAGTCGACCTGATCGCCACCGACGGCGAAACGCTAGTGATCGTCGAAGTCCGTTCGACCTCGCAACCCGACCCGCAAATCGCAGCCGCCACGGTCGACCTCGCCAAACAGCGGCGGTTGACCCGGGCGGCTCTTCGCTTTCTCGGCCGTCACCGCCTCCACGGTGTCAATCTCCGGTTCGACGTTCTCGCCCTCGCGTGGCCCCAAGACTCGGCAACACCAACGATCCTGCACCTCCGCCAAGCCTTCGAGCCGAACGACCGCTTCCAGATGTTTTCCTAACGGTGTCAGTCGTAAGCCGACTCCGCCGCGGCGACGCCCGCACCGGGCACCACTTTCGCCCCCGCTCCGCGCAACACCACTTCTAACGCCGCGAGCACCTGGAAAACGCTGCTCGGTTTGCTGTTATAGCCCATGAGGCCGATGCGCCAGGCCTTGCCTTTGAAGTCGCCGAGCCCGCCACCGATTTCGATGCCGAAATCGGTGAGCATGCGTTTGCGGTTCGGGATGTCTTCGACCCCGGCGGGGATGTGCACCGCGTTCAACTGCGGCAGGCGGCACTCCGGAGCCGCGATGTAGTTCAACCCGATCGCTTCGAGCCCAGCCTTGAGCGCGAGGTGGTTGCGCCGGTGCCGGGCCCAGCGCGCTTCCAACCCCTCTTCCAACACAATCCGTAGCCCTTCCCGGAGTGCGTAAATCATGCTGATCGGCGCGGTGTGGTGGTATGAGCGGTCCCCACCCCAGTAGCTCTCAATGGCGGTCATGTCGAGGTACCAGCTCTGCACTTTCGTCTTGCGGGCCTTGAGTGCTGCGACGGCGCGATCGCCGAACGACAGCGGCGAGAGCCCCGGCGGGCAGCCGAGGCCTTTCTGGGAGCAGCTGAAGGCCGCGTCGATCTTGAGCTCGTCGAGTTTCAACGGCGTGCACCCGAGCGAGGTCACGCAATCGACGATGAGGAGTGTGCCGAGTTCGCGGCAGAGGTCGCCCAAACCTTCGAGCGATTGCGCCACGCCGGTCGACGTTTCCGCGTGAACGATCCCAATGGCCTTTGGGCGTTCGCGTTTCAGCACTTCGAAAATCCGGTCGAGGTCGAATGCTTCGCCCCACTTCTGCTGGAGGGCGATCACCTTGGCCCCGGTGCGTTCGGCGATATCGATCATGCGGACGCCGAAGAAACCGGCGGCACACACGACGACCGAATCGCCCGGTTCGAGGAGGTTAACGAAGCAGGCTTCCATCCCGGCCATGCCGGTCGCGGAGATCGGGAACGTCAGCCGGTTCGCGGTGCCGAAGACTTCGCGCAGCATCGCCTGCGTTTCGGTCATGATCTCGAGGAACTGCGGGTCGAGGTGGCCCAACAGCGGCGTCGTCATGGCCGTGAGAACGCGCGGGTGGGCGTCGCTCGGGCCGGGGCCGAGGAGCAAGCGGGTGCTCGGGGTCAATTGCGAAGCGATCATCGTTCACCTGCTCGGGAGGGATTTCAAAGCGGCCGCGAGGGCGGCGACGGCCGCGGCGATTTCCGATTCCTCGGGCGCGGCCAATGAGGAACCAGCGTAGCGAACGCGGTAGAGTTTGGAAGACACGAACGCCGGCACCGCCGCGGCGGACGCGGCCGGCGTCGAGCGCAGGTACTCGCCGGCGCGGTCGGCGAATTCCTTGGGCGTCTCCCCGGCGGCGGGGAATTGGCCGTGGGCCTGCAGCACCGCGAGGTAGTCGCGGTACCACGGCAGATCGGACTCCGGCTCGGCGAGTCGATCGCGGCAGCGCCGGGCGAATTTTCGCCGCAGCGCGACGAGGAGGGCGACGGCGCCGGCCGCGACAAGGAAGTCCAGCGACCATTCGACGATGCCGCCGCGGATGGCCTCGACCGCCTCCTCCCGCTTTTTCGGATTGTAGCCGATGATGAAATCGTTCAAAAACGAGACTCCCAATTGCCGGGCCTCATCGAACCAATTCCCGTTTTTTTGCACCGCGGGGGCCCCGCCCGGCGTCGGGTCGAGCGTGAGCCAATGCCAGACTCGCTCGGCTTTGCGATTTTCCGGGTTTTTGAACGGGAACCCGGCGGGGGCCGCGCGGGGCACCATGACCTCGACCCAAGCGTGGGCGTGCTCTTGCCGAATCAAAATCTTGCCGTCGTCGGCGGAGTCGTACCCTTTGAATCCGACGACGAACTGCGCCGCGATGCCGAGGCTGCGGAGGGCGAGAGCCAGTCCGGCGGCGAAGCGTTCGCAGTGGCCGGCCTTGCCGTTCCAGAGGAAGTCTTCGATGGGGTCGATCTTGCGGTCCACGCGGCGGAGCTTCGTGGAATACTCGAACTCGCCGGAGTTCAGGAAATGATCCCGGAACGCGCGGGCGACGGCCTCGTGGTGGTCCGGATGGAGGGCGAAGGACGCGCGGCGATCGGCGGTATCGAGGGCCGCTTGAGGCAAGCTCCCGTCGGCCACGTATTTTTTCAACAGATTGACGGCCCATTCCCGGATGCGCGGAATCTCCATTTTGGCGAGGACGGCGCGCTCGGGTTCGGCCAAACCCGGGGTTCCGGAGCCGCTGGGTTCCATCGCCGGCCCCAATCCGGGCTCGGAAGGCGCCCGCGTTCGTTGCGTGTAGTGTTGCCGAACGCGGGCCCCGAATTTCGCGGGCGGGATGAACGAACCGTCGTACAAGGGGGACCACGCCTGGCGGTTGTCACCCGCGCCGGCGACCGGAGCTTCTCGGTCGTCCGCCCAAAAGATGGGCGTCGACAGCACCGGCCCCGCGACTTTCTCGCTGCCCAGAAATTCGAGGTCATACTGCGAGTCCCCGAGGCCGGGCGCGCGGTACGGACTCGCCGTGCGGAGCTGCGATCCATAGCCCGACACGTACGACTTTCGGGCCCAACTGCCACCCGCGTATTCCGAATACGCCAATCCGCGCCAGAGTTGACCGGGGTCGAAATCGTTCTTCGGGCTGCCGTCCCGGTTCTCAGCCCGGACTTCGAACGCGATTTCCGAATTGGTCGTTTCGAGATCGCCGACCTTGCCCATGTCGTGGACGCTCTCCGGGTTGTACCCCGTTTCGATCCGCGACTTCGCGAAGGCCCAACGCTCGCCGCTGGAACGCGGGCTGAGGAAGAAAATCGGCAGCGAGACCACACAAGCCGCACCGAGCCAGAGGAGCGATCGGTACCACGCGCCGCGTTCGCCGTCGGCATTTCGGGGCGCGTTCCCTTGTAAAATCTGCGGTCGCGAGATCGCTTTTCCTGGGAGCGGGGGGATGGCTCCGGTCGAGCGATTGGAAAGCAATAGCGACAAACTCCAAGTCGCGGCGAGGGCGTACAGCGCGACGAGCACAAGGAAAAACGGATCGTCGGACATCGACGACGCGAGGACCACGGTCGCCAAACCGATCCCCTGCATCGTCCACCAATCGCCGACGTGCTTCGGGCGGAACAGCTTCGCCGGGATCAGGATCATCACCACCGGGCCCAAGTACGGCAGCAGATTCGCGGGCCACGCTAGGTGCGCGAGCGCCGAACTCGTGGGCCGGGTGAATTTCACAGCCAGCCAGCCGACGGCGACGATGCCGATGCCCAGCCCCAACAGATTCGCTTTGCCGAGACCGAGAGCCACGCGACCTTCCAAAAAAAACGACGCGATCAGCGAGAGGATCACGACCGCCATGAAAGCGATCGACTCGGGGACGAGGTCGTACTCGGAATAGCCGAGCGCGACGCAGGCCAACAACAGCGTGGAGTAAGTGGCGATGCGGAACGGCAAGCTCAGCGGCGGGGGAGGGGTCACGGCGCGTCTCGCTTCCCGGTGGAGGGTATCGGGGCCACGGCGCTCGGCGGGGCGAACCAGTGGATCGGCGTACTCGGATCGACGGCGGCGAACGAGAGCCCGGCCGCGCGGATCGCCCCTGCGACGGGGCCGCGCGGACGGGTACTGATGACGAGCCGCGCGGCTTTGTGGCGCAGCGCCGGGACGCGGTAGAGCGCGGTCGCGTCTATGTCTGCAGTCCCGGCGATTTCGGCGAGTTTGAAAAAACCCTCGCGGACAAACAGCGGTGTCCCCGGGCCCGAATGCACCGAAATCGTCCGTTCGCAGACGACGAGCGCAATGGTACCGGGGCTTTCTTCGTGGACCCACGCCCATGCCGCACTAAGCGCGAACGACAACGCCCATTCCAGTTTCCGCTGCGAGGCGGCTTCCGCCGGGCCACTC
The DNA here is from genome assembly GCA_025352235.1 of Fimbriiglobus sp. Lineage (GTDB taxonomy): Bacteria > Planctomycetota > Planctomycetia > Gemmatales > Gemmataceae > JALHQU01. The sequence goes on from JANXTU010000241.1 coordinate 17,015, forward strand.
GGCACCCAAGGTTCGACGAAAATGGTGAGGTCGATCGGGGCGGTTTGGTCGTATTCGCGCACCATCCATTTCCCCCGGCGGGCCGAAGTCTTCCAGTGGATGTCGCGGACGCCGTCCCCCGTCCGGTGCGGGCGGAGGCCGCGGACATCGCCGTCGCTCGGCGTCCAGCGGGCCGGGGGGCGGCGCGAGCGATCGTCCCCGTGGCCGGTGCGGATCAGGAATCGTTTCAGCAACCGCGCGTTTACCGTCCCGAGCGGCGGCAAGACGAGTTGTTCGCCGGCGGTGGTCAGAGTGCGCTGGAACGCCAAGATGCCGAGCGGGTAACCCGAACGGGCGACCAAAGGCGGCAACGGATGCCGACCCCGCGTGAGGAATGTGGCCTTCGTCGAGGCCGGAATGGTGGAGGCGCCGTCGAAATGCGGGGCGTACCAAACTGCGCCGTTGGGCCCGGCCATTTCCGCCAAACTCAGCGACTTCACACGGTCATCCGGATTGGTAAACTCCGCATGGAGCGTGGTTTCTTCCCCTGAGAAGGCGGGGGCGTGCGGGATGCGACGGGCCGTGATGCCGTGCGTCATCCGGTGGGCCAGAAAGGCGTTGATCGCGAGGAGCGCGGCCAGTGTGTAGGAAACTAGCAACAAAACGTTGATGGTTTTCATCCAGCCGACGACGCCGACGAGCACCGCTGCCAAAAGCCACCAAACGAGGGCGGGACCAGCCCGGTAGCCCGTGCGGGGGGTCGGCATTGTCCCGGCGGCGGGGGATGTCGGGGCCACGCGTCCGCCTCGGGGGATGTTAAACGGGCACTTTCGTTTTCGACACGATATCGGCCACGACGGACTCGGTGTCGTTGCGACCGCCTTGGTCCCACGCCTTCGTCATGATGCGGTGTGCCAGCACGGGCACCGCCAAAGCCTTGACGTCGTCGGGCGTCACGTACTGCCGGCCGGACAGCATGGCGAGGGCTTGCGAGGCACGGTAGTACGACAGTGCCGCCCGCGTGCTCGCCCCGAGGGAGACTTCCGAATGGACGCGGGTCGCTTCGATCAAATCGAGGAGGTAGTCCGCGACGGGGGGTTCGACCTTCACGCTGCGGACCACCATCTGGAGCGCCACGATGTCGCTGGGCCGCAGGACCGGTTTGAGGTGGTCGACCGGTTCCCCGCGGCGGTGCTGCGTGAGGATCGCACGCTCGGAGGCGCGATCCGGGTAGCCGATTTTCACCCGCATCATGAAGCGGTCGAGCTGGCTTTCGGGCAGCGGGTAAGTCCCCTCGAACTCGTAGGGGTTCTGCGTGGCGAGCACGAGGAATGGCGGCCCGAGCGGCCGGGTGACGCCGTCGATGGTCACTTGGCGTTCGCTCATCGCTTCAAGGAGGGCCGACTGGGTGCGAGGCGTCGCCCGGTTGATTTCATCCGCGACGACGACCTGCGAGAAGATCGGACCGGGGACGAATTCGAACTTCGCCTCCCGCTGATTCAAAATGTTCGTGCCGAGCAAATCGCCCGGCAGCAAGTCCGGCGTGAATTGGATCCGCGAGAATTTGCACTCCAAACTCTTGGCGAGCGCCTTGGCGAGCAGCGTTTTGCCGACGCCGGGAACGTCTTCGAGCAGAAGGTGGCCGTCGGCGAGCAACGCGATGACGGCGAAGCGGATGACCTCCGCCTTGCCGAGGAAAACCCCGGCGACGTTGTCGCGGAGGCTATCGACCAAGTGAGCCAATTCGGCGGGGGGTTGGGCTTCGGGCGTGGGCAAGTAGCTCGTGGCGGGCGGGTGCGACATCGGGGCGACTTTCCGCACGGGGCGAGGTTGCTGTTAATACGCTGTCACATCGCCCGCGGTTTGCCCGGATTGTCGAAATCGCCCCGACGGTTCACGCGTCCCCGAAGAGCGGCTTCCCGTCGCCGATGCCGCCGCGGAGATTGGGGTTCGTCGAGCGGTTCGCCATCCGCGCGGCCGCTTCCGTCGCGTCGGCCTGCCGCTCGGCTTCCCCAGCCGCTTCGGCTACAGCCGCTTCGCCGGCTTGGATCGTCTTCAGCGACAATCCGATCCGCTTTTTCTCCGCATCCACGACCATCACTTGCACTTCGACTTGCTGACCTTCGGTGACAACGTCGCGCACCCGGCGGACTCGCTCGGTGCTGAGTTCCGAAATATGGATCAACCCTTCGATTCCGGGCGACAGTTCGACGAACGCGCCGAAGTCTTCGAGTCGGGTGACTTTGCCCATCACGCGCGAACCGGGCCGGCAGGTTTTGGCGAAATCGTCCCACGGGTTGGCCAAGAGTTGCCGGAGGCTCAGCGAGATCCGCCGCGTGGCGGTGTCGAGCCGCTTGACGACGACTTCGACGCGCTGGCCGAGCTGCACGACTTCGCTCGGGTCGCCGATGCGCTGCCAACTGAGTTCGGAGATCGGGATCAATCCGTCGGCGCCGTCGAGATCGACGAACGCCCCGAATGGTTTGATCATCCGCACGACGCCGATGCGGGTCTGGCCCTCTTCCAGGGTCGCCCAGAGTTGCTCGCGCTTCTCTTCACGCTCGCGTTCTTGGACGGCCCGCCGGCTGACGATGAGGTTCCGCTCTTCGCGGTCGAGTTCGACGACTTGCACCTTCAGCATCTGCCCGACGAACTGTTCCGGCGATTCCACGCGGTACAAATCGAGTTGGCTCAGCGGCAAGAAGCCCTTCACCCCCGAGGCTTCGATCGTCATGCCGGATTTGCTCTTGTTCATCCCCGTGACTTTGACGAGGACGATCATGTTGAGCGAGATGTTCGACCAGTCGCTCACACTTTGGACCGAGCCTTGCCGCGTGAGCAGGACGAGGCCGTTGGCGGCGTCGTAGCGCTCGATGGAGAACTCGACGACCTCGCCGACGGCCGGCTTCGTGTCGAATTGATCGAGCGAGATCAAGCCCTGCCCGCGACCGCCGGGGACGTCGACGAAGACGTCATTGCCGTGGATCGAGACGATCGTCCCTTTTTTCTTGCCACCGGGGACTTTGGCCGCCGGCTTTTGTGAGCCTTGCTCTTCGAGTCGGGACACGTCCAATCCGGCGAGCGCCGCTTCCATCTCGGCTTCGATGCTGGCGTCGAGCATCCGCTTGTTCGGCCGCGACTGCGAGAAATCTTTCCGGTCGAGCACCGGCGGTGCGGAGCCGTCGAACCGAGGCTTCTCCTCGCGCGGCGGACGGTGCCCTTCCCCGGCGCGCGGGAAGGTTTTGGCACCGGGGCGCGGACCGCCCGGTTGCGGCGGACCCGAGTTCGGGCGCGGGGCCGGATTCGGGGCGGGTGGGGTGTTCGGGGTATCGCTCATGGAAAGATCCGGGAAAGTAAACCTGCATCGCAGCAGATAAAGTTATCATTCACCGCGCCGACGGCAACGGCGCGGCGAACCTCGGCTCGACCTCGAGCGTCCGGGTTCAGACGATTCCTTCGGACTGCGGTGCCACCATGATCCAGATCGACGGTAGCGAGGGCGAAGGGGGCGGGCAGATTCTGCGCTCGTCGTTGACGCTGTCCCTGCTGACCGGGAAGCCCTTCAAGCTCATCAACATCCGGGCGAACCGGCCGAAACCGGGGCTGGCGGCGCAGCATTTGGCCTGCGTCCGGGCCGCGTCGCAGATCAGCGGGGCGATCTACAAGGGCGGGGCGCTCGGCTCGAGCGTGCTGCACTTCGAGCCGGGGCCGGTGAAATCCGGCGACTACCGGTTCGTCATCAACACGGCCGGGGCGACGGCGCTCGTGCTGCACACCGTCTACCTGCCGTTGATCCTGCGCGGCGACGGATCGAGCCGAGTACAGATCACGGGTGGCACGCACGTCATGGCGGCGCCGAGTTACCATTTCCTCGAAACGACGTGGGCCGGGTACTTGGCGAAACTCGGCCTCGACGCGGTGCTGAACATGATCCGCGCCGGCTTCTATCCGCGCGGCGGCGGCGAGATCGAAGCAGTCCTGCAACCGGCGTCCCGCGTGCGCGGATTGAATCTGACGTCCTGCCCGCCGCTGACGACGGCCGGGGGATTCGCGGGCACGGCCGACCTCCCGGCGTCGGTTGGGAAAACGCTGGCGCGGCGGATGAAGCACAAACTAAAGATGGCCGACATCGAGAGCCACATCCCGGAGGAATCTTGGGAGAATGGTCCCGGAGCAGTGGCGGGAGTCGTTTTCCGGCAAGCGCCGGTGCCGACGGTGTTCACCGCCCTCGGGGAACGCGGCCGCCCGGCCGAAGCGGTCGCCGATGCCGCCGTCGAAGAAGCGTTGGAGTATCGCGCCAGCGGTTGCCCGGTCGATCCGCACTCGGCCGACCAGATTCTTTTGCCGCACGCTTTCAGCAACGATGCCAGCGAATTCGCCGTCTCGGAAGTGACCAACCACCTGCTGACGAACATCAGCACCATCCGCCGCTTCGTGGATCGGGAGATCACCTGCGAAGGATTTGTGGGTGGGAAAGGAATGGTGCGTATTCCTGGGAGACCTGCCGAGGGTTGAATCCTTTTTCAGCCCTTCGGTGCGTTGCAGAGCCACGTGCCCATCGCGCGGGTATAATCCTCTCATGATTCTGCAAATCGCCACCGTCGTGCCGTGTACGGAAGCCGAAGGGCCCGGGCGGCGGTTCGCGCTCTGGTTCCAAGGCTGCCCGCTGCGCTGCCCCGGTTGCTGCAACCCGGAGTACTTGCCGTTCAAGGGTGGGCAAGCGGTTGCACTGGTGGACATCGTCGAACAATGGCAACGATCGGAAATCGAAGGGATCACTCTGCTCGGCGGAGAACCGTTCGCCCATGCGGAGGGGGCGGCCGCACTCGCGCGGGAAGCGCAAGAATTGGGGCTGTCGGTGATGGTCTTCACGGGGTATCTGCGGGAAGAATTGGAAGCGAAGAACGACCCTGCGACGACGGCGTTGCTCGCGGAGACGGACATTCTCGTCGATGGGCCGTACGAGCGTGAGCGGCCCGATTTCTCGCGGCGGTGGATCGGTTCGACCAATCAGCGTATCCATTTTTTGACGGCGCGATACCGTGCGGATGACCCGTGTTGGCAGAAGTCGAACACACTCGAAATCCGGGTGCGCGGTAGCGAAATCGTCGTCAACGGCTTCCCCGCGATTCCCGCTCTAGGATTGTGGAAGGGCTGGAAACGCAAAAGTGGAGCCGACGTATGACGACCGCCCTCGCGCCCACCGGCCCGCCGGCGGTGTCGCGCTTCGAGTACAACATGCTCCGGATCCTGCGCTTCCTCGTCGGCCAGATGCCGGCGGATCAGGCCATGAACCTCGTGTACGCGAAGCTCCCCGCCCCGCCCTGCCTCAGCCGCGTCTGCGTCCGCATCGCCCAAGATACCTTGGCCAAAGCGAGCGTCTTGCACCTCGCCGAATCGGGTGGCTGGCGGCGTGAGCGATTCTTGGTCGATCGCCGGCCGACGGAAGGGCGTGTCTGGGAACGACTGCCATTAGAATTGCGGAAGCTTGCATTCGGCCCAAGTCCCTTGGCGTTTCTGATGTGGTTGACAGCCGAAAAACCGACCGATACTTCGAATCGGTGGGATGCGCCGGGCGGACTGACGGCGGCCGACGAACTCTTTTTCCTGATGGCCTACGACGAATTGAAGGCCGAGCCGGAAGTGGCTCAGGCCCTCGTCGAGAAACACTACTTTCGGGGCAACCCGCTGGTGCGGCTCGCCTATGCCGGTGACTTCGCGGGCGCCGTGCCGGATTTCACGGGCTGTTTCACCGGGACCCGGGTCGCGATCCTCGAATGCCTCCAGCCGGTGTTCGCTAAGCGGTGGATTCGCTCGGAGCGGGCCAAGGGGCAGATCGGCGATTGGAAGCGGATGCGCCGGCAAGGCGAAGTCGAGCTCGAGACGCTCCGGGCTTTTTTGAAAGCCGCGAATGAGGCCCGCCGGCCCGATCTCGCCCGGTTTGTGCTCGTGGCCAATTCCGTCTTGCTCGCCCCGCCCGAACTCGGACTCGGATTCTGGACGGGCGGCCTCCAGGGCCAAGGTCCTGGACGTTTGGCGGATCGGATCGAAACGCAACGGGTGGCCCTAGCCTTCCCCCGGCAGCTCGAAACCCTGCAAAGCTGGGAACGACAAGCCCGCAACGTCGGCTATTATGAGGAGGACTACGCCGCGAGCCAACTCTGGAAAGCGGACTGGGAATTGGCCCGCGGCGACACCGTTGCGGCGAAAGCCCGGGCACTGGTCGAACGACTGGACCCCCTGCGGACCGGGTGAAGAAGAAGCAAGATTTTCACCACGGAGAAAGAAGAGGACGCGGAGAAGATGAAATAGAAACGATTCAAAAGAGTTTGGTCACTGCTGGTGCCCATCTCTGATTCTGGATTGACTCCGCGTCCTCTTCTTTCTCCGCGGTAAAAATCTTCCTCCTGCACTGTGTCTCTGTGGTGAAATCTTTCGGAGCCATCGAATGAGCAGAGCCTATCGGATCACGGTGAAGGAATCGTCGACCCGCGAGCTGAAAGGCTCGGATGAGATCTGCACGCAGCTCGAAGTTCTCGAGATTCTGCCGCCCGAGGTGATGGCGGAGTTGCTGAAGAAAGAATTGATTCAAAAGGGATACGCCGAGAACCCGGACGGCACGCTCTCCCGTTCCGATGGCAACACCACTGTGACGGTGAATCCGAAGACGTTTGAGGTCTCGGTGAAGTCGCAAGTGGGCGAGGAGGTCACGCTCGAATCGAAGCGCGAGACCTTCGGTTACGACGACGTCGGCCCCGGCCAGCAGGAACTCCGCGAGCGCTTGAAGAAACAACTCGACGACGACATCGACAAAAAGGCCGAGCGCGAATCGGAACGACTGCAAGGGCAAGCCACGGCCGAGTTGGAAGAAAAGCTCTGCGACCTGCAACCGGAACTGAGCGAGGTCGTGAACAAAGTGACCCGCGAAGCGCTCAAGCAGAAAGCCCGGCAGCTCGGCAATATCAAGGAACTGACCGAAGACGAAGAGACCGGTTCGCTGACGATCAAAATCGAGGTTTAACGAATGCGGAGTTCGGAGTGCGGAATCCAAGATCGATCTCCTCGCCTTTTCTGCACTCCGCATTCCGAACTCCGAACTCCAGGTGAAGATGTCCATCCTGACCGCCGAAGCCGAACTCCCCTCGTCGCTCGACCTTCAACAGGCCGTGGATGTGGCCTACGCCGCGGAACTCGCCGAGATCGCGGGGAACATCCTGCGCGGCTTGCCGAGCCTCGTGGAGTGCGATAAAGAACTCGCGCCGTTCGTGTTCATGAGCGTCCGCACGCGTTTGCGCGAGCGTAACGTGAAGTGCATCTATCTCGACGGCCGACCCCGCGAAGCGGAAGGCTCGAACGCCGGCGCCGCGCCGATGGGTCTGATCGGCACTATGATCTCGCAACTGCGCGAAGCGGTGCGGGGAGCCGTGGAAAAACGGGTCGTCGTGCTGCCGCACTTGGATTTGCTGACGACGAACACCGGCGGCCTGACGGGGGAATCCCGCGAGGTCATCCCCCTGCTCTACGAGAACCCCGACCTCGTCTGGCTCGGGTTCAAAGATCCGTCGTTCCCGCTGCCGAAGGTGATCGAGAATCTGTTCCCGCACCGGCTCAGCATCCTCGGATTGAACCGCACGACGCTGAAAAAGATCGTGACCCAGCGCGAGGCCCGCAAGTTCGGCAAGACGTTCAACCCGTGGCAGCTTTATAAATATGTTTCGGGTTTGAACGCCGTGCGCTTGCGGAAATTACTCTCGACTTTGGAAGGCGAAGATTACCCCGCCGACCCGAAGAAGGCATACCTGCAACTCCGCCAAGCGACGTTGTCCGGGGCGCTCGAAATCCCCGATGTCGACCTCGACCGGGACATCGGCGGCTACGCCAAAACCAAGAAACAACTCCGCCAAGAAATCCTCGATGTCCTCGCCCGCCGCGATGCCTCGACTAACCCGGACGACATCGCCCGACTCGAAGAATTGATCCCCCGCGGAATGATTTTCTGGGGCCCGCCCGGCACCGGCAAAACCTACTTCGCCAAAGCTATCGCCACCGCCATCGGCGCCGCGATCACCATCGTCTCCGGGCCGGAATTGAAATCGAAGTGGGTCGGCGAGTCGGAAGAAAACCTGCGGATGGTCTTCCACAAGGCCCGGCAATCGGCCCCCGCGATCATCGTCTTCGACGAACTCGATTCCTTTGCCACGCGCCGCGGCAGCTACTCCGGCTCCGGCGTCGAACACAGTATGGTCAACCAACTCCTGACGGAGATGGACGGCTTCCACAAAGAGGAACTCGTCTTCGTCGTCGGCACCACGAACTTCGTCGAATCGCTCGACCCCGCTCTCCTGCGCCCTGGCCGGTTCGAGTTCCACTTGCACATTCCTTATCCGGACGACACCGACCGCCGCGAGATTTTGAAGATCTACGACAAGAAGATGAAGCTCGATTTCACCGACGAGGCGATCGATTACGCCGTGCGTCGCACCGGCGAAAACTTCATGACGAGCACCGGTACCGCCTTCAGCGGGGACCATTTGAACGCCCTCTGTCGATCCGTGGCCCGCGTTCGCCTGCGGGACGACATCGTCGGGCCGTCGACCCAAAAAGAAATCGAACGCGGCTTCAACGAGTACGAAGAGAAGGTCGATCTCAGCGACAAAGATTCCATCCTCGTGGCCACGCACGAAGGCGGGCACTTCGTGGTGTCGCTCTTCTGCCTGCATCACCCGCACCCCGAACGCGTCACCATCCAATCCGAGATGCCTTGGGCGCCGTTTTACACCGGGTACAAAAAAGACGACACCCGCAAGGTCGGCTACAGCCGCAGCGAATTGTTCGACCGGCTTTGCGTCCTCTACGGCGGTATCGAAGCCGAGCGATTGCTCATCGGCGATGTGAGTACCGGGGCGAGCGCGTTCGGCAATCCGCAGGGGGATTTGTTCCGCGCCACGCAACTGGCGATGATGATCGTCGAGACCTGCGGGATGTCCGGGTTGCAAGCCTCACTGCGGGTCTACCGCGACGAAAAAGGCGCCCGCGAAGTGATCTCGGGAAGCACGGCCGAAGCCATCGACCGTCAGGTGAACACGATCATCGTCGAGGCCCAAGCGCGGGCCGCGAAAATTTTGCTCGACCATAGGGCGGAACTCGAGAGCGTCCGCGAGGAATTGATGCGCGTGAAGACGATCGAATCGACCCGCATCAACGAGATCATCGAAGCGGTGCGGAGCAAGTATGCGGATGAGTTCAAGGGTTGAGTGTCGAGTCCAGCGTTTGGACGTTGAGTCCAGCGTTTGGACGTTGAGTCCAGCGTTTGGACGTTGAGTCCAGCGTTTGGACGTTGAGTCCAGCGTTTGGACGCTGAGTCCAGCGTTTGGACGTTGAGTCCAGCGTTTGGACGCTGAGTCCAGCGTTTGGACGCTGAGTCTACGCAAGGGTGTGCGACTTCTCGCTGGACTCGAGGATTGGTCACTCGGCAAAGTTTCATTAGGAATTCCACACATGGCCGAAGTCTTGATCCTCCTCCGGCGCGACCCGACGACCGGGAAGCAGAACATCATCGTGAAGCTCGAATCGGACCCGGATTCGCTGCCGATCGAGCACGAGCAATTGCACAAGCGGATCGTTGAGAAATTGGTCGGCAAAGGGATGAAGGCCGAGGATTTGGGCGACATCGTCATCGAGCGCGAAGGTTCGCTCGAACCGAAGGCGACGAACGAACCGAGCGAAGCCGAGCGCAAAAAGACCGCCCAGGGCCAGAGCTGACATGATCCTCAGTTTCCCCGACCTCGACACGTTCCGCCTCGCGGCGACCGGCACGCTGTTGCCGGCCGAATTGACACTCGCCCCGGCACGGGTGCGCGTCGAAACGGACGGTCGCCTCCTTCTGGAAACCGCTGGCAAAGTCTCGAAGAAGGCCGCGGGCGAACTGACCCGGTTGAACGTCGCGGCCTTGAAAACCATCTCCGGTCCGACTGAAGAAATCTCGTGTTGGCTGCAAGCGCTCAACGCCGAGCGGGACGAAACCCCGCCGTTCTCGACGCAGACGCCGGTGATTTTCGAAGTGCCCGACCCGGCGACCTTGCCGCAGTTGGTCGGCGAAATGCTCCGCCTCGGCAACGACCGCCAAAGCTACTGCTGGCTCGAAACCGAAGGCGAGAGCCGCGTGCTGCTCCGCGTCGTCGGACCGCCGTACTACACGCTGTTGCAATCGCTCGACCCGCATTTCTCCGGTTCGCTGCGGACCCTCACCGCGTTCGTCGAACAGGCCCCGCGGGTCTGGGTGCAGATCGGGTACCGACACCCCGTCGCATCGCGCATCAAACTCGCCAACGAGCAAATGCTGTTGATTCGACCGGGGCGGAAGTGGACCTACCTCGACGACCCGCCCTTCCGCGACATTTACGACGCGCTCCAATTCCCGCTGCCCTCGGCGCCGACGTCGTGGCAGGCCGTCGAAAAACCGGAGAAACTGACGATTCCGCTGAAGCTTGCGGCGGGGAATGCGGCCGATCTCCCCGAGTTCTGGGTACTGCGCGATCGCGCCGCCGAGCGGCTCGACGCCTTCGTGCGCGACGCCGATGACCGGTTGATCCAGCGGCTCCGCTTCGCCGTATCCGAACCCGGCGACGCTGCCGAGAGCGTGATTGCCCTGCGGCTCAGCCCGTCGAAATTGCCGCCACCGGCGCTCGAACTCTCCGGGGCGGTCGGATACAAACCGTATTTCAAATTGACGAATCTGTACCTCCCGACGGGATCGCGGCTGCATCCGCAATTGCGCCGCGACGCGGTGCGCACGCTCTTGGCCGGCGATCCGGACCGGGTCGTTTGGTTGTCGCCGGGGACCGACGGCGCGTTCGTCCCCGAATCGATGGCCGAAGACGCGTTCCGCCCACTCGAGCACTGGGTCGATTACATTTTGGAATCGTCGCCAGCACCGCTGAAGGCGTGGATCGCCGCAACGGAATTCGATTTTGAATCGTTCGTCTGTTCGGATGTCGCCGCGAAGCCACGCGGTCCGGACCGCGGCACGAAAGAGCGCGGCCGGAGCATTCCGACCGATGGCCACAGTCCGCTGCAACCGGAGTCGGTGCCACCGGCACTCGATGCGGGCGCTTCGCAAAACTTTGCATCCGTCACGCCGAAGCCGGTCGATGAGTCGCAACGCATCGACGAATGGAAGCTCCGCCGGCAGGCGCTGCAAGACGAATTTCAGAGATACGACGGCGGACTCGACCGACCGGAGCGGCAGTCGTTGTGGCCGGCATTGGCGCGGGCCAACACCGGCGCCGGCGATGCGGCCGAAGCCGCGATCTGCTGGGTCAACGCGATGTGGGAGTACGATTCGCTCCCGGCCGAACTCGCGGCGGGCTGGTTTCGAACCGAACACCCGAATCGAAAAGAATCGGCCGGTTTTTCGGGGATTGAAATCGACCAACTTCTCCGCAGCCAAAATCCGGATCGCATCGAAGTCCGTCAACTCGCCAGCGCCGCGTTGGCCGCGTTGATTCTCGACCCGGCACCCGAGTGGTTGCCCGCGCGATTGCCCGCGATCCAACACTATTTGGAAGCGAACGACGGCAAGCTCCCGGTACGGGCCGTCTGGCTGTTGGCGTTGGAGATGGCCGCGCAAACCGGGGCCGACATACTCGGTTTGGCCCGCGTGCGGGATCGGATCCTCCAGCGGCTGCTCGATGGCGGCTTGAACGCCGAGACCGACCTGCCCTTTTTCCTCCGTACCGCGGGGCTGAAGGATTCGGAACGAGTCCGTTTGGTCCGCGATCAAGCGGTGACCTTGCACCGACTCTGCCGGAAATGGGCCGAGGCGGCAACCGTATCGCCCACCGCCACCGGCGCGCGGGATAACCGTCAGACGCTCCCGTACATCGATCTGCTCTTCTCGTTCGCACAGGCGAAACTCGGGGAGATCACTTCGGCGAGAACGATGCTCGAGTCCGCCCGGAAAGAGATGGAGCCCCGCCTGCCGGCCGACGCGAAATCGCTGACGGCCCACTACCTGTTCCAGGCGTTCCGCCACCGGGTCGAAGAGGCTCTGGCCGGGAAGCCGCCCGCGATGAGCCTACCGCGCGAACTGATCGTAGCGATCGACCAATTGGTGGTTCTCGGAAAGGGGATCGCGAACAGCCCGCACGCGATGGCGAATTTCGCCATCGCGCGGATGCGGCAGCAATCGACGATTTTGGAACCGCAAGAGCGCAACAGCCCGTACGCGCACATCATGGGCGACGGCGATGAATTCCTCAAAGCCCTCTACAAGATCGGTTCGCTGCGCGAACCCGCCGAGCTCGCCCGGCACGTCCGCACACTCTACCGCGGGGGCATTGGCGGCAAAGACCCGCGCCCGCTCGCGGCGGTGCGCCTGCTGACCCTCCACGCGGCCGTGCCGTGGGCCATCCGCGCGGGCGAAGCCTTCACGTTGGAACTTTTGGGCCTCGTCCCCGAAAGCCTCAAAGCCGATGCAGTGTTTGATTCGGTGCCGGAACTCAACCGCATTCAAGGCCAACTCCTCGAGCGATCGTTGTTCCTCGCGGCCCATTTCGACCGCCGCGATCTCGTTGGCCGGTTGCTCGATCAATTCGTCGAATTGGTCGGGACCAAAGCGGTCGACCAGCGCTTCGAACTCGTCAACTTCGTCGCCGGGCAATGTCTCCGGAGCCTCCGGAAACTCGGCCTGCGCGACGAGATCGACAAACTCCTCCGGCGGATCTTGGCGGTCGTTCTCGAAGGCAAAACTTTGCAGCAATGGAAAACCCGGTACGCCGCCCGGCCGGATCAATGGTGGCGCGCCCTGCAGACCCTCCTCAACATGGCGAGCGGTTGGTTGACCTTCGGCAATTTCGACCAAGCCAATCCCATCTTGGACGAAGCCCGGGCGGAGTTATTGGCGCCGAGCCGCCGGGCCAACGATCCGCCGCCGGTGGAATTCGCCAAGCTCGCGCAGGGCTATATCGCGGCCGTGGCCCAAGGCCCGAGCGAAAGCGGCCTGACCCGCATCGCCGAACTCTTCGAGCGGATGGATCCCGCGCGCGTGCCGGTCGGCTATTCGACGGCCCCATTTTATTCCCGGCTGCACCTCAACATCGTCGAAGAGGTCGTCCTCGCGATCGTCAGCGACGACTTCGCCCTCGGGCCGGGGGGGCGGCGTTGGCTGGACGAAGACGAATTCCTCGTCCGGCGGCGCCTCCACCGCGATATGCAAACGTCCCTCGCCCAGAGCCGGCTTTGATCCACCGGGTGCCGGCCCATGCTCTCCCTCTTCTTCCCCAATGCGGACGCTTTTCGGCTCGCACTCGCGTCCGGGATCATCCCCGGTGATGTCGCCGACGCGGAGGTCGCCGCCGCGCCGGGTCCCGGCGGATTTTGGGTGCGTTCGCGGGCGGCGCTCTCCAAAGACGCCTTTGCGGCGCTGGCCCATATCGGTGTCCGCCCGTTCGCCAGCCCCGCCGAATCGGTATTCCGCCAATACCCCTGCTGGCCGGCGGCGCTCCCTTTGAAACGCTGCGACGAGCAGTCGGTGGACGCGCCCGTGTTGTTCGAACTTTCGCCGACGCGGCTGGCGAACTTCCTCGGGGAACTCGCGCGCTGCGGGAGCCCGATCGACGGCTTCCAATTGACGGCCGATGCGGCGTTCGTACGCTCGGCACGAGCCCCCGAGTATTGGATCGAACGGAGTCGGACCGAACCCGATTCCGCGATCCGGAGTTATCGCCTCGCCGCGACGAATTTCTGGGTGGAATCGGGTTGGATGCACTCGCTCGCGCCGAGCGCCGGCGATTCCCGTGCGACTCTCGTTTCGGTGACCGAAGGCTGGCGACGGTTCGATTTGGATCCGTGGCACGCCCCGCGCGAAGTCTTCGCCCTCCGGCTCGCCCCGGCGTGCGCGTGTCCCACAATGCCTCTCGCGCGGATCGAGATCGCCCTCCGGTTGAAGCCCCGCACGACCGGAGACGAAATCGATTCGCTTTGGATTCACCCCGGTTCGCTCGCGGACGTTCGCGGTCCGCTCGAATCGATCGATCCCCGCGCGGGGCGGCGACTCGAAATCGCGCAACTTTGGAGTGCGGACGGGGCCTGCATCGCCCTCAGAACGACCGGTTCGCGCCCGGACTTCGCCCCGGCGGGGTCGTGGATTTCTTTCGCCGCGCATCCGCGCTGGAAACAATTGTGGATCCCGTCCAACCGGGAATTGGCCCCGGTCGTCCGCGACGCGGTCTTGCTACGGGAGTTGCGAATACAGCCCGGAGAAATGGCGTGGCTCGAATCGGCCGGGAATAGCGTGCGCGGCAATCGCTTTCCCACCGCCGCGTTTCGACCGCTTGCCGAAGTGATCCGATACACGGCCCCGGCGGCGCTCGCGATCCACCGCGCGCGACCCTCCGAAACACCGTTCGCGTTGACCGGTTTCGTGGCGATTCCCGAACCGGGACCGGGCTCGATGTCTTCCGGCGCGGTGCCGATGTACCGCCCGCCGCCGGCGCCCGCCGGGCCCGGTGAAACGGCGCGCAGCCGCTTCTTCAAATGGGCGGGCCGGCTCTTCGCCCCGTCGCGGGACACGTCGATCGCAGACGAGATCGAACCTGACGAACCTGTCGAAACGCACGGCGTTCCGCGCCGGACGCGGCTCTCGCAGCAAGAGCGATTGGCCCGCCGGGCCGAGTTGCAAGAGCTTCTTTTTCGCCGGGATGCAACGGCGCGGAACGCGGAGTGGGCCGAACTCGCGGAGTTGTTCGCCGAGGGCGGCCACCCGGCCGACGCCGTCCTCTGCTGGCTCCACGCGATTTGGGGGATGGCCAAGCCGCCCGAAGATTGGCTGCAATCGTGGGCCAAACTCGAAACGCGCGGGGCGAAGACGACCCCGCTACGGGGCCGGCTCGTCGAACGGATTCGGCTCGCGCACGCCCCGGCGGCGCAAGTCGCGGTGACGCCCGGCATCGACCCCCGCGCGGCGTCGGCCGAACTGGATCGCGCGGAGGACGAGTTGCCGTGCCGGATGGTTTGGCTCGCCCGAACGGCGCTCGCCGATCTCGCCGGTGGGGACGCGCTCCAACTCGCGCGGTGCCGGGATCGCCTGTTCGCCCGGCTTCAAAATGAGACCGCTCTCGCCGCGCTCGACACGCCGTCGTTCCTGCGCTTTCGAGGGCTGTCGGGGAGCGACCGCTTTCCGCTCGCGCGCGATTGGCTGGTGCGCTGCCGGGAACCGATCCAGCGCTGGTTGAAGCGGCAAGCGACGGACGACCGACCGGCTTGGGCCGCGTCCGATGCGGACCGGACCTGCACCGCATGCTACGCCGATGGCATGCTCGCATGGGGCTTCGCCAAACTCGGCGACCGGGGCCGCGCGAACGAACTCGGCGACGCGGCGTCCGCCGCACCCCACCCCGATGCCGTCACGGGCGTCCACCGGCGATTGCAAGAGTATTTCCGCGGGGAAATCCAACTCGCGCTCGGTGCCCAACTCGACTCATCGAATGCGGATGGTGCGCCCCTCGATGAACTCGGCGAGTACGCCGTGGCGAAGTTGTCGGCCCATTCGCAAATCCTCGGCCGGCGCCGGGGGCGCTCCGAATTCGGCGGCCGGCCGTTGTTCGCCCTGATGGGGGACGACGACCTCGGTCGGTCGTTGATCCGATTGCTCGAAGCGAATGCGACGCCCGACGGATCGACCGTGCGATCTCTCCTCGACGCGGTGAAATCCGATCGCACGGCGGGATCGTTGCCGCGCGTGATCCTCGCGCTGCTCGAAGTCGTACGGGCCCCCGAGGCCGTCGCGGAAGTCCTCGCGCTCACCCCGCTCGCTTTGGAGTTGCTGCCGGAGGCGTTGCGGCTCCGCGGGATCGTCGAAACCGATTCGCCGGGCTATTCGATCCGCCTCGCCGCGCGCGCGGTCGAAGTCGTCGGGGCGTCGGCCGTGGAATTCGACCACCCGGACAGTTTGCGGGCGCTGTTGACGAGCTTGAGCCGCGCGCTCGAGGAGAACGACCCGACGGCCCGCGAAATCTTCCGCCTGACGGCACCGCGGTTGTTCCGCGCGTTGAGCCGCTGCGGATTGACGGCCGAACTCCGGCCCTTGCTGGCGCGCTGGTACCGGGTCGGGGCCGACGACCCGGAGATGCAGCTGTGCGCCGCCATCGGCTGGTTCGCACTGGGCGAGGTCGAGCGCGGCAACCGCATCCTCAACGACGCGCGCGAACGGTTGTTCGTCGTCGGCCTCTCGAATGAACGCGACCGCACGCGCATCGCGCTCGCTTACGCGCACGCGCTCGCGCACGCCCCGCCGCGGTTGGCCCTCGGTCGCTTGGAAGAACTGTTCCAACGCCTCGGCCCCATCGCCGCCGGCGGTGCCACGGCCCGATATTACGCGCTGAAGCCGCTGGAGTTGATCGATACCGCGATCACCGCCGTCGTAAACGAAGAATTCGGCCTCGGCCCCGACATGCGCAGCTGGCTCGACGAAGACGAACTGCGGATCCGCCGGCGGATCACCCGCGACTTAGAAGCCGCGATCCGTGCGCGACCGATCTGATACAAAAGTCCCAACTCCCGAGGATTTGCTATGTCCGCATTCGATGAAGCCCGAGCCGGATTCGCCACCGTCGAGGCACCCGTCTCGATCCGAGAGAAAGCGATGCAGTTCCTCAACTCTTGGCTCACGGAGTCGGAATACTCCGGGTACGTCCCGCAGATCGAATGGCTCATCGCCCAGAAAAAGTGGTCGTTCCTGCTCGATTCCTTCTACCAGATCCTCCCGTTCGGCACCGGCGGCTGTCGGGGCTCCGTCGGCATCGGGCCGAACCGCATGAATCTCTGGACGCTCGGCGCCAGCTTGCAAGGGCACTCCGAATACTTGAAACAGAAGTTCCCCGGCTACCCGAAACTCGGTGTCGTGCTCGCCTACGACGTGCGCAAATTCATGGACAAGCGCGGCTTCTACAATCCGGCGTTGCCGAATCCCGTGATGACGCTGACGAGTCGGAATTTCTGCGAGTACGCTGCCGGGGTCTACGCCGCCAACGGCATCCATTCGCACATCCTGCCGCCGGACACGAAGCGGTACGTGTCGACGCCCGAACTCAGTTTCAGCATCCGCCACTTGGCGGCGCAAGGCGGGTTGAACATGACCGCCAGCCACAACCCGCCCGACGACAACGGCAGCAAATTCTACGACGAACGCGGCGCCCAACCGGTGCCACCCGAAGACCAGATCATGAGCGAACTCGTCGATCAAGTGATCAACATTAAGCACCTGCCGTGGGCCGACGCGGTGAAGTCGGGCAAAGTGCATTTCCTCGATGACGCCCCGCACGCGGCCTACATCGACCTTTGCAGGAAGACGAGCCTCATCGCCCCGCCGAAGAACGGTGAGTTGCGCGTCGTTTACACGCCGTTGCAGGGCGTCGGCGGCGGTTGCGCCGGCGAGACGCTGATCGCGGCCGGGTTCAAATTGACCCTCGTGCCGGAGCAGAATGAACCGGACGGACAATTTTCGCACGTGACGAAGACGCCGAACCCCGAAGTCCGCGAGTGCTTGGACCGCGCCGAGACCGTGGCCCGCGCCACCGGGGCCGACCTCATCATCGCCACCGATCCGGATGCCGACCGCATCGGCGGCATGGCCTGCACCTCCGCCGACGGTCGCGGCGATTACCGGTTCCTCACGGGTCAAGAAATCGCGGCGCTGCTGACCTACTTCAAACTCGGCCGACTCTCCGCGGCCGGGGACATGCCGGCGTCGCCCATCGTCATCACGACCGAAGTGACCACGGGCATGATCACGCGCATCGCCCGGCAGTTCGGCTCGCAAATTGTCAACGATCTGCTCGTCGGCTTCAAATACCATGCCGACGTGCTCTGGCAATTGGAATCGACCGGACAATTCGGCGACGTGAAAGGCACGACCGCCGACTTCGTCATCGCCACCGAAGAGAGCCACGGCATCCTCGCCACGGCCGACTTGCGCGATAAGGATTCCGCCTGCGCCGCCGTGCTGATGGCCGAGTTGGCCCTGCACTTGAAGCGGCAGAAGCGGACAATCCCCGAACTGCTCGACGATCTCAGCCGGCAGTTCGGCTACTATCGCAACGAGTTGATGAACATCGTGATGACCGGTCTCGAAGGCAAACAAGACATGGCGAAGATGCTCGACGCCCTGCGGAATCAGCCGCTGACGGAAATCGCGGGGATGCCCGTGACCCACTTCGAGGACCTCCGCGACGAAGCCGGGAAGATGGGACCGTACAAAGGGGATACCGACAAAGCCGCGCGGAACTTCTTGATCTTCCGCCTCGCCAGTGATGGCATCGAAGCGAAGGTTTGCTTGAGGCCCAGCGGCACCGAGCCGAAGGCGAAGGCTTACATCGAAGCCAGTTCGGCCCCGCTGACGCCGGGTGCCGGCGAAGACGCGTGGGCGAAAAATTGCGCCGCCGTCGATGCGCACGTGCAAAAGTTGGCGACCGAGTTTTTGAAGTTGGCGATGGCGACGGTGGGCCAAACCCCGACGGCGGGCGCGGACAAATTGAGCCGATGATCACCGGGATCGATACTCCACCCGTAACTTCGCCAAGTTGATCGGGTCCAGTTCTTCGCCGTCGGGTCCTTCTTTGGGCGTCTCCAAAATCATCGGCAGCGCGTCGAAACGCGGGTCGTTCACGAGCATTCGGAACGCCCCTTCCCCGATTTGGCCTAGGCCCAAGCCCGCGTGGCGATCGACCCGGCTGCCCAACGGCTTGACGCTGTCGTTGACGTGGAAGAGTTTCAAATGTTCCAAGCCGATCACCGCGTCGAATTCTTCAAAGGTCGCATCGAATCCGTCTCGGAGGTGAATCGGATAGCCGGCCGCGAAGACGTGGCACGTGTCGAGGCAGACGCCGAAACGATCCGGTTCCCGCACCCCGGCCCGGATCGCGGCGAGGTGCTCGAAGCGGTGACCGAGGGTCGTCCCCTGCCCCGCCGTCGTCTCCAACAGAATTTGCGTTTTCAAACCCGGGCAACTTGCGCTGGCGACGTCGAGCGCTTTGATCACGCGTTGCAACCCGGCGTCGTCGCCGCTGCCGACGTGGGCGCCGGGATGCGTCACCAAATACGCGAGCCCGAGTTGCTCGGCCCGTTCCCACTCGATCACGAACGCGCCGATCGATTTCTGGAACAACTGGTCGCCCGGCGCGGCGAGGTTGATGAGGTACGAATCGTGGGCCGTGAGAAACTGCAACTTAGCCAAATCCGCGGCCGTCTTGAAGGCAGTGGCATCGGCATCCGCGATCGGTTTCGCGGCCCACTGATTCGCGTTCTTGGTGAAAAGCTGCAGCGTGCCGCAATCGAATCGAACCGCCGTAGCCACGGCGTTCGTCAATCCGCCTGCGACGGAAAAGTGCGCCCCGCTTACCGGCATGATGGACTCGACTCCATGGTCCCCCTCCGCTCGGAGAGGGGTTGGGTGAAATCTTTGTTCAACTACTTCAGCATCGATTTGACGTCGGCTTCGATGGCCTTCGCCCAAATGCCGTAGCCCTCTTCGCTCAGGTGCAGCAGATCGGGCATGATCTTCTTGTCGAGGCCGCCTTCTTTGTCGAGAAACTTTTCACCGATGTCTTTGTAAACGACTTTCTTGCCGTCGTCGAGCTTCGAGATGGCCGCATTGATTTCTTTGATCTTCGTCCGGATTTTGTCTTCGGCTTTCGCGGATCTCGGGAAGACGCCGAGCAGCAGGATCTTCATTTCGGGTTTCTGTTTCTGCAATTCCGCAACGATGGCCGTGATTCCGCCGGCGATTTGCTCGGCTGTGTGAGCACCGGTGTTGTTGGTGCCGATCATGATGACCGCGAGCTTCGGCTTGAGCGGCTCGAGTTCTTTACCATCGGTGATGCGCCAGAGGATGTGGCCGGTCTGGTCGCCGCCAATGCCGAGATTGACGGCCTTGAGCGGAGCGAACGACTCGGCCCACACTTTCTTGCCGCTGCCTTCCCAACCTTGGGTGATGGAGTCGCCGAGGAAGATCACGTCCCCTTCGCCCTTCTCGACGACTTTCAAAAACTGCTTGTGGCGGGCGTTGTCGCGGTTCAACGACTTGGTCGCCGGGTTCACCTTCGCGTCTTCGGCGAAAGCCGGGGCGAGGATGCCGAGCGCGATGGCGAAACCGAAACAGAGGGAGAGGCGACGCATCGAAGGAACTCCGAGAAAGACCGATGGCCCGAAAAGGCCGGGGTGGGAATCGACGGATTGACCGGCGACCAGATCAGTATGTGCTTGAGAGCGAAGGGCATCAACTGAGAATTGCGGAGATTTCGAGATCGGCGAAAGATGGGGTTGGGGGATGATCGATCCCCCGTGGCAGTGGCGCGGCGAATCAAACGTTCGAGGCGATCAGGGCGTCTAACTGCGCCGCGTGCTCGCGGCACTCGACCAAGAACTTGGTTCGCACCATTGTTTGCACGACTCGCTGACACCATCTTTCGCAATCGCTTCTTCGTATTCTTCGACTCCGTGCTCTTCGCCTTTTTTCAGAGCGGTCAAAACGGTTTCCGGCCCGAGCAATTTGGCGGCCCCCGTTACGGCGCCGGCGAACGTGCCCCACGATCCGGAGGTGGTCGTCGGTTCTCCGCCGCGGTGGGCGACTTCATTGTTGAGAGTGGCCACGGCTTGAGCATGATGATTGCGCATCTGTCGAACTGGTGACGCGGCGGGTTTGCCCGCAAGCTTTTCGATGGCTTGACGGGCGGCGATGGCTTCGGCCAAGGCCCGCTCGATTTCCACCGTCGAGATCTCAGCGGTGATGTCCTGGTCGTACGTTTCGACCGCGGAGATTTCGCCGTGATCGGTGACCGCTACCGTAGCCATCAGAAACTCCTTGGTGTTGAACAATCACGAACGGCCGGGTTCAGACCGAATAGACATGCAAGAGTCGTGCCAAGCGATGAGAATCGCCTCTGGGTCTTGTACGCAATTCCACCGGAATTATTTGACTCGACGCGGATTGGAGCTTATAACTACATCGATACAGAATTATACCAGTTTGCCATTCAAGAGCCTAAGTATTCTCAGCGCAGTCTGGGTTAACACTGCTCCGCGAAAAGTGGCTGGGCTCGCCCGGGACTGGCGGAACTTGTCCGAGCCGTGCGGAGAACGTCGCTTTTCGCTCCGCGAAAAGTAGCTGGGCTCGCCCGCGAGGTGCGGAACGCGAGTGCTGGCGTCAACCACTTTTCGCGGAGCGAA
>JANXTU010000254.1 GCA_025352235.1 Fimbriiglobus sp.
AGCGGCGGGGTTGGGCTTCATCGGGCTCAAGGTGATTCAACCGGCGCTCGACGACGAGCGGAGAAAAGCCGACGAGCGGAAGAACCCGGTCCCGACGGTGCTCGAAGTGGTTCAAGGGCCGGTGCCGGCCGATGTGGGCCATCTCGAAAAATTGATCATGGGCCCGGTGAAGGCGGATGTGGTCCCCTTCACCGGGAAGGGGACAATGGCCCCGGCCTTCTTCGAGAAGGACGGCGCGGACTACAAAAAGAGAATCCAAGCCGAACCGGGACTGTACCAAGAGCGCGACGGCGAGCGACAAGCCATCCGGGCGTGGATTCGGTCAGAGCCGGCCGCGCGGGCGAAGGCATTCGATTCCGACAGCTTCCCGCTGCCCAAGGAACTGGTGGGTCAACCGATCACGGCAGAGTATTTGACGGACGCCAAGGCGGTGAAAGTGAAGTCGATCATCACGGACCGGTGTGCTCGCTGCCACGCCACCGGGGCAAAACAGGAAGATTACCCGCTAGAGACTTACGACCAAGTGTCGAAGTACTTTGCCCCCAGAAAAATCACCGCGCCGCCGAAGGATTGAATGCCCGCGTCGCCTCTGATGCCCGAAGGTGGCGAACCGGTCGTCGTGTGGGTCGACGAACTCGCGCGCTCGGATCGCCCACCGCGGATCGACCCGCCCTCAACATCCTGATTGGGGCGGCGCTACTGACGATCGCCGCCATCGTTTATCATTTCGAGTGGGACGTTGCGTTGCTTCGCACGATCACCATCGCATTCGGTGGCGTCGGTTTGATCGCGCTTTTGAAAGGCCTGCTCGGCCACGAGCCGAGCAGGTGAGTCGGTTCACTTCAGCGTGCTCAAGAACTCGATGAGATCTCGCATTTCGCGCGGGGTCAACACCTTCTCGACGCTCGGCATCGCCGACTCCGGCTTCGTCCGCTTCTCGATGTCCTCGGTCGGAATCATCTGCACTTTGCCGTCTGGCGGCAACAGCGTGACCGTCTTGCCGTCGTCCTTCTGCACGACCCCGGCGACGGTGCGGCCATCGATCAGCGATAGCGTGACGCTGGCATAGCCCTCGGCGATTTTGGCGCTCGGCAGCACCAGCGACTCGAGGATGTAGTCCCGCGTTTTCACCGGGTTCCGCTGGACGAGTTTGGTCAATTCCGGTCCGGCGACCCCGCCGACGCCGTCGACCTTGTGGCAGCGGACGCACTGCGCCCCGGTGTGGTTGTAAAACAGGTCGCGTCCCTTCGCGGCGTCGCCGCCGGTCAGGCTCGGGCCGAACTTGCCGACGGGATCTTTGGGCAGGGCGTCTTCAAATTTCTTCCGCAGCGGGTCGCGCTTCGACGACGGCGCGGCTTTGAGAGCATCCCATATATCGACAACGAGTTCCGGTTTCATCGCCGTATTCGCCAATCGTGCGGCGAGGGCGTCGAGCACTTTTGCCCCCTCCGGATCCTTAGTCTTTGCGAGACCGGCGATGGCACGTTGGGTCTCGAGTAAGGGCCCGCTCGGTTCGTTCAACACGGCAACGAAGGCCTTGGTCGCTTCGGCAGGGTTTGTGACGATGAGGATGTCGCGGGCTTCGGCTCGCAAGAACGGGGATCCATCGGCCAAGGACCGCTTGATCGCCTCGGCGAACAGCTTCGACTTCCGGTCGGCGAGGTAGCGGAGCGCGGCACCGCGTAGGTTCACGTCCTTCTTTTTGTCGGCGACCCAATCGGCGAAGAGTTGTTCGTCGGCTTTAACGCCGAGCTTCACGATCACCGCAACGGCTTCGGTTTGGAGCGGGCCCGGGGTTTTCGCGAACAGATCGACCAACCCGGCTTCGACGACGGCGCGGGCCACGGCGGCTTCGCGCTTCGCCAACGGCCGCCAGAACCCCGTGACGCGGTCGCGCTGACTCGGCTCGGCCCAATCTTTCAAGGCCCCGAGCGCTTCGGAACGGACCGCGGTCGAAGCGTTCGGATGGAGCGCAATATCCAATACGAACTTAGCATTCTCGGCGGTGCCGAGCCGAAAATTCGCATCGACGATGCGCCGCATCAAGGGATCGGCGTCGACCAACGGCAGATCGTCGAACTTCATCCCGGCGAGGGCCGGGTATTCGCTTTCGATCGGGAGGTCGTGGATCGCCCGGGCCGCTTCGGTGCGGACGAGCATATCCGTGTCCTTCAAAAAGAGCGACAGTCGCTTGTCACTCATTTTGCGCAGCGCCACGACGGCACTGAGCCGCACGGCGGCACTGCCGTCGGTAGCGGTCGCCGCGAGGGCGTCGCCGTCGCCGATGCGGGCGAGCGCGATCGCGGCGGCCGACCGGAGGAACGGGTCGGTGTCCCCGGCGGCTTTCACCATCGCCAAGATCGGGGCCGTGGCGGTTTTGGATTTCATCTGGCCGAGGGCTTGGGCCGCGAAGAACTTCACGCGGGGATCGCGGTCGGCGAGCAGGTTCTTCAAGTCCGGTGCGGCTTTGTCAAGGCGGCGATCGCCGAGGACTTTCGCCGCTTGGGCCCGCACTTCGGGCTCTTGCTCGAACAGCATCGAAATCAGCGCCGTCGCCACGACTTCCGGTTTCGCCTTGGCCAGTTGCCCGAGACCCCAGATGCCGTGCAACCGGGGATAAACGGGGCCGCCCATCTTCGCCGCCTTCTTCAATTCATCGATGGCCCCCTGCTCGACGAGGGCGAACTGGGCCTTCTGCCGGATGCGCTGATCGGCGTGGGCCAGCAATTTGTAAAGTTCATCGGGTTTG
>JANXTU010000348.1 GCA_025352235.1 Fimbriiglobus sp.
GATCCAAGCCGTGACGACGTGGATCGGGTGTTCCTGCACAAGATCGGTCTCGCAACTGGCCCTCAAGTTGTGGAATAGCTTCGGCCATTGAACCAAACCGGCGCGGCGGATGATCTTCTGGAAGGTCGTCCGGAGGTTCGCGCGCTGCCACCCCTGCGGCCGGGGGCGGTTCCACTGTCGGAGCCCTTCGACCGCGTCATCCGCCGGGCCCTAGCCCGCGATCCGAAGGAGCGATACCCAAGTTGCGAAGCGATGCGGGCCGAGTTGCTGCGGGGGTAAGAGGCTACTTCGCCGAGCGCGGCGGCGGGGCGACTTCCGCCGGGTGCTTTGCCCGTACCGCTTTCCAATCGGGGCTTCTGGATCATCTTCCAATTCTTCGAGCGCAGCCGGTGCCGGATCATCGCCGGCGAACAAGTTATGCTCCAGTTGCTCTTCCCCGTCCGCCCGGGCTGCCTCCCGAGCGAATCCCTGCGCCCATTGTGCTTGAGTGTGCTAGCGAACTTTGGTGCACCCAGCACGCGGTGTCACTTGAGTAGTCTCGGCGGCGGAATCGTTTCGCGCGGCTTCGGTTCGAGAGCAAGCTGGATGTGCCGCAGCCAGAATCGCAGGAGAAGGCCTTCGTTGAGGGCGTAGCCGCCGATGGCAACGTCTTTCATCTGATCGCCGGTTTTCAACTGTCGTTCGGCGGCATCGCTGGCTTCTTGCAGCGCTTTGCGGGTTTCGTCGGTCGATTGAATCCGCTCGGCGCAGAATGCTATGAGCAGGCGGTGCTTGTAATGCCGGAAGCCGATCGTAGGCTCGAGCTTGTAGAGCTTGAAGTTGCCGAGCGCTTTCTCAAAATTCCCCATCATCAGATCGCAGCAGCTATACACTTCGACGACGGTGGTGACTTCCTGACCATTGCGGATCATCTCTGCGAGTCGCTTGTGTTCCCGGCGAACATCCCCCCCGGCGGCGATCACGGCGTAGCCGCGGTACATCGCGACGTCCCGTTCGGTCGAGGTACCGAAACGGCGTTCGACCTCGGCGAGGTCGAATGCTTGGCCCGGTTTGGCCGAGAGCGCTTCGACACAAGTGACCCAACTCCGGTTGAGGGCTGTTAAATCTTTGCGTTGCTTATACTTTTCGATGAGGGGCGGAGTGTCCGCCACCCGGTTATGCAGGAGCGAGAAATTGAGAAACTCCTTCTGGAGTTTGAGGTTATCTGTGTCTGGGTCGCGCGCCATCAGTTTCGAAGCCCGGCGAAAGAACTTATCGACTTTCTCGAACTCGCCCGCGTGCCAATAGCATTTGGCGAGTTGCCAGCACGCGTAGCCGCCGAATCCGGAATCGCTCTGATCGATTGGGCGTTCGTCCGGGCCGAGAATGTCTCGTAGGATTGGCAGAGCTTCCCCGTAGAGGTTCCTCTCGACTAGGATGCAGCCGTAATTCTGGAGATTCGTCCGTCGGTATTTTTCGGTAAGTTTCGGAATTCCGGGTTCATCGAAGCGCCGGTAGGTTTTGCGAATATCGTCGATGTCCGGCAGATTGCCGATCCCATCCGCTAAGCCGATCATCGCATTTTCTTCCCTATCGGTCATCGGTCGTTTGAGTTGTCGGAGGAATTCGAACGCGATCTCCGTGTCGCGGAGCGCCTCTTGGGTTTTCTTGAGTTTCCCAGCGAAGCGGCCGTGTTCGCAGGCGATGCGAAATCGCCAGCGGAACTCGTTCGGGTAACGCTCTTTCACCAAGCGATCCGCTTCTTCGAACAACTGCCACGCCTCCTGTGGGCGACCCGACTTGAACAAGTACTCCCCGTATCCGGTGACCAAAGTTATGGCACGCGGATGGCCCATCCCGACCGTTTGTCGGACGATTTGCACACATTCGACGTAGCGTTCTTCCGCCTCTTTAGTTTTGCCCAGTGCGCGCAGCATCTCGGCGTGATTGAATTTGAAGACCGCCAAATAGATGTGGTCGGACCCGATCGCCGACTGCAATATATCGCAAGACTTTCTGATACCAGATTCTGCTAGTGAAGGCGCGAACGATTGCGTGATGAGGGCTCGTTGGTACTCGTTGACCGCTTGGATTGTGGGATCCTTGGCCGCCTCGGGATCGCGGCTCAAGATCGCAAACGACTCGGCGATCAGCTTGAGTCCATCTTTCATGTCCCCCAAGTCCAAGAGTGCCGTGGCGAGGGCCATCCGCGCGATCGTCGTCTCACGGTGGTCCTTGCCGTGGATTTTTTCACGGGTCGCTAGCCCTTGGCGTGCCAACGCTTCACCCGCGGGATCGCCGACCGATATCAGTGCAATGCTATAGCGAAGTCGGAGTTCCGCGCCAGCCAACGTGTCCAACGTGTCGCGCTGGGTGTGCCAGTCGAGGAGCGATTGATAGTGGGCGAGGGCAACGGCGGGGTTCCCTTGCTCGATGTGCCAATTGGCGACGTGGAATCGGCTGGCGTAGATGTCCGGATGATCGGCTGGGAGGTTCGCCTCGCGAAGGCGGAGCGCTTCCTCCAAATATTCTTTCGATAGCTCTTTGTTGCCGACGCTCCGATTCGCGTCGCCAAGGACATCGAGAAGGGCGGCGCGTGTCAGCGGATCGTCTTTGAGCTTCTCGGAAATGGTCGCGCTTCCCGATTTCAGGATTTCCGAGAGAGTCAGGCCGCGGGAGCGTTGGTTCGGTGGAAGCAAGCCGATTCCGCTCAGTCCTGTCGGATCGGATGTTTGAAAGAGCCCGGTCGTCAACCCCACAATCGTTTCAGCACGCTTGGCTTGCGATTGAGCGTTCTCTTTCTCTTTCTCAGCCCGCGCCGCTTGGTTCGTGGCCTCGATGGCTTTTTCCTTGGCGATCCCTTCTTGCTGTTCGGCCAAGAGTGCTTTCTCATCGGCGATGCCCTTTTGAACCGCTTCGCTCTTCGCCGCTTCGCGAGCTTCGCCCGCTTGCCAGAGGCTAATGCCCGTGCCCGCGAGCAGTGCCCCGGCGATGATCCCGCCGGCCCATTGCATCACCCGCCGCCGCTTCCGCTGCTCCGCCTCACGCACGATTGCTTCCGCCCGTGCGGTTTCCGCTTGTTTCAGTCGTTGCTCCACCCCGGCCCGGTACGCTGCCACGGCGCCCGCTACGGCGCGGCCATCCGGGTAGCGGTCGGTGGCGTCCGCGCTCAGGCACTTCCGTGTAACCGCGACCAGTTCCTGGTCGGCAGGGCATTGGGCCAGCGTTTCGTGGCAACCGTTCAGCAGCGCGCGAGAAGCCCTCTGAATCACAACCGCCGAGGGCCCGCTGCCCCACGGCCGCTCGCCGGTCAGGATTTCCATCAGCGTCGCGCCGAGCGCGAACACATCCGCCCGCGCGTCGACCGCCTCGCCCCGCGCCTGTTCCGGCGGCATGTACGCGGCCGTGCCAAATATCGAACCGGCCAAGGTAAGGTGGTTATCTTCGTTGAAGGAAGTGTCGCCGGACTCAGGGACGAGGCTCGCTAGGTCTTTCGCCAGCCCCCAGTCCATGACTTGAACTTCGCCGAATTCCCCGACCATCACGTTCAGCGGCTTCAGGTCGCGGTGGATGATCCCCCGGCTGTGGGCGAACCCAACCGCCTGGGCCATCTGCTCAAAGATTTGAATGAACCGAGTAAGTTCGGCCGAGACATCCGGTCGGTCGCCGAGTTCGGCAGCCAGCGTTCGCCCGCGGATGAGCTTCATAGCCAAATATGGGCTACCGTCGGCGAGAGTGCCAAGGGCGTGAACGGGCGGAATATTCGGGTGCGGCAACTTCGCCGTGATCTTCGATTCGGTGACGAACCGTTCGGCGTTCGCCCCCGGCAACAGCACCTTGATGGCCACCTCGCGGTCGAGGGCGAGTTCCCGCCCCGCCAGCACCCGGCCCATGCCGCCCCGGGCGATTTCGCCGGTGATGGCGTAACCAGAAATGGTCGGCAACCCAGCAACCGTGTCCGATGATGCCGGATCGGTGTCCGAAGCCGGATGATACGCGCCCGTCCGATCGAGCGTGGAGTCCGCCATCGGTTCAGCGGGGAGATCAGTTGCAGCAAGCTTCGGATCGGGGATCGGCACCATAGCAATCGACCTCGTGAGGTGGGCGTCAGGTTATCCGAAGTCCATTCGTCTAAAAAATGGTGTGTCAGTGACAAAGGGCTAACAGCAAGGTTTTCGACTTCAGAATAAGTTGCGACGAAAACTCGGGTTTTCGATCTTGAGAAAAGCCTTCAGTGACATCTTAAGAAATCCTGTGCTCGACACCGCATTGTCTCAGTGTCAAGCGAGATTTCTTGATTTTATCCATCCGTTCACTGTCTCCGAAGATGTTTAAAGCGTCGGGGCTTCCGCCCTGGGCTATAAAAGCCGGCCCCGTTGGGGCGAAGACGGGCGATGGCATTCCAAACGTCCCCGTGTGTCGCGCCACATCAGTATTTCGTCAATTCGCCGCCGGCGCCGAGGCCCAGTGCCCCGACGATCTTCGCGGCGCCGTCGACCATCATCTTCAATTCGCTGTTGATCGCGATGAACTGCCAACCTTGGGCGATTCGCATTTGCGTGTCTTCGACGCTGAACGAATGGATGCCCGCCGCGATGCCCAAGCGCCGGCAACCCGCGAGAATTTCTTGAAGGGTCCGTTCGAACACATCGGCTGCGGGCGGTTTACCCGCAGCGTCGCGCATGCTCGCCATCAAGTCGTTGGGGCCGACGAAAATCGCGTCGACGTTCGGCCGGCCGTAGACGGCGTCGAAGTTCCGCACGGCGTCGATGTGCTCGCACTGCAGCACGATCAGGACTTCGTCGTTCACTTGGGAGTAATACTCGGCGGCGGTCGCGTTCCAGTTGAGGGCGTGGACACTGCCGCCGACGCTGCGGTTGCCGACGGGCGGATAGAGGCACGCGGCAACGGCATCGGCCGCTTCTTGCGGGGTGTTGACCATGGGCACGACGACGCCGTGGCCGCCGTTGTCGAGCACGCGTTTGATGTGGTCGTGCCGGTTGCTCGGTACGCGGGCGAGCGCCACACAACCGGCGTCGGCGATACTGCCGAGCATGTGCGTGGCCGTCTCGATGTTCACGAGGCTGTGTTCGATATCGACGGTGAGCCAGTCGAAGCCGCTGCGGGCCATGAACCGGGCGGCGGTCACGCTGCCGAGCGACATCCAAGTGCCGATGGCGGGCTGGCCCGCGCGGAGTTTCGCCTTTACGGGGTTGCGTCGCACGGTGGATCCTCGCCGTTACTCTTTTGGAAATTCGACCGGCTTGCCGGACGTGAATTTGTTGCCGCCGCGGATGGTGTCGGCTTCCCCCGGGCCGCGCTCGGGCGGAGCGATCCACCACTTCGGCCCGGATGAACCGAACTCGAAGCCCTTCTCGAACAGCTTATTCATTTCGGCGCGGTCGAACTCCAAACCGCCCAGCGGCGTCGGGAAATCGGCGGGGATCGCCGTCATGTTGAAGGTCACCCCCGCGAGCCGACACATGTGGTACAGGTTCGACGTTTCGCGCCGGGCTTGTGCCGAGAGGACCGTGGCCGTGGAGACGCTCAAGAGCGCGAGCACCCTCGATTCCACCGGCGATGGTTCGACGAACGACTTCGACGATTGGATCATGTACAAGTTGGCGGGCGGCTGGAGTTTCGCCGGCAAGCGCGGATCGGCCGCGGCCGCGTCGAGGACGTGCGGCGGCACGAATATCGGAGCCGTCACCGCGCCGTCGACGTGCAGTTCGGTGTAGCGTTGGCCGTCGATTTCCACGTCGATCCGCACGGGGCTGAACACCACCGGCATCGAACAGGACGCCAATAGGACGTTCACGATCAACTTCTTGGCTTCTTTGAGTTTCTTCGGCCGTTCGGGTTCCGGGGCCGCCGAGACGTCGGCGATCGCGCCGAGATCCCACGTCACGAAGCGGCGCGTGTCGATGTTGGTCGTGCCGACGTACAGCCGGCGACCGGATCGATGCGCCGCGCCGATGGCCTCGATGATTTCGAGGGTCATGCTCGATTCGACGATCTCGCGCAAGGGCGCCGTGGAGGCGAAGGCGTCCCGGAACGGCACGGAGATCCAAGATTGGTAGGTGAAGATGTCTTTACGCGAGATGCGCGTGTAGAAGCGTTCCATGAGGCCGTCGTATTTCGGCCCGAGGAACGCGAGCGGCGCCATGAGCGCCCCGGTACTGATGCCGGTGACGACGTCGAACTCCGGCCGGTGGTCGGTGCGACTCCAGCCGCCGAGGACGCCGGCGGTGTAGGCGCCGAACATGCCGCCGCCGGACAAGGCGAGGATGTGTTGCGGCCGGCGCGGCAACAGCGCGAGCTTCAGATCCGGCTCGCCCGTTTCGTTGAATTCGGCGCGCCGGATCCCGGTCGGATCTTCGGGTGGAATCGGCGGCCGGTCGGCCGGGAGCCAGCGGCCGGGTCCGCCGGTTTCGACGGGCGCTACCACGCGGGGTTTCAGGCAACCGACGCCGAGCGCGAGCAGCGCGAGGAGAATCGATCCGAAGCTGGTGCGTTTTCGACCCATGAAGCCGTGGATAGCCGGTCGGCACCGGCGACGCAAGAGCGGAGCTGAAATATGCAAAATGGTTTCGCCGCGAAGCGCCCCACCCCTCGGCGAAATCATTTCCGAATTCGGGTAGAACCCATGCGCGGCAATGCTTTGCGTCCGATTCCGAGGTGGGCGAACCCCGCCGAAACCATTTCGAAATGGGGCCGTTGCCTCTTCGCCCCGAAGGGAGCGACAAGGGTGTATCCAGATTCTCTTGTGGGGCCCAAGCCGCCGTGGCCCAGTCGGCGTCCCACTGCGGCGAGTGCCGGACGCACATCAAACTGGCCCTCGGTTGGACGTTGGCCTTGTTCCACCGGTCCCCCCGCGGGCTTTCAGCCGCAACCCGAGCGTCTGAGCCTGCCCTTCGACCGCCCCGCTGCCGATGGCCCGCCCCGACGCAGTCGCTCCGCATCGCGAAGGTGAGCACGCCCACCCCCGACTCCCGCTTCGAAATCACCACGATTTTCAGGTCTTTCCAGCCCTCTTCGCGCGTGTTCCCCTTCCCCGCATCGACCGCGAACTCCAGGTCGCCCGAGGCTTGGCATCAACTGGTTCGGGGCCTACAACTTCAGCGACGGCCAATGCCTGATTTGGGCCGA
>JANXTU010000354.1 GCA_025352235.1 Fimbriiglobus sp.
GCCGCCGAAGGAGCGCACCGCATCCGCGATGCGCTCGTCATCGGTGGCGACGATCACGCGCTCCGCGCGTTTGCACCGAAGGGCTTGCTCGTAGCAGTGTTGGATCAGGAACTTGCCGGTGGCATTCAGCAGCGGTTTGCCGGGCAACCGGCTGGAAGCGTAGCGGGCGGGGATGATGATCGCGGCCTTCATGCCGAACCTTTACGAAAGGGACTACCGACCCGACGATCCGCCCGCGGCAGATTCGACCCCGTTGATCGACTCGACCATGCGTTTCAATTTGCGATGCGCTTCGGAATTCCCCCGAGACAACGCGGCCGCTTCCGCCATCGTCAGGCCCGGATCGGGGCACGGAAGTTTGGCCCGCGCCGAATCGAGCGGACCGCCCAGTACGTATTTGTCGCCGTCCGCGCCGACTTCGATCCCAAGCGAACGCAGGAACCGCAGATCGCGGTAAAAAGCGCGCTGGTCGGTTTTCAATTTCGCCATGAGAGCCAGACGCGTCTTGGCGGGGCCCGACAGCAGTTTGAGGAACTTGGCCAAACGCGCGGCGCGATCCCGGGTGACGGTGGCGATTTCGGGAAGGGACTGGGCCATGGAACGTCGTACCTGCGTGGCGGTCGTTGGGCATGATCCTAGATGCCGTTCGGACGGAAAGCAAGTTGATCGCGCTGCATTCGCACAAAAGAAAACCAGCGGCGCTCCGGAAGGCCGGAAAGCCGCTGGCAACGGGTTGTCACTGGGGTGCGATTATTTTTCGGACGCCCAGCGGAAGACGGTGAGCCCAAACAAATCGCGGATCACCACGTCGTCCCCGCTCACCGCGAGGTGAGCCCACGTTTCGTTTTTGGAGACGGCGATCTCTCCGAGAATCTCCATTTCCTTCGGGTTCGCTTTCAAAAGGTACAGGGTGCCCTTCTGATCGAGGGCGAGGATCTTATCCTTGTGCGCGACCAAGCTCCAATACTGCCCATAGCGTTTCTCACTCCGCCACGACTCCTTTCCCGCTTTCAGATCCACGCAGATCGCTTTTTGATCTTTCCCGAGGAAGTACGCGTGACCGGCCACAACTACCGGCGTACTCATGTAGCCTTCGTACTTGAACGACCAAGCGTCCTCGGTGCGGAAGCCGCCATCGGTCGATTGCACTTTGAATCCCTGAGTCGTTCCGCCGTACGTGCTTGTCAGCAGGGTATCTCCGGAAATCACCGGGGTCAGGATGTTCATCCCGCGAAACGTCGGTACGTCGCGCTTCCAGAGTTCTTTCCCGGAGTCTTTGTCCAACCCGGCCAGCTGCGTCCGCGTCTGAACTACGAGTTGATCTTTCCCCGCCAGTTTCGCAATCACCGGGCAAGAGAAAGCACTGCCGTTCATGCCGCCGCCATCTTTTAGCGACGACCACAAGCTCTTGCCGGTCTTCTTGTCGAGTTTCGCGACGCAACCCCCGGCTTGGATATAGATCCCGGTGTCGTCGACCAAAGGGGACGAAACGCAACCGAAGGTCGGTGCGGACGTTTTAAATGCAGCGGCGAAATCGAATTTCCAAAGTTCCTTTCCGGTCGCGGCATCGAGGCAGACCAGCAGATCTTGAATTCCGGCTACGTAGAGGCGGTCCGCGTCGAGTGCGGGCGTCGAGCGAATCCAACTGCCGTTTTTGTTCGCGAAGAACGGGACTTCGAGCGAGCCTTTCCAGCTCGCTTTCCACAGCTCTTTCCCGGTGTTGCGGTCGAAGGCTTTTACCACCTCGGTTGTCTTACCGACGGTTTCGGTGGTGAAGATTTTGTTGGTGCTCACGATCGGCCCGGAATAGCTCGGTCCGAGATCCGTCACCTCCCACAATTTCTGGAAGTTCGCCGCGTCCAACTTTCCGGGCCATGCTTTTGCGTCGGGCGGAACAACACCATCTCGCGCCGCACCACGCCACTGGGGCCAAGTCGGTGAGTCGGCAGCGAAGGATGCAGATGCGAAAGCCAGTAGAAACAGGCCGAGCGGAAATTGGGACATCGCG
>JANXTU010000357.1 GCA_025352235.1 Fimbriiglobus sp.
GATCCTCCTCGCCGCGACCGCCTCCGCCCAAGACGGGCCGCCGACGGCCGAGCAAGTCAAGGACGCCCTCGCCAAGTACAAGGCCGAACGCACCGAAGCGGCCAAAACCTTCAAGCCGGACGAACTCGGCGCCGGCGACGAACTGCTTGCGAAAGCGGAGAAGGCCCTCGCGGACGAGAACCCCCGCGCCGCGCTGCGGCTGGCGGGCGAAGCCCGTTGGCAAGTGCCATTCCTGCCGGCGGGGCTCCCGGAGAAGGTCAGCCGGGTACTGGGAGCTGGGCGGATGCGCCACGGCGACCGGGTCAATAACTTGACGTACAGCCCGGACGGCCAATGGCTCGCGTCGGCCTCCAAAGATGGCACCGTGCGCCTCTGGGACATCGGTAACGGTCGCGAACTGCTGACCTACCGCGGGCACGAGACCGACAAATTCACCGATGAAAACGCCAAGGAAAAATTCAACGTCTTCCGCGTTCCCTGCGTGGCCTTCAGCCCTGACGGCGCCTGGGCCGCATCGTGCGGGGCGCTGGACATCCACATTTGGGACACGAAGACCGGCAAGAAACTGTACACGCTGAAAGGCCACAAAAAGGACGTGATCGGCGTCGCCTTCGGGAAGAATAAGAACCAGCTCGCCTCCGCCGGCGACGACAAGAAGTTGATCCTCTGGGACGTCCCCAATCAAAAAGTCGAGTTCACGTCCGACGATCAAAACATGCCGCTCAGTCAGGTCGTCTATTCGCCCACCGATAAAGCCGTCGGCACCGTCAACCGCGCCGGCGATCTGATGGTTTTCAGCATCGACGCGATGGGCAAAAACCCGAAGGTGACCCTGTCGATCGGGGTGACGGACGGCGGCCCGACGAATGCCCTCGCCTTCACCCGCGACGGCGCCGGCGTGTTCACCGCCGGGCAAGATAAGAAAATCAAACTGACCGCCGGCCCCGACGGCATGCCCGGCTTCGCCGCCGCCAGCGTCGTCCGAAAATTCGAGGGGCACACGTCCACGATCAACAGCCTCGCGGTGTCCAAAGACGGCGCCACGCTGATCTCGGGTTCCGGCGACACGCCCCGCTCGACCAGCAGCGACAACGCCGTCATCGTGTGGGACGTTGCATCTGGGAAGCTCGAGCGCGTCCTCCAAGGGCATATTCAACCGGTCAGCGCAGTCGCGATCCGCCCGGACGGCAAGCAGATCGCCTCCGGGAGCGAAGACGGCAGCATCCGCCTCTGGCCGTTGAACAAAACCGACGAACACCGGGCGATGACCGAATCGAAAGACAACCTCTGGGCAGCGGCCTACAGCGGCGATGGCAGCTCGGTGGCCACCGCCGGGGCCGACCGCATCGTACGCATCTACAACGCCGTTACCGGTAAACTCTTCAAGGAACTGCCGGGTCACAAAGGGGCCGTGACGAGCCTCGCGTTCCTCGGTGATCGACTCCTCTCCGGGTCGGGCGACAAACTGCTCAAGATCTGGACAGTCGCTACGGGCACCGCCCAAGATTGCGTCGGCCATACCTCCGCGGTCCTCAGCATCGCGGCCACCGACAAACTCATCGTATCGGGCGGCGCCGACCGCACCGCCCGCGGCTGGGGCCCCGATGGCAAGCCGCTCTGGTCATGGGCCGGCAAGTCGGCCATCTGTGCCGTGGCGATCCAGAAAAGCGGCAAGCGAATCGCCCTCGGCTGCGCCGACGGATCCCTGATCCTCCTCACGGCCGACGGCGACAACGAACCGAAACCGACCGCCTCGGTCGTCGCGCACACCGGCGGTGTGTCGTGTGTCGGCTTCCACCCGGATGCGGATCGCATCGTCACCTCCGGCGGGGACGGCCTCGTCAAAGTCTTCGCGCTGCCGGACAACGGCAACCCCCTCGAAGCCACCAAAATCGAACCCTCGATCAAATCGACCATCGGCGGCGGCAATCCGCCCATCACCACCGTCGCCTACTCGGCCGATGGCAAGTACCTCGTCGGCGGCGGGGCCGAAGGGGTCGTCCGCATTTGGGACGCGATCACGAGCAGCGAGGTGCGGACGCTGCGCGGGCACACCGGCTGGGTGACGAGCGCGGCCTTCGCCCCCGACGGCCGGAGCGTCGTCTCGTGCGCCGTCGACAAAACCTGTCGGCTCTTCGAACTGCCGAAGTCCGATTCGGCCTCGTCGGGTCACGCGGCGACGGCGCGCTGCATCGCCGTCAGCCGCGATGGCAAATTCGCCGCCACGGGGTCGGACGATCGCACCGTGAAAGTTTGGAACTTGGCCAACGGTCGCGAGGTCGCCACGCTCACCGGCTTCGCCGGGAACGTCACGGCCGTCGTCTTCCAAGGGAACGATCAGATCGTCGCCGGGGGGGGCAGCGGTAGCAGTAGCGATACCAAACTCCGGACCTTCACCTTCGCCCCGGCGAAAGAAATCCGCGTGCTCGCCCCGGGCGGGCAATCCTTTTACCTCGCGACATCTGAAGACGGGAAGACGCTCGGCGCGGTCTGGGCCGGCAGCGGCGCCAAAGAATCCGGGTTCGATATTTTCAAAGCGGACGCAGTCGCGCCGACGACGACCAAAGGCGGAGAAATCGCCGCAGCCGTGCTCTCGCCGGACGCGGCGTGGGGTGTCACCGGCGGCACGGACGGCGTCATCCGCATCTGGAACCTCGAGAAAAAAGACCGCCTCGGGGCCGACTGGCCCATCCTCAAGAACAGCGTCGCCGACATCGCCGTGACCGCCGATAAGAAGAACGTGATCGTCATCGATTCTGAAGGGGAAGTGAAAGTCGGCGACGTGGCCAAGCGGGAAGTCGTGAGCAGTGTCAAAGCCGTGACAACGGGGGTCAACGGACTCGTGATCTCGCCGAAATCCGACCGCTTCGCCACGCTCAGTGTCACGGGCGAAGTCCGTGTCTTCGACTTGAAGTGCAAAGAGATCGCCAAGTGGCAGTTGCCCTTCGCCGCAACCGCCGCCACCTTCACCGTCGACGGTAAGAAGCTGCTGACCGCCAACGCCGACGGCACCGCCTTCGTGTTGGATGTGGAGTGAACGGAGTCGATCTCGCCCGGCACTTGCGGGAACGGGCCGCCGGTCACGGCTTCACCCTCGTTGGCATCGCCCCGGCGACCGAGGCCGACGGATTCGATCGCTTTACCGGTTGGCTCGACGCGGGCTACGCCGGCGA
>JANXTU010000385.1 GCA_025352235.1 Fimbriiglobus sp.
ACCGGAAGTGGCGTAGGTCGTGCGCCGTTGAATCGGTTCGAGCACAACGCCGAGGACGGGGCGGTTGTTCACCGTGAGGCCGATCATCACCGAGAACTCGCCGTTCTTCGTGGCGAACCCACGCGTGCCGTCGATGGGGTCAATCACCCACACGCGATCCGGCTGGACCGCCTTCGATTCGATGGTCGTTTTCTCTTCGGCGCAAAAGCCGTCGCTGGGGAACGCCGCCAGAAGGTGCTTCAAGATGATGTCTTGCGCCCCGGTATCGGCGTGCGTGCAGATGTGCGCCGGCGCATCCGGGATCGGCACGAAGGCGTCGTACTCGGCGCGGATGAAATCCCCGGCGAGGTTGGCAGCAACGAGCGCTTCGCGGAGTTCGGTACGTAGGTTCATGGAGTCGTTCCGGGTCGATTGATTCGCGTCCATCGGGCGTTTCAACGCCACTCAAATTAGCCTGCCGCCTCGAGCGATCAAATGAGTTTACTTATCCGTCGCCGGTGAAGCGGTCGTATTCCGCGTGCGAGCCGACCCAGTACCACACGGCCACAGCCCCGTCCAATACGTAAAGGGCCCGGTATTGCATGTTCAAGCTGATCGAATAACTGCCGGTAGCGTGGCGTCCTTTTTTGGTGTCTTTCAACGGATGGAGCCGCAGGGATCGATGTTTCGGATTGGCTTCCCATAGCCCGATGGCCTTCACCACCAGTTTTTGAACGTGTGGCGGGAGTCCGCTGACATGAACGACGAATGAATGCGTCCAGCGACTGCGTGGAGATTGGCTGGCCGCATCATTCATAACGCGGCCGGCATGGGTAGAGTTTCCCCGCGGCGATGGTCTTCGAGGGCGCAGTCGCGGAATTCGACGATGGCTACGCGTGCCGCGTCGGAAGGCGACAATCCGCTTTTGACTTCGCGGATCGCGAGTCGCGTCGCATCGGCGCCGATCACGGTGTGCTGACGGCTTTCAAACCCGTCGGCTTGGCCGATCAATTTTTCGGCGACGGATACCCAACGGGCAAACAAAAATGCGAACCGTTCGTCGAGGGCTTCGTCGAATTCCGTCCCATCGAAATACTCTTCTTGCAATTGACTGTCGAGCAAAAGGAGTTCGGCGATGAGAACATTCAGGTCGTGAAGGGCGCATTCGAGATCGGCGCAGGCCATGGCGATGCGATGTTCCCGCAAGTCCTTCTCGAAAAAATCGACCCGTTGCTCCGCGGAGCGCATCCGGTAGCCGGTGAGTTGTACGGTCACTGTGGCCTCCAAATTGCATCTCGACCACCGGCTCGAATATACCATTTTATCTCGGCGACACCACGGGTCAACCGCGGCTACTTCGCCCCCGGAAAGGCCCGGTAGACTTGACTGCCGCTGACCAGTTCCTCCGGGTTGCCGGCCGCGTGGAGCTTGCCGTTTTGCACCACGAAGACGCTGTCGGCGGCGCGGATGGTCGTCGAACGCTTCGCTAAGAAAATCAGCGTGCGGCCCGGTTGTAGGCGGGTCATGGCGTCGTCGATTAGCGTCGCGCTGTCTGGGTCGAACGGCTCGGCCGGTTCTTCGATCACGAGGATGGACGGGTCGCGCAGAATGGCCCGGGCCAAGGCAATGCGGAAGCGTTCGCCGGGGCGGAGGTCGTGCCCGCCGTCGCCGAGGGGCGTTTCATAGCCGTAGGGCAGTCGCTGGATGAATTGATGGGCGTGGGCCGTTTTCGCCGCCTCGATGATCTGCGGCCGCGTGAAGCTCGGGTCGCCGCACCCGATGTTGTTCCCGACGGTATCGCTGAAAGTGGTGAGGTCGGCGAGAACCATCACGATCTGCGTCCGCAGCGAGTCGAAGGTGACCCAACGCAAGTTCTTCCCGTCGATGCGGATTTCCCCCGCCGTCGGTTCGAGGAAGCGCGTCAGCAGGTAGGCGAGCGTGAGGGCTTCGTCCGGGTCGGGGCAAATGATCGCGGCGCGGGTCCCCATCGACACCGAGAACGACAATCCTTCGAGCACCATTCGGCCGCTGCCCGGCTCGCGGTAACTGAGCGACACCAAGTCGAGCGATTTCCGCATCGGCTGGAGGAATTCGGCGTCGATGGGCTGCGAGGTATCGCCGCGCCGGTCCAGATATTCGAAGACATCGGCCGAGGCTTCTTTGGCGCGGTGGATCCGCACCCACGCCGAGACCGAACGGTTGACCGCGAAGACGAGGGCGGTGAACGAACAGGCCTGCACGATCAAGCCGGCGAAGGAAAGCTCGCCGCCGAGGACGGCGCGGGCCGCGACGAAGGCGACGATCAACCCGGCGAGCGCCGCGACGGTGTAGAGCGTCGGCCGGGAGATGGTGTCGCCCCGGAGTCGTCGGCGGGTCGCCTTAGACAGATCGGAGAGTTGCCGTTCGACGCGAGCTTGGCTGAAGCGCTCGGTGAGATAACTTTTCACGAGCTGCATCAAGCCGAGATTTTCGCGGAGGACCGCCAACCGGGACTCGGTCTTGCGATTCGCGACCCGGGCATCGCGGCGGAAGTACGCCGCGGTTTGGCCCGCGATCATCCAAGTCGCGGCGATCAGGAACAACCCGGCTAATCCGACCCAGACGTTCACCAGGAGGATTGCCGCGAGCGCGGCAGCAGCCAGGATGGGCGAACGGATCTGTGCGGTCAACGCGGCCATGAAGCCGTCGAGGATCTGTTCGACCCGGCGAGCCAAGAGGTCGCCCGCTTCCGATTGCGCATCGGGGCGAATCGCGACGATCCCCATGCGGTAACTGTGGGTGTAGATATTCCGCCGCAACTTGGTGACGGCATCCACCGAGGCGATGCAGGCGAAGTGTGCAGCGGCATTCAGAAAGAAACCGCGGAGGGCGACCAGGAAGAACGCGGCTAGGAACAAGCCGAGCAAGTAGCGTTCGCGGTGGGCCGTCCAAGGCGTGTGCCACGCGACCCAAGCCATGGCGTCGCCGGACCAATGGCCCGAGTTCCGTGCGGCAGTCGCTTGCAGGCCCGAGAAGTCGTCGTGAGAAATCGTCCGCCAGTGCGATTGATAGCGTTCCTGCGCCGGAGCAAGGTCGGTCTGCAGGTCCACGTGGCCCTGATAGACAAGGAGATCGACGAACAGGTAGATGAGGGGAATCAGCAACAGCAGGGCACCGGTCGCGGCGACCGAAGCGAGAATCGCGCCCCATTTCGAAAGCGGGCGGTCGTTCAGATAGGCTTTGGCGAGACCGAAGGAAGACGCACTCACGGGTCACCCACCGATTTGAGCCGGAGTGGGACCGCGATCGGGCCCCGCTTCCTGTTAGGCTATCACCCTCCGACGATCTCGTCCCAAGCGAATCGACCGCGGCGCGGAATGCCCCGGTCGCCCAGGCGTCACAATCAGGCCAAGTCGCGATCTTCGAACAATAGCAGGCCGACCAAGAGGGCGATCGTCGTGTACAAGATCGAATATCCGGTCACGGTGCCGACGTAACCGGCGAACGCCCACAGGTCGAGCGGAGTATCCCGGACGATGGCCGGACTCATCTTGAAGAACTCGAGCGCGGGCAGCAGCGTGTCGAACGTCTGGGCCAAGAAGCGGATCAACCGGGACGAGGTCTGTCCGGCATTCGGCGAATTTTCCGTCACCCGGACGACCACGGGCGCCAAATGTCCGAAGAAGTACACGCAGAGGACGACGACCAGATTCACCACAAAGGGCAACCGCGTGGCGAGAGCCGTGGCGATGGCGACCAAGATCATCACTTGGCCGAAGATCAATCCGATGCCCAAAAGGTGGGCGAACGACTCGGCCAGCCAATCCCCCGCCCCGAGACCGAAGCTCGTCGCGGCCCCTTTGGGTAGGATCGACGCCACGTGGGGCTTGAGTTCGGCTTTCGCCTGCTCGGGCATCGGGTCGTACGCGCGGTCTTCATTGATCGGGTCGAACGATGGGGCGACTTCGAGAGCCGCGGTCAAATTCACCGACAGCAACAAACAAAGCGCGGCGCACGCCATCAAGATGCCGATGAACTTGCCGATGAGGAACGACCGCCGGCTGATCGGTTTGCTCATCACGGTGATCGCGGTGCGACCTTCGATTTCTTCCGCGATCGAGATGCTGGAGGCGAGTGTGCCGAACAGCAGCCCGCAGAGCATGATGATGTCGAAGCCGATCTGCTTGAACATCTTGAAGTCGTCGCCGAAGGTGAAGTACGGCAGCACGACGGCGACCCAGGTCGCGGCGTTGCCGAAGGCGTAGATCATCCAAAAGAGCGGTTGCCGCCAACCTTCGCGGTAGGCCGCGAGGGCCACGGCCCCGGCTTTGGGGAACAGCAGCGTCAAGAAATACGGAGCGTAGATGAACAAGTCGATCAGCAGTTGTTGGTAGAGGAACCCGCCGTAAACCCGACCGTAGATGCCGAGGTGACTGGAATCGCCGCGGAATCCGAGGAATGCGGCAAACCCGATTCCGATGGCCATCACGCCGAGGACGAACAAGCCCATGCTTTTCGGGTCGCGGAGGGTGTTGCGGAACCCTTTGGGATCAAGGGCGAAGAGCCAAGGCAGCGCGGCGAGCACTTGGATCGCGGCCAAGATCATCCCGCCGGCGAGCAAGTTGGGGTTCGTCAGCCACGAAAACATAGTCGATCTCGGTCGATGGCGGTTCGGTCGATTGGAATCAATACGCACGGGAAACGGAGATGGTTCGTTTGTACCGACTCACCC
>JANXTU010000386.1 GCA_025352235.1 Fimbriiglobus sp.
GTCTTCGGAACCCGCCGATTCACGAAGGGGCAACGGCGGGTTCCGAAGACTCCACCCGCCCTACGAGGAGACTCCCCATGCCGCAGATCGCCATTACGAACAGCAAGAAGCGGGATGCCGCCGTGGCCGCCGAGAGCGTGCGGGTGTCACTGCGCGTTCAGTGGGTCGACTCCGACGAGCGCCGGGCCAAATCGACCAAGCTGTTGAAGGGGACGCTCGACCGCGATTTCGCGGCGCTCTTGCAACGGCACGGCACGCCGGAACAAGTCGCCGAGGAATTGATCGCGGGCGACCCGGAGATCGACCTCGAATCGGTGGGGCGGATGCTCAGCGAGACCAGCCGGGTGTTCGTGAACTCGGATCGGCAGGTCGTCTACGGCG
The DNA here is from genome assembly GCA_025352235.1 of Fimbriiglobus sp. Taxonomy (GTDB): domain Bacteria; phylum Planctomycetota; class Planctomycetia; order Gemmatales; family Gemmataceae; genus JALHQU01. The sequence goes on from JANXTU010000386.1 coordinate 382, forward strand.
TCAAGCAGGTCGAGATCGTGCGGAACCCGGATGGCACCGAGAAAACTCGAAAGCCAAAAGTGATGAATCAGCCCTCTGTCTCTGCCGAGATGCCACTTCTTTGGAGTGGGCGATTGCGCTCTAAAGCCGAGGTTTGTCAGAAGTTTGTATTCGCCAGTAAGCTGCAATTGAAGCACATCAACGGCCTGACCTACGACTTCCTGTTCGACATCGCTAAGGAACTCGAAGCCAAGCAAAGCCTACTGGTACTGGGCGCAGGGCCAAAATCAAACTTGCCGTTGATCCTGCGACGAGGGGCGTCAAAGTACCAAGGCTTCCTCGAAGGTCGCACGCAGGGAAATAAGTATCTGCTGCTGCTGCACCTGTCGAATATGGAACTCAAAGCTCCGGAAGCTCCGAAGGAATCGACGGAGGTGACCGCATCATGAGCCTGCTCCGCAAAGAACGCCTCGAAACCAAACTCGCCGGGTACGCCGTCGGCGCGGCCAACGCCGTCACCGACCCGACGCTCATCACCAAGGCGCAGGAATACAAACGCTTCACCGCGTCGCAGCTCCGCGCCGTCGACGGCGAGGAGATCAAGAAGAAATTCGGCCCCGGCGATTACCATGTCAGCTTCAAAATCGACGGCGAATTCAGCGTGCTGGTCTACGCCGATGGCGAAGCCTTCCACGTCAACCCCGGCGGCACCGTGCGCGTGGGGCTGGCCTGCCAGAATGAAGCCGCGGAGAAGTTGAAAGCGGCGGGAGTCAAACGGGCGCTGATCGCCGGGGAACTCTATTACCACAAAGCCAACGGCGAGCGCGGCCGCGTGTACGATGTGACCCGGATCGCCCGGCAGCCGGCGAGCAAAGCCGAACTCGACGACCTGCGCTTCGGTCCGTTCGACATCCTCGAACTCGACGGCGTCCCGTACAAAGCCGGCATCCGCGATCTGTGGGACAAGCTCGAGCAGTTCTTCCCGGACGGCGCGCGGGTGATCCCACCCGAGACGCACTGGCTGAAGGACGGCGGCGAGATCGCCAAGCAGTTCAAAACGTGGATCAAGGCCGGGGCCGAGGGCGTCGTCGTCCGGAGCGAGGGCGGCTCGTTCAAGGTCAAGCCGCGCCACAACCTCGATTGCGTCGTCATCGGGTTCACCGAATCGCCCGAGGAAGACCGCCACGGGATGATCCACGATTTGCTACTGGCGGTCATGCGGCCGGACGGGATGTTCCAAGTGCTCGGCCACGTCGGCGGAGGCTTCACCGAAGACGACCGCCGGGCGTTCTACGCCGACTTGAAAGACGACGTCGTGGCCAGCGAGTACGTCGAGGTGAACGATCAAGTGGCGTACCACATGGTGCGACCGGAGACGATCCTCGAGATCAGCGTCCTCGACCTGCTGGCGCAGAAGACGCAGGGCAGCGTGACGACGATGGTACTGAACTACGACGGCGCGGCGAAGCAATATAAGATCGTCCGTCGCATGCCGCTGGTGAAGTTGATCTCGCCGCAGTTCGTGCGCCGGCGGGACGATAAGCAGGTGAACGCGACGGATCTACGCATCAAACAGATCACCGATTTGGTCGAAGTGCCGGACACCGAGCGCGACGCTGGCGGCGCGAGTTTGAAACCGAGCGCGGTGCTGAAGCGTGAGGTCTACACGAAGGTGCTGAAGGGCGCGACGATGGTGCGGAAGTTCGTGATGTGGGAGACGAACAAACGGGCCGACGCCGACGACTTCCCGGCCTACGTGATCCACTTCACCGATTTCAGCCCGAACCGCAAGACGCCGCTGGAGCGGGACATCCGCGTATCGAATTCGCGCGAACAGATCGATGCGCTTTGGGCCGATTTGCTCGCGGAGAACATCGCGAAGGGTTGGGCCGCGCACGCGGCTGGGGCGACCGCTTCGCCGACCCCGGAGGAATCGACGTCCGTTTCGAAGCCCGCGCCGAAGAATCGCGCGGCCCCGAAGAAGAAAGCCGACGACTAATGCCGACGCCCGATTCCGTCCTTTCGGCGATGTTGTCGCCGGCGCTGTTCATGACCGCGACCGGCTCGCTGTTGCTCTCCGCCAACAACCGCTTGGCCCGAGTCGTCGACCGGCTGCGCGTCCTCACCGATCAATGCGATCAACTCGTCCGCGGCGTCGGCAACTACAGCCACCCCGGCGTCCGGCTCGAGCACACCCGCAGCATGATCCGACTGCAGCAGCGGCGCGGCAACATCATCCTCACCGCGATCACGCTCCTCTACGTCGCCTTCGGCAGCTTCGTCGGCGCGAGCCTCGCCATCGCGCTCAACGTGCTCAATGCGTATATCCCGCCGGACGCCGCGATTGCCCTCGCCGTGATCGGGGTCATCTGTTTGCTGGCCGCGTCAGTGGCGATGCTCCTCGAAGCCCGCCTCGGTGTGCGGGCGCTGAACCGCGATGTCGAGTTCTCGGCCGGCATCACCGTGGCCGTGGAGAAGCCTCCGCTGCCCGAGTAAGCCGGTATCGAACTTGCTCAATCGGAGTCGTCTCGATTCACTCCCGACTGAGGACATCGCCATGCCCGCACAAGTACAATTTGAAGATGCCGAGCGTCCCGGTGTCGTCATCGTCGTCGAAGCCGACCCGCAAACAGCCGTCGCCCCTGGCCCCGGCGACGGCAACGCCATCGTGTCGTGCCCCAATGGCTCCCGGCACATCGTGGTCGGCGACTACCGCGAGGTGAAGGTCAAACTCCAAGCCGCCGCGGCGCAAGGCCACGAGGCCGGAACGTCCCCGCAACCGAACACCGGCATGAGCTGAATCAATCGCCGCCGGTCGCGGGCATATTGTCGTCGAGGGCTTGGACCTTGCCGATCAACAACTGCGAGACGTGATCGACCATCGAGTCGTAGTCGTCTCCGGTATAACCCGCTTCCGTCACGATGCGTTGGACGACGGCAATATCGTTAGCCCCGAGAGTCTCGGTGGCCACGATGGCAACAGTCGGATCGTTTTTGTCCCAAGCCGCGCGGCGGGCGATCTGGACTGAGTCGGCGAGTTGACGAGCGGTTTGCATGGTCGGGTCCGATGAGTGGGATTCTCGTTGCGAATGAGCAAACGGAGTGCCGCTGTTGGCACGGCCCTTGCACTTTGTTCCCCGTTCCTTTTGCCACTTCTACGGGGCTTCACCATGCGGACGATTTGCTTTGTGTTTCTAGCACTTTTCGCCGCCACGGTCGGGGCCTTCGCTTACTACAACCAAGAGGCCGCAACGATCCGCTTCTGGGAATGGGAAAAGACCAGCAGTTTGGCTATGATCGCGGGCGTCGCCTACGGACTCGGCATGCTCAGCGGTTGGACGGTCGTCGGTATGGTGCGCCGTTCGGCGAACCGGGCCATTGAAGCGGTCGAGCAGAAATATACGCAACAACGGGTGTGAAGCTGCTCAAGGTCGAATAGCAATGACAAGCGGAACAGACTCACTCTCGCCATTTCAGCAAAAACGTTCCGTCCGATTGTGTGAGCAACTGCCGTTCGGATACGCCCCAAACTTCGAGGCAGTCCAGCAGAGTCGCCACTTCGGTGAGGTCGCTGAGAATTCGCTCGTTCCAAGGCAGAGTTGCTTCTTCAAAGTAAAGGGCCATCATGTTCGCGCTGTCCCAAGCGGTTTTGGGCTGACATGCAATGAGAGTCTTCATGGTGCATCTCCGAATCGGAGTGATGGGATACCTGAAACTTGGCAGCTTCCGTGCCACCGGGCTGGCGAAACGCCTTCATGCCGCCTGGGCCGACCTCATAATCAGCACGAGCTTTCCCCGGCGTGTCAAGCGTTTGATTGCGTATTCTCGTTTCAAAGCCGAGCCCCGTGCCGACGCATCTTCGCGGTAGACCAGCTCCACCGGCAAGCGACTCCGGGTGTAGCGTGAAGCCGTGCCGGCGTTGTGCTGCCGGCAGCGCCGCGCGAGGTCGACCGTCACCCCCGTGTAGAGGGTGCCGTCGGCACAGCGCAAGATGTACACGAACCAAGTCGGCAACGCGGACATCCGCTTGTCACCTCTGGAAAGGAATTTCGATCCCGCGTGAGATAATTTACTGTGCCGGCAAGTTTTGGGGGGCATCGTTCGACAATTGAGCAGGGGAACCGCCGGAGATGGGAAGGCCAGCCGATGCCGATCCGCGTTTTGTTCGTCGACGACAATGCGAGTGTGCTCGCTTCCCTACGCCGACTGCTGCGCCCGCTGCAAAGCGAGTGGGATATGCAGTTCGTCCTCAGCGCCGCCGCAGCACTGGAACTGTTGGCCTCGGAGTTGATCGACGTTGTCGTCTCCGATTTTCACATGCCTAAAATGGACGGGGACGAATTCCTCGCTCTCGTACGCGAGCGGTACCCGCGGATAGTCCGGCTGATTTTGTCTGGTCAAAACGACGCCGTTACGACTCGCAAGCTCGTCCCGCTTGCGCACCGCTTCCTGAGCAAACCGTGCACGTTCGGGCAAATCAAAGAGACCGTCGAAAGTTCGTTTTCATTCCAAGGACTTCTCCATAGTCCAGCTCTCGTCGCACTCGTGAGCCAACTCGGCGGGTTGCCGACTCCGCCGCTGTTGCACACTCGCATTTTGCAGGCCATGGACAAGCCGGACGCGGCTATTGCCGATATCGCCGACCTGATCGCGGACGACGTGGCCATGGCCGCGAAGGTGATGCAGGTGGCGAACTCCGCGTTCTTCGGAACTAATCAGCCCGTCGCGGACTTGCGTCGCGCCGTCCTGAGGTTGGGGGCCGACGCAACGGTCTCCCTCGTCATGGCCTCAGGGATTTTCACGCGATACGACCCGGCGAAGCTCGCGCCGTTTTCCATCGACGAACTCTGGGCGCACAGCCGCGCCATGGGCGAACTCGCGGGGAAAATCGCCAAGGCTGAGAAGAAGGGTCACCGCGAGGTAGGCGAAGCTCAATTGGCCGGGCTCTTCCACGACATCGGTCGGCTGGTACTGGTGGCCCAACAAGCCGACCGCTACAAGGAGGTCTTCGGGCTGATCCGCTCCGAGGGACTGACGATCTCGGCCGCGGAGTTGCGTGTCTTCGGCACGACGCACGCCGAGGTCGGCGCCTACCTCCTCGGGCTCTGGGGCTTGCCCGTCAGCTTGGTCATCGCCGTCGCGTGCCACCACCACCCGTCGCGCTTCCCCGAGACGGCGTTTTCCGCACTCACGTCCGTTCACATCGCCGAAGTCCTTTTGGATGAAGACGGATCTTCGCCGGATCTTTTGCACCTCGAACAACTCGGGCTGAAGGATCGCCTGCCGATTTGGGAGAAGCTCCGCGACGAGATGTCGGCCTGATGCGTGGGGCGGCCGCCTGCGGTACACTCAGCCCCATCCTTATCCTGGGCCTCTTCCGATGACCGTCCCATCCCCGTCGCGCCGCGAGTTCCTCGGCACCGCGCTCGCCGCCCCAATTCTCGCGCAGGTTCCGGGCGACCGGCCGAAAGCGGCCGAAGGCGTCGCCGTCCTCAATCCGCGCGGGCGGGTGCCGATCAGCTTCATCATCGACGATTCCACCTGCCTCGTGAACCTCGCGCATTACTGCATCCCGCACTTCGCCGAGGTCTACCCGGACAAGTTCAAGCAGAACTGGAAGAAGCTCCCGCGCGAGATACCCGACAGCTTCGTGCGCGAATTCGGCGAATGGTGCGGCGAGCGCGGTATCAAAGGCAAATACAGCGTCATCCCTTACCCGGCCTGCGTCGGTTGGATCGACCGCGACATGCCGGGCTTCTCCAAGAAGGAGTTGAAGGCGAGCATCGCGCTGATCCGCGAGTTGATGATGCCGAACTGGGACATCCACCCGGAAATGATGACGCACACCTGGGCCATCGACACCAAGACCGGCCGGGCGTTTGAAGAGCGCGACGAAAACCACCTCGAAAATTGGGGCTTCAGCCAGAAGAAATCGAGCGACGAACTCGCGACCTACATGGCCTACGCACTGAAGGTGCTGAAGAACGTCGGCCTCGATTGCGAAGGGGTCACTACGCCCGGCGGCTTCGGCAACAAGAACCTCGCGAACCTGTCCACGGGCACCTTCCAAGCTTGTCGGGATGTGTTCAAGACCGAAATTCCCCACTACTTCCGGCACCTCATTACCGAGGGGAAGGACAGCGTCGCCCCACGGGTCGAGCATGCCACGGGGCTCGACGGGAAGAATCCCGGCTGCGTCGTGTCGATCATCGGTTGCGCCGGCGATTGGTTCGGCGGCTGGGACGGTTTAGAGCGCGGCCGAGCCGATTTGTTCATCAGCGAGGACGGGAGTAAAGGCCGGATGGTCGATGTGATCCAACGCGCGGAGCCGGCCATCATGGTCGCGCATTGGCCCGGCATCTACTACAACGGCGACCGCGACGGCTTCGA
>JANXTU010000392.1 GCA_025352235.1 Fimbriiglobus sp.
CCGGCTGAAGCAGTTCCGGCGGGTGGCGACGCGGTACGAGAAGACATCGCGGAACTTCTTGGGGATGGTGCTGTTCGCCGCAATCACGCTCTGGCTTAAATAAGAACGATTGGTGGCTGGACTTCACTCAACACGGCCTAGGGTTTTTTCTTCATTCCCCGCAGCGTCCCGAGTTGGTTGCTTCAGTCGCTGCATTGTCAGCAGATGCCCCAAATCGCCCCATTTTGTCACTGTTCGTTGGGGTTTCGTTGGGGGTTTGAAAAAAGTGGTGGCGGTTTCGTTGGGGGTTTGGCCAGTCAGCTTCGGCAGTCGCTCCATCGCTTCTCGCACGTCGAGGTGCTTCGCATCCGTATACGTCCCCATCGTGAGTTGAAGGTTCGCGCGATCTCGGCACTCGGTCGAACGCTCGACGAATCGGCCAGAGTGATTGCGGGAGCTGCCGAATAGAACTTCGAGGTTGTGGTGAGTCGCGGGGCGGTTTCCGGGCCGGTCACGAGTTCGGAGAAGAGATTGCCCCGGCTTCGCCAACAAGCGACGCGCTTCCCGGCCTTCACGATGATCTCGGCCTTGCCCGGAATCGGCCGGGTAGTCTGCTTGCGAAAAATCATGCCCATGATGCTGGTTAGTCAGTTGGCATTGTGAGTGTACACGATGACGAGCGAATCTGAATGTCAGCAACAAACGCAAACGGATCGTGCTCATCGTGCCGAAGGCGGTCCGCTACGCCGTTTGGAAGAAGGCGATCGCCGACTACGCCCCCCACCTCAAGGGTGTCTACAGCGGCTTGCGAATCTACAACCAGACCGACCTCGGCCGGGACCGTCGACGGAACGCGGCTTTCCAGCCGCCGAGTTCCAAGAACTCACGGAGAAGGCCAATGTCGTCGTCGTCGATGAAGCTCATCGCGTCCGCAACTGCGGTCGTGACGGCACCGGGACAATCCGGAGTTCGACGCCCCCACGGCCACGGGGCAGGGGGAGTTTTGGCCAAAGCGACGATCCGCAGGTAGCGGTGCAAAAGATGACCGGTGAAATATCCGGGCTAGCAGCCTTACTTCCCAGAGCGTTGCCGGCCGAGCCGTCCCGAGATCACCCAGAATGTTACGCTACCGACGGTGCTAATCCCGGAATAGATCCAGGGCAAAACGCTGTACTCCTCGTTCTTCGGATTCACCCCGACGAAAACGAAGAGCACTGCCGCCATCAGCAGCACCAGTGCCAATCCGAATGTGACCAAATACATCGAATCGCGGTAGCCGTTCATGAGTGAGCCTCTTCGTGAGATCGCGAGAGATCGGCATCAGCCGGGAGGGGGTGGAATTTGAACACCCTAGTCGGTGAAAAGACCAACTGCGACCGCCGCGGCTCGAGACACGTTTTCCATGTGGCCATAAGAACCGCACGCGCTTTTGTCGCCTTCGACGTGATCGCGCGACCGGCGGAGGGACGACAGCCACATTGACGGACTTGGTGGCCAATAGCCGAATAGACGAGTCGTGCCGTACGCACCGCCAGTCGACTACGGCGATCTAAGTATTGTAACCCACCGTCGCCCGATTCATAGTATCGGTCCGCTTCGTTCAGCAAGCGGCGAATCGCAGACGCTACGGTAGAATCGTCCAATTGTCGGCCTGCCGTCGGGGTGCCCCCTAGCCAATCTGTCGGCAAATACAAACGGTTCTTCGCCCAGTCTTCGGCCACATCGCGGGCAATGTTTGTCAACTGCATGGCGATGCCGAGGTGTCCGGCGTGGACGGCGGCGCGGTCGTCGGTGACACCCATGGCATGGCACATCATCAGGCCAACCACCCCAGCCACCCGATGGCAGTATTGCAGCAGTTCGTCCAGAGAGTTGTAGCGTTGCCCTACGGTGTCCATCGTCATGCCCTTCAGTAATTCTTCCGGATACTCCGAGGGGAGGCGAATTTCCTCGACGACGGATTTTAACATTTGACCGGCCGCAGTGTCCGGGGTGCGGCCGGTGTAGATTGCGTTCAGTTCCGCTCGCAACTCAGCCAAAGCAACGACGGCCGCGAATGGGGTAGGGGCGTGGTCGATCGCGTCGTCGGCATAGCGGCACCAAGCGTACAGCCGCTCGGCGCGACGGCGAACGTCCGGGGACAGCAGTCGTGCGGCGAGCGCGAAGCTCTTGGAGTGCTGGCGAATGATGGCCCGTTCGTCCGGTTCTGACACAATGCACCACCTTACGATTTCAAGCCGAAGTCGCGTGCGATCAGCCCGACGGTTGCCTTCGCCGAATTCACGACTCCGGGGACGCCCGCGCCGGGGTGCGTGCCGGCCCCAACCAAATACAGCCCCGAAATGCGGCCGTCGCGGTTGTGCGGACGGAAGTACGCGCTCTGGGTGAGCAGCGGGGCGACTGAAAACGCCGACCCGTGATGCGCGTTCAACTCGGATTGAAACTGTTTTGGCGTGAACACCCGTCTCGTGACGATGTTCGCCCGCAGGTTAGGCAGGTGGGCTTCCAGCGCTTCGAGGATACGGTCGGCGTAGACCGGGCCGAATGTGTCCCAGTCGATGTCCGCGTTGCCGAGGTGCGGCACCGGGCTGAGGACGTAGAACGCTTCCCCGCCGGGCGGGGCCATGCCGGGGTCGGTGACCGTGGGGGCATGCAAATACAGGCTAAAATCGTCCGCCACTTTGCCGCCGTGGAAGATGTCGTCGAGCAGGCCGTTGTACCGCGGGCCGAAGAGAATTGTGTGGTGTGCTAGGTCCGGGTAGCGGATTTTCGTGCCGAAGTAAATGACCATCAGGGACATCGACCACGTCATCTTTTCCAAGCGGCGAACCGTGCGGGCGGCGCGCGGTTCATCGCGGTACAAGTTGGAGTACGTGTGGTGCAGGTCGGCGTTGGACACGACCACGTCGAAGGCCTCGGTGCCAGCGTCGGTCGTTACCTGATGCCGACCGCTGGCATCGACCGCGATCCGTCGTACCGGGCTATTCAGCCGCACGTCCCCGCCGCAGTCGGTCAGCAGTTTGACGAAACCACGGACCAAGGCGCCCGTCCCACCCTTCGGAAAGAAGACGCCCCACTCGCGCTCGAGATGATGAATGAGTGTGTAAATGGCGCTCGTCTGATACGGGTTGCCGCCGACGAGCAGCGGGTGAAACGAAAACGCCTGCCGCAGGTGTTCGCTTCGGATGAACTTGCTGACGGTCGCGTAGACGCTACGATCCGCCCGCAACGCGGCAAGGTGCGGGACGACTTTGACCATATCCCAAAACCGCAGGAATGGCGTCGCGCTGAGTTCGCTGTACCCCTTGGCGTACACTTTCTTCGTGTACGCGTGAAAACGGCGGTAGCCGTCTAGGTCGGTCGGGCTGATGCGGCAGATTTGCTCTTCCAAGGCCGCCTGCTCGCCGACGTAGTCGAACCGTGTCCCGTCAGGCCAGACGAGTCGGTAAAACGGCGTCACGGGCAACAACTCTACGTAGTCTTTCAGCCGTTTACCGGCCGCGACGAAGACTTCTTCCAAGCACTCCGGGGCGGTGATGACGGTCGGGCCGGCGTCGAATGTGAAGCCTTGATCCTCATACACGTAAGCACGACCGCCGGGCTTGTCGCGGGCCTCGAACAACGTAGTTCTCGCACCGAGGGCTTGCAGCCGAGCCGCAGCCGCCAGTCCGCCGAATCCACTGCCGATCACCGCCGCGCGGATGTTACCCATTCGCTCGAACCTCCCCGCGATCGCCCTTTCGTCGCAGCATCACCACCGACATCACGAGGGCGACGATGAGAAGGGTGAGTACACCCAACTCGATCATGAGGAAGCGGAACGCCTCTTCGGTCTTGCTCCGCGCTTCAGCCAGTTCGGCCGTGATGACCAGCACCCGGCGAACGGCCGCGATCAACCCGATGAGCAAGAACGGTTCCGGTGCCAAGGTGTGTTCCCGGAACGACACTTGGACCGTGTACAGGATTTCGACCACCAAGAGGACCAGCAGTAGCTGCTCGATCAATTCTACCACCGCCGACGATGTCAGAGTGAGGGAAAACAGGTGTTGGCCGAACGAGATGGTCGCAGCCGTCAGCATGTACAGCGCGGTGCCGGCGAGTAGCACCCCGAGGCCGACGAAGATGACATCTTCGAGCAGCCGGAATACACCGGTGATGACCAGCCGTGTGCGATCGGGGACGAGCGGTTCGGCATCTTTCATCGGTCACCGGAGGTGGGAGTAGAGGCTAAAGCGGATTTCAAGTTTTCGTATCGGATGTTTTGGACAGAGCAGTGCCGTGCTCTCCGGGCTTGACGCGAGTCTTGAGTCCAGCGAGAAGTCGCACACCCTCACGTAGACTCAACGCCAAAAGGCTGGACTCAACGCC
>JANXTU010000407.1 GCA_025352235.1 Fimbriiglobus sp.
ACCCGACGGCGAGACTTCGAACACCTCGCACATCAGTCGCCCCGGAAAAAGCGAAGACTGGCGATGGATCACATCGTATCTCAGGTCGACTCCCTGGCAAAGAACGCCGCCGCTTTTTTTAGGAGGTCGCGCTCCTGTAGCAGTCGCTTGTTCTCGGCCCGCAGGCGGTGGAGTTCCTCGTCGATCACGCTGCGGTTGCCCCGGCCGGGAAACGCCTTCGCGCCCTCGGCGTCGAACTGCTTCTTCCAGGTGCGAATCTGGGTGTCGCGGAGCCCGAGTTGGCGGGCGGCCTCGGCGTAAGAGAAGCCCTTCTCGGTGACGAGCTGCACCGCTTGGAGCTTGTACTCGCTCGTGAAGGTGCGACGGATTCTGGTCTTGGTCAGGGGTGGTCTCCTCAGTGAGAGCTTACACCCTTAACTCCGTGTCCGCCAAACGTGGGGAGGTTCAGATTTGCCAGACCCATAGAATTTGGACATCGACCCCGGAGCCACCCATGACCGCGAATCGCAACGCCCGCGTCCCCGTCACCGTCCTCACCGGGTTCCTCGGGGCCGGTAAAACGACGCTGCTCAACCACATTCTCACGGCGAACCACGGCAAACGGATCGCCGTGATCGAGAACGAATTCGGTGAAATCGGCATCGATCAAGAACTCGTGATCCGCGCCGACGAAGAAATCTTCGAGATGAACAACGGTTGCATCTGTTGCACCGTCCGCGGCGACCTCATCCGCATCCTTGGCACCCTGCTGAAACGCCGCGATCAGTTCGACTACATCCTGATCGAAACCACCGGCCTCGCCGATCCGGGCCCGGTCGCCCAGACGTTTTTCGCCGACGACGAACTGCAAGCGAAAACGAACCTCGACGGTATCGTCACGTTAGTCGACGCCCAGCACGTCGCCCTGCATTGGGACAGCCGCGAAGTGCGGGAGCAGATCGCCTTCGCCGACGTGGTGCTGTTGAACAAGTGCGACCTCGCGAGCGCCGCCGAACTCGATGCGCTCGAAGCGAAGATCCACCGGATGAACGCGACCGCGAAAATCCACCGGACGACGAACGGCATCATCGGCATGGACGCCGTGCTGAACGTGAAGGGCTTCGACCTCGACCGCATCTTGGAGCTCGAACCCGATTTTTTGCCGAAGCCCAAAACCGTCGCGCTCGGGGTCGTGGACGACTGCCACGACGACGATTGTGGCGACCCGGCGCACGCCCACCATCACCACAACAGCGACCACGCCGAAGACGACAATCAGCACAATGAACCCCACGATCACACCCACGACGAGACCGTGACGTCCGTCGGCATTCTGGAGCCGGGCGCGCTGAACCCGAAGAAACTCAACGAGTGGATCTCGACGCTCCTCCGCGACAAGGGGCAGGACATTTTCCGCATGAAAGGCGTGTTGAACATCGCCGGGGACACCAAGCGATTCGTCTTCCAAGGCGTCCACATGCAGTTCGACGGCCGGCCGCACACCGCCTGGAAAGACGGCGAAACCCGAGTGAACAAGCTCGTTTTCATCGGCCGCGACCTGAACCGCGCGGAGTTGACCGACGGTTTCCGCAGTTGCATGGCGTAAAAGAAAAGACGTGACCCATGACTCCAGGGATCGCCGAGCCGATCGGCTGGGAGAGGGCGTTGCTGGCGGCCGAAAAAGTCAAAGAGTGCCTCGGCGACGGCGTTGCCGCCGATGACCGCGTAAGGCACGCCGGCCCCGTCCAACGCGCGCGTCGAGCGGCGCAGGTGGCTCGCGTCGACGAAGACGCCGTCCGCAACACGAAGGACGTCGATATTCTCGTCCGGCGCGCCGACTTCCCCGCAGTGCGGGCCGCCCTCGAAGCCGTCGGCTTCATTTACCACCACGTTTGGGGCGTCGACGCGTCCACCGACGGTCCCCAAGGCAAACCGAGCGGCGGCAACTTAGTTTGGGGTCTGGCAAATTTTTCTGGCGCATTGGAGTTGTCGTGGTCAAGATAGGGTTTTGCGTTCGCAACCCCTGTCTGAGGCGCATTATGGAACCGATGCCCAAACTGGATCGCGCGGCTTATGTGGCCGGGATGCGGGAGCAACTGGAAACGATGCTCGGCCGGGTCACCGACGCCATCAACGAGGCCAAAGACGGCGAGATCATCGCCGGGAGCGAGCGGCCGGTCTTCGACTTGTTCGCCGAGTTCCGGCAGAAGGCATTCGAGGCCGGATTGCAGATGCGGACCGATGCGGCGGAAGCCGCTTTTT
>JANXTU010000427.1 GCA_025352235.1 Fimbriiglobus sp.
GCGTCAACCCACCCACCCTACCGTGGAATGACGTCCGATTTTCGGAACGACCTATGCGCCGCAAGGACTTGCGTCCGATTTCCGGTGTCATTCCACGGCTCAGATTCCCAAGTCGTTCACCGAATCTCCGAGAATTGTTGCGATACCCGGCCGGGATGTCCGCCCGGCATCACCCGACGATCGCGCGGATCGCACCGACCATCAATACGTCGGCGGCCAAAACGAGGAGCGAACACTTCACAACGCCGTCGGTCGCGGCGCGGCCGACGCCCTCGGAGCCGCCGTCGGCGCGGAGGCCGACCCAGCAGCCCATCGCCCCGATCAGGCCTCCGAAGATCAGCGGTTTGATCGCGGCGAGCAAGACTTCGAATAGCCGGTTGGCGAGTTCGGCTTCCACCGCCCCGCCGTATTTCAACCGGTTACCGCCCCCCGCGACCGCTTCCCCGGCGAAGCTGCTACCGATGGCGATCAGCGACACGAGCACGTGCAACAGCGGCACCGCGAGTACGCACGCGAGGATGCGCGGCCCGACCAAAATCCGCCGTGGCGATTGGCCGAGCAATTCGAGCGCGTCGACCTGTTCGCCGAGTTTCATCGACGACAATTCCGCGCCGAGGCTCGCCCCCGTCCGCGCGGCGACGATCAACCCGGCCCCCACCGGAGCGAGTTCGAGCAGCACCGCCGCCGTGAGGATTGTCGGTAGCAAATCGTTGGCGCCGGGGAATTGTTCGAGCACCGCCCGGGTTTGCAACCAGATGACGGCCCCGAGCGCGAGGCCGAGTACGACGGCCATGGGGATGCCGCCGATGAAGACGGCGTAGAACGGCCGGAGCCAACGCGCCGGGTGCGGGATCGCGGCCAGTGCGGTGGCGAATCCGAAAACGGAGAAGTGCGCGAACTCGCCGGTGCGGCGGAGGAAATCGATCACGTCGGCGCCTTCGGAACCGACCAGGTCCAGTGGCGGTCGCTTGTCAGCAATGCCGTCTCCGGTGCGAAACCGAGGTCCGACACGAGCATCCGCACTTCGTCGAGAGTCAACGCGGCGTGCAACGACGCGGCGAAGAGCCGACGCTGGTGCGGGTTCGCCTCACCGGCGTAGGTTCGAACGAGATGTTCGAGTTCCGTAGTATTGTCGGGCCGGTGGAGATCGCGGACGAACAACCGGCCGCCGGCGACGCAAACCCGCACCATCTCGGCGAAGCACTCGGCCGGGGTGGGAATGTGGTGAATGATGCTGTTCGACACGACCGCGGCGAAGTGGCCCTCCGGGTAATCCATCCGCCGGCCGTTGACCTTCTCGATGCGGATACGCTCGGTGAATCCGGCGCGGTCGACGTTGATGCGGGCGAGTTTCAGCATCTCGTCGGCGAGGTCGACCGCGACGAGTGTGATCGTGTTCGACCGCCGGCAGAGTTCAATGGGGATTTGCGCCGTGCCGGTGCCGACGTCGAGTGTCAGCCCGGTGTCACCGGCCCGCAGCGCAAGAAAATCGGCCGCGAACCGGCGGTTCACCGCCGAGTGATCCATACGGTCGTAGTCGGTCGCTTCGTCGGGGGAGTCCATCACTTCCGGTTCGAGGACACGCTCCAACATCGTCGGCCCCTAACACGTTTGCAGTTCGCCGTGTGCTTCCGCATCTTCGTACGGTTCTTCGTTCCGCGTTTCCAGTTCGCGACGGCAGACATTCAGCAGCCGCGAGCGGGCGTGCCAGTCGGACGCGCCGAGGCGATCCCACTCGAGGATCACTTGCGACGTGGCCGGGTTCAAGCCTGCAACTCGGGTGAGCCAGAGAACCCCCGCTTCATCGCGGACGTTCTTCGTGGCGGGGTGATGCCACGCGATGTGGGTCGCGAGGCAACCCATGGCGCAGGCCTTGGTGAAGGCGCCGTGGATCAGAAGAGGACTGCCCGTTTCCAGCAGAACGACGAGTCGATTCAACCCCGCGTCGGTCACGTGGGGAAGCCATTCAATTTCAAATTCTGACAAGCTTTTGGCCGATAGCATCGCGGAACCCCCCAAGAGGCCACCCACGGAGACATCGAGACGGGACCGATGCCCGAGTCGTATGTGCGTAAAATACCCAACAGTAGGCACCGTCAGCAGTTAGGCCGAAGTGCGTGCGAGGAACTGGTGCTGCCCGATGAGTTCGACACGCTGGAAAAGCGTGCGATTGGCGTGGCGACATCGTTAATATAACCCCGCTCTCGGGTCACTGTCAAGGGCTTGACAGCGGCGCTGCGGGCTCGCTGACAGCCCGTTGTCGCAACGCCCGCCGGAACGCCTTGCTGCGCACCGGGGTTAGGCGCCGGCCCCCGGCGGGACATTTTTCCGTAATTCCGCGTTGTAAGGATCGGTGCGCGGAATCCGTGTGGATAGGAATAATGGTCAAGCGGAAATCTGACCGAATATGCCACGGCCGGATTCCGCCAGTACGAGCGGGATCGATCTGACATGCAATAGATCGATACCGCCGATGAATTTCAATCTCTCCACACCCAGAATCACTCGTCGCCGGCCCGTTCCGGGCGCAGCGACCGGACCCACGTCCCGGCCTTCCACATCTCGCTTTCCGAGATCGCCTTCAACTCCTTTTCGAGTTGCTCGCGGTAGTCCGGCCGGCTGTTCGCCTCGAGCACCCGACGGGTCTCTTCGCCCGTTTCGACCGACTGATACAGCGACTCGAATACCGGCTTCGACGCGTCGCGGAACTTCGAGAACCAGTCGAGCGCGCCGCGTTGCGCGGTCGTGCTGCAGTTCGCGTACATCCAGTCCATCCCCTTCTCGGCGATGAGCGGGTAGAGGCTCTGCGTCGCTTCTTCGACCGTCTCGTTGAACGCTTCGCTCGGGCTGTGGCCATGCTCGCGGAGCACTTCGTATTGCGCCAACCAGAGGCCGTAGATGGCGCCCATGAGCACGCCGCGCTCGCCGGTGAGATCGCTGAAGACTTCCTTCTGGAAGGTCGTCTCGAAGAGGTAGCCGGAGCCGATGGCGACGCCCAAAGCCAAGCAGCGGTCGCGGGCTTTGCCGGTCGCGTCTTGGTGGATGGCGAAGCTGCTGTTGATGCCGCGGCCTTCGAGGAACAATCGGCGAACGGTGGTGCCCGACCCCTTCGGGGCGCAAAGGATCACGTCGATATCCGCCGGCGGAATGACGTGGGTCTGGTCCTTATAGACGATGCTGAAGCCGTGGCTGAAGTAGAGCGCTTTGCCCGCCGTGAGGTGCGGCTTGATCTTCGGCCACATCTCCTTTTGCCCGGCGTCGCTGAGCAGGTACTGGATGACGGTCCCCTTCGCGGCGGCCGTCTCCGGATCGAAGAGCGTCTCGCCGGGGACCCAACCGTCTTCGAGGCAGAGGTCGTAAGCCTTGCCGCCGGTGCGCTGGCCGACGATGACTTTCACGCCGTTGTCGCGCATGTTCAGCGACTGGCCGCGGCCTTGGACGCCGTAGCCGATGACGGCGACGATTTCGTCCTTCAGGATTTCTTTGATCTTGGCCGGCGGGTAATCGCCCCGTTCGACGGCGGTCTCGTGGTTGCCGTTCAGGTGCAGTTCTTTCATCGCGGGTTCCTTGGGAGTGGTGGGACGCAATCAAGATACCGGCGAAGTATCTTCGCGTCAAGAATCTTGACGCGAAGAGACTTCGGCGTTAAGGTGTACGGATGAAAACTCCCCCCGACGCCGTCGACGGCTTGCTCGACGCGTGGAAAGCCGCGCGGCCCGACTTGGATCCGACACCGCTGGCGCTCGTCGGCCGGGTGATCGTGCTGGCCAAACAACTCGAACGCTCGGTCGAAACGGCGCTCGCGAAACACGGCTTGGCTCTCGGGCAGTTCGACATCCTTGGCACGCTCCGCCGGCAAGGGCCGCGCGGCGCGCTGGCCCCGTCGCAGTTGTTGAAGAGTGTGATGCTGTCGTCCGGCGGCATGACGAACCGGCTCGACAAACTCGAGGTCGCGGGGTGGGTCGTCCGTCGACAGGACCCCGACGACCGGCGCGGCGTGGTCGTGGAGTTGACGGCGAAGGGGTGCAAATTGATCGACGCGGCGACCGCGACCCGCTTCGCGGAAGCGAAGACGTCGCAGCCGAAACTACCGGTGAAAGAGAAGGATGCGCTCGCGAAACTGCTGCGGCAGTGGTTGAAGGAACTGGAGTCGGCGTGATTCAAGATCTGACGCGATTCGGGGCCTTCGCGATGGCGGTCACTTCGCGTTGTTGATTTCGACCCGCTGGTTCTTCGACAGCGGCTTGCCGTTGAGGCACTCCGCTTCGAGGAGCAATTTGAAATCGGCCGCGCCGGCTTGCTTCGCCTCGTAGGTGATCGTGAACGATTCCGTCTTCCCTGGCAAAATCGGGCGCGGCTCGAACACCAACTCCCCCGCCGTCTCCTTGTGCTGATTCGGCGTGCCTTGCACGAACCGGACCTGGGAGGGCAATTGCACCCGCAGGCGCACGCCCTTCTCGGTCTCGGTCCCTTGGTTGCGGACTTTCACCGTGATCATCCCTTGCTTGCCGACGTTCACCGTCACGTCATCGAATTCGGGTTTCCAGGTCAGATCGGCGCGGCCGAGGAAGGTGGTGTTCACTTCCTTCGCGTCTTCGGCGGCCGTGCGACTCTCCTTCGCAGTGGCCTTGATGATCTTCTTCCCGGACGTCGCCGATTCGAGGTTCAACCGCAAGTCGAAGGCCTCTCCGGCTGTCAGTTTCGGGATCAACCATTGGACGGTGTCTTTGGTCCGCCGGGCCCCGACCGTCACTTTCGTGGCTTCGCAATCGTCCGGGTGGGCGATCACGACCTTCACGTTGTTCAGCGGTTGCGTGCCGGTGTTCTGCACGCGCGCCGTGTACGTCGCGGCTTCTTTCGAAGCGACCGTGGCCGGGCCGGTGAGTTCGACCTTGAGCGCCGGCACGAGGATTTTGGATTTGCTTTGGACGGTTTCGGACTGCACCGAGGCGTGTTTGTCGTCACTCGCGGCCATCGACGTCGCGATCACCTCGCCGCCGAGCTTGCCGAGGAGTTGGTATGTGACGATCTTCGATTGCCCCGGTTCCAACGTGCCGAGTTGCCAGATGCGCTGGTGGGCGAGTTCGCCTTTTTCGGATTCATTGTCGTTCTTGAAATCGACGCCGGCGGGGATCGTTTCGACGAGCCGCGTCTGTGGGATCGGCACCGTGCCGGCGTTCTGCACTTCGACACGCACCGTGATGAGTTCGCCCTGCATCGCCGTCGGCGTCGCAGTTTTCTTCACGACCAGTTTCGGTTTGTCAATCGCCGTGATGACCTCCGAGCCGTGCTCGAACGACACGTGCCCGCGCAGGCGGATCTCCTTCACGCCGACGTCGGGTTTGAATTCGAGTTCGACTACCTTCTGCTCCCCCTTGGCGAGCGATTTGAAACTCCACGTCAATTGTTTTTCGCTGGCCGGGAGGTCGGCGGCCGGTTCGCATTTCGTGGGCAATTTGCCGGCGCCCTCGGGCATCGGCACGCGCAGCATCACGCGGTAGGCGGTCGCGCCGGAGTTGTTCGTGACGACGAGCTTGTACGCGATCGGTTTCCCCCCCGCGATGTGGGCCGGCGTGCGGATCTGCAACTGGACGCTCGGCGTCGGCGGATCGTTCACGCCCGGAGCCGCGCGCGGGGGCGTGGACGTGATGCCCGCGGGAATCTTCGGGCCACCCGGCGAATCGGGAATCGACGGGGGAACGGGCGTTTCGAGCTTTTGAATCCGTTCGATCTTGTTGTCGGGTGTTTCCGTGGCCACCGCCGGAATCACCTGCGGCGACGCTAAAGGGGAGATCGGCAATTTTGTCGGCGCAATGCCTTGCCCGAAGGCCAAGCCGGCCGACGCGATGCCGCCGAGCAGAGCGAGTGTGAAGCGGGCGAAGAGATGATCCCGGTGCATGCGCAGTCCCTCGCGGCCGGCCGAACGCCGACGATCCGCACCCGAAATACCACCTTGGGTAAACTCGGTAAAGGGCAAATCGAGGGTGCCGTCATTCCAGCGTGAACCCACCCACCCTATCGTGGAATGACGTCCGACTTTCGGAACGACATAGCGCGGCAAGGAGTTACGTCCGATTTCAGGTGCCTCCCCTGGCTTGGATTCCCAAGTCATTCCCCCGTGGCTCCAAGAATTGTTGTCATACCCCAACTCGATGCTGAGGCGCGCCCGCGACCTCAGCGGCAATTCGGAGTAGCCCCCGCGCGACAACGACAACCGGATGCTCGACCGGCTGGACTTGGACGCGGAGGGAATATAGGCGGCGCGGGGAAGTAGCTATTGAACATGGGGCACGATTACTTCTTCGTCTCCGTGGTCGGTGTGGAGCCGGGCTTCGCCTTGGGCAATCTATAAAGGCAATGGACGACGTAACTCTCGCCGTCCGCCACAATGTGAAAAGTGGAGTCCTCGAATTTGCCCACGCTCATCGACATGCCGATTGAAAGCGCGTTGGGCTGGCGGAATTTGTAAGTCGACACTTGTTCGATTAATTCGACTAGGGCTTGCGAAGGGACATCCTTGGTGATCGACAATCGATTTTTGTGATCAAAATCGATCGAGTCGGCGGAGAAGATCAGCCTCGCACACGAGCGCTCGTCTCCCTCTTCGTAGTGGATAACTTTGAGTGACTTCTGATCGACGAACTTCAGTTCGTCGAGGAACGGCTTCGAACCCGCCTTCCGATCGCTCCGGGGTACGGGTGCGCAACCCGAATTGCTGGCCAAAGCGAACAGTGAGATAGCACTAATGAGCAGACTGAATCCAGACATTTTGAACCTCCTCCGAGATGAGAGAGACCGGTCATCGTTTCTGCTACTTCGTCCACGTCACGGTTTCTGTGTGGCTTCCCACCAGTCGAAACTCCTTCGCCACTCCGGCGCGATGCATTTGGCCGAGTGCTTCGTCGGGGACCGGCAGAAAACCGCGCATCATTCGAACACCTTGGCCGACGTTCCAATTGTACGGGTCGTCGATCCGGTACTCGAACTCCAGCGTGTAGGTCTTTTTCCCTTGGCCGGCGTCCGTGATCGTGACCTCGCCGCGACCCCATGATTTGTATTTTGCCATCCCGTAGAACCAGTTGGTATCCTCGCTTTGCTTGATGTCAGCGCCATCTTTGTCCAAATTCGCAGCGACCGACGAAATCTTGTGGGTGCCGATCCCGAGCGTCTCCGCGTGCTTCTTGGCTCGGACCACTTCCAAGTTTTAAAGAGCCTTCGCGGACTTCACCTTCAGCAGAGATGTCATGTCGATGTCCCAGTCGGTCCCGGAGTTGCCGACGAAGTGACCCATGTGCTTGGCAGCATCCGGCATCCCGAGTTCCAAAGCTCGATTGGCATTGACGATTGTCCCGGACCACGGGAACGGACCGGCCGGGACGGGCGCGCCAACAAGACCTCCGATGACGAGTTTTTTCGCGCCGGCTTTGGCTATTTGTTTCCAGCCCGTTTCCGATCCCCACTCGCCGGCGCCCGGATCATCGGTCACGTTGGAAGGCTTCGCGTAGGCCGCGCCTGCGGACAGTGTTCTGTACGTGCCAACAGGAATCACTTCCGCAGGCGCCTCCCCCGCGATGAACACCGTCGCCGTGCCGATTTTGCCGGCCGAGTTCGTCACTCGGTAAGCGAACGAATCGGCGGCGTTGCCGCCGGGGGTCGGGGTGTAGGTGAAGCCGCCGGTGGAGGTCAGGGCGACCGTGCCGTGCGACGGACCGGTTTCGAGCGCAACCGTCGCAATCAAGCCGGTGTGGTCCGTGTCGTTGAGGAGGACATCCCCGCTCACGCCCGCGCCGGGGTCGCGTTCGGCGAAGTCATCGAGCGCCACCATTTCGTCGTGGATCACCCGCCGGACGTTGAGTTGCACATAGGCGTTGAAGGAAATATTTACGCCGTCGGTGACACGGTATTTGAAGTAGTCGAAGCCGGAGAAATCGGCGTTGGGCGTGTACAGGAAGGCCCCGTTGGATTGAAGACCCAGTGTACCGTCGCCAGGCCCTTCGACCAACACGGCGGTCAGGCCCGCCCCCGGCGGCAGGGGATTTTCGGGGTCGAATATTGTCGCACCGCCGCGTTGATCGTTGATCAGCAACCCGTCGGCGGCGGCGACCGAAAGAACCGCGTCTTCGTCGCCGGCGTAGTAGTCCCCGTAGGTAATGGGGACCTCCATCGGGTGTGGCGTGAGCGGTGCGTTTTCGGACAATTCGCGGATGTCGATCAGCCAGGTGCGGTCGTTGTAATCGTAGTCGCAGCCGTTCGGGTCACCGGCCATGTCTTCGAGTCGGATGGCGTTTGAACTGACCAAAAAAGGTTGGGACTGGCCCGCCCACTGCCCCACGGTGCCCGAATTGAAGGAGTACGAGTGCGAAGCGCCGTTCCATTGCACCGTGACCGAACCCGTGATGACTTGGGCCGCGGCGGCCGCTGCGGTGTCGGTTTCGACGTAAACCGCGCCGCCGGGGTCGCGTTCCAAATCGGGCCGCATGGTCAACGAACCGGAGATTGTCGCGGCGGTGTCGCCGACGATCCCCGCGCCCGGCGTGAAGAGGTACACGGAAAACACCGCGGGCACCTCCCGTGCTTCTAGCTGTTCCAGCTTCGGCTTGGCAATGTGGCGGGGGGCAACGTGCGGCATGTGGTTCGACATGGACTTCTCAGGTTGATGGTTTCTGATCGGTCTTGAAGCATTGGAACCGCCCAATTCATCGAAGTCAAGAACTATTCTCTCCCGCGGCCCGTCCCAACTGTCCAACCATAGAATGGCCCCTGTTGCCCCGCAGCCCGAAAGATGCCATGAACCCGGCCCCGAATCCGTCGGACCTCGACAACCCGGAGCTGTACTTCAACCGCGAACTGAGCTGGCTCGAGTTCAATCGGCGCGTCCTCGAAGAAGCCCACGACCCGACTGTGCCGTTGCTCGAACGACTGAAGTTCCTCGCCATCTTCAGCGGCAATCTCGACGAATTCTTCATGGTCCGCGTCGGCGGGCTGCATCAGAAAGTCACGGCGGGCATCACCACCGGCTCCGGGGCCGACAAGATGCTGCCGGTCGAACAACTGGCGAAGGTCAACGCGGCCGTCGCGGAATTGGTGGCCGCGCAATACCGCTGCCTGAACGAGGACGTGCTGCCCGCTCTGCGCGAGCGCGGTATCATCGTCAAGTACGGCAAGGAACTGACGACGGCCGACTCGAAGCATCTGCGCGATCTTTTCCGCGAGGAGATTTTCCCGGTGCTCACGCCGCTGGCCACCGATCCGTCCCACCCGTTCCCGCACCTGCTGAACAAGTCGCTCAACCTCGCGGTGGTGTTGCGCAAGCCGGGCGAATCCGAGCCGTGGTTCGGCGTCGTGCAGGTGCCGGCGGTGCTGCCGCGGTTGGTGCAACTGGCGACGACCGACGCGCGCACGGCCGCGTTCGCCCCGCTCGAAGAGGCGATCCGCCTGCATTTGGCCGACTTGTTCCCGGGGACGACCGTCGAGCATGTCGTCGCGTTCCGGGTGACGCGCGACAGCGAATTCGAACTCGACGAAGACGTCGAAGATTTGCTGCGGGCCATCGAGGAGAACGTGAAGCAGCGCCGGCGCGGGCACGCCGTGCGGCTCGAAATCGAGAGCGGCGCGACCGTCGAAATCGAGCAATTCCTAATGGCGTCGCTCGATTTGAATCCGGAGGAAGTGACGCGGGTGCCGGGGATGCTCGACCTCACCGGCTTGTTCCAAGTCCATGCGCTGCCGGGGTTCGCGGATCTGCGGGATCCGCCTTTCGTGCCGGTGCAATTGCGCGATTTTACCCAAGCGCCGAACCCGTGGATTGCCATCCGCACCAAGGATATCCTCGTCCACCACCCGTATGAGTCGTTCAAACCCGTCGTTGATTTCGTCGAAGCCGCCGCCGACGACGATCGCGTGTTGGCCATCAAGCAGACGCTCTACCGCACCAGCAGCGATAGCCCCGTGGTGCGGGCGCTGCAGCGCGCCGCCGACCGGGGCAAGCAGGTCACGGCGGTGATCGAACTGAAAGCCCGCCTCGACGAAGAGCGGAACATCCTCTGGGCGAAGGAACTCGAAAAGGCCGGCGTCCACGTCGTCTTCGGCTTCGTCGGTTTGAAGACCCACTGCAAGGTCTGCCTCGTAGTCCGCCGCGACGAAGACAACACCTTGCGCCGCTACGTCCACATGGGCACGGGGAACTACAACCCCACGACGGCGCGGCTCTACACCGACATCGGCTTCTTCACGACCAATACCGACATCGCCGAAGATGTGACGCTGCTGTTCAACCACCTCACGGCCTCGACGGCGTCGCCGCCGATGCGCAAACTGATCCTCGCGCCGAGCCGGATGTTGAATGCGATGCTCGAGAAAATCGATCGCGAAGCGGCGAACCAGAAAGCCGGGAAGAAATCCAAAATTACGGTGAAGCTCAACGGCTTGCTGGAACCGACGGTGGTGAAGTCGCTGTACAAGGCGAGCCAAGCGGGCGTGAAGATCGACATCGTCTGCCGGGGGATCTGCTCGCTGCGGCCCGGTCTGCCGGGCATCAGCGAGAACATCCGCGTGATTTCGGTCGTGGATCGCTTCCTCGAGCACAGCCGGATTTTCTACTTCGAGAACGACGGCAACCCCGAGGTGTTCATCGGCAGCGCCGACTGGATGGACCGCAACCTCAGCCGGCGGGTGGAGGTCGTGTTCCCGATCGAACAGCCCGATCTGAAGGCCCGCCTCATCGACGACATCTTGAAGGTCAGCGTCGCCGACACCGGCAAAGCGAGGCTTTTACAATCGGACGGCACCTACACCCGGGTTCGCCCGGTCGAGGGCCAGGCGGCACTCCGGAGCCAGACGCGGTTTTTGGATACGGCCAACGAGATCGAGAAACGCCAACAATTGGCGACGATCGCCGAGGACACCCAAGCGGCGAACGCCCCTCCGAAACTCGCCCGCCGCAGCCGGGCGCGGAAAGGGGCGGGATGAGCCGACCCGGAGGAATGGGCGATACAACTGGCACAGGCAGGCTGCGGTAGGTTTTCCGATCGGCTCGACTCGGGATTCTGGTGAAGGTGGGGATTCGGCGGTGCCGATACCGGTGGGGTTCTCGATTCGGGCTCTGCGCCCGTCGTCCGTTTTCGTTCCCCCGGAATTCCGCACCCTTGGAGATGAACGCCATGTTCCGCAACCGCATTCTTTTGCCGATTCTCGCGGTCGGCCTCGTCGGGATCCTCTGGGGGTGCGCCCCGTCGACGCAACCGGTCGCCGATAAGTCGGTCGACGCCCGCGTGACAAAACTCGAACGCGAACTCAAGACGGTCCAAGAAAACTCGACGGCGTTGGCCGCGCAGATCAAACAAGAACAAAACCGCGTCAAGGATGTGGAAAAAGAGCGGGACGACCTGAAAGCGCAGCTGAAAAGCCGCTCCGGCGAACGGGACGCGGTCCAAGCCCAGTACGACGGCTTCCGCAAGAGCATGAAGGAATTGATCGGCCAAGCCGACGCCGCCGCCGCGACGCTGAACTACAAACCGGCGGGCGAAGTCGCCGCCGCACTGACCCCGCAATAAGTGGTTTTGGTCCGAGCCTCTTCCGACGAACCCGCCGTTCTATAACTCATTTCGTCCGAGCCGGCTTCAATCCCTCCGCGTCGACATCCAACCGGTAGAGCATCTGGTTGTAGTTGTAGCGCGGGGTCTTCTCCGGGTTGCCGCTGAAGTCGTTCGTATAGGTCCCTTCGAAATGGATCGTCCGGCCGGCATTGCGGTCGAGGAACGGGTGGTGGACGACGTTGTAGAACGTCTGCCGGTCGTGCGTCAGTACCTTGACGGCGGTGGTGAACGGGCCGGTCGGATGGATCGCCTCGGAATACCAGACTTCCCCCAGGTGGGACGACGTCCCGCCGATCTGCCCGGCTAGCATGACCCAACGTTTGCGGTACTCGTTCCAGCGCACCGAGCCGCTGTGCAGCGCGATCCGCTCGGTCGGATTCGCGGCGTCGGCCGGGTAGAACCGGGTACGCTCGGGCTTCAGTTTCTTCTCCTTCACCCATTTCTGCTCCGTCTTCGAATCCGTCGGTGGCAATTCCTTCTGCCAGCGCCACACGGGTTCGTCGCCCTTGGACACATCGCAATGGAAGGCTTCGTATTTCGTCGGGTCGAGCGCGTCTTTCAGCGTGGCCCGCACGCGGACGTTCGGGTTCGGGCTTCCGAAGAGCAGCCACTTCGTGCCGTCGTCTTCAAACGGGATCGGATGGCCATGCGGTCGGCGCCAGATCTCTTTCAACGGCAGTTTCGTCACCGGTACAAAGATCGCCTTCTCGTCGTCGAAGACCGCGAGGCCCTGTTCGTACTCGATGTCGAGTCCCTTGCGGCGCGAGTAGTGGCCGACGAGTTTGTCGATTCCCAGTTCGTCCGGCACGACGAACAAGCCGAAGATCCAGATGACCCCCTCGGGCCGTTCGATCAAGGGCATCATGGCGCGGGCGAAGCCGGTCTTGGCGTCGGTGAAGTAGTCGAAGGCGATCCCCGCGGCGGGGTCGGATTTCGGATCTTTCGGATCGGGGAGTGCGGTCGTCGCCCCGGCCGTGCGGTACATCCCGAGCGGGTAGTTCATCCGCAGGGTGTCGCCCCAGAGCCAATACACTTTGCCTTTGTAAAGGGCGGCCTGCACCGAATCTTGCCCGGCCACGCGGCCGGAGTTTGCCGCAGGAGTTCGATGGCCGAGGAGTTCGCTGTCGCGGTACAGCCCTTCGCCCGTCAGCCGGCACAATCGCTCGGCGACGATCTTCCGCACGATTTTAATTTCGACCGGCACGCCGACCTTCGGGATCACCTTGGCCCCGCGGATGCCGAAGCCGTCCTTCGGCACCTCGTATCCGTGGCTGCGGATGGTGAAGTGAATGTCCCGATCCAGCAGCCCCGGTTCGCGGAAGGCGATCCGCCCGGCATTGTCGGTGACGAACTTGACGCCGTCGACGGTTTCGAGTTCGACGAGCGGCACGCCGCGCCCGCTTTTGGAATCGACGACGCGGATCTCGGCCCACCCGGCCGGCAGGGGCTCCGCGTGGGCCGAGATTCCGGCGAAGAGGGAACCGAGCAAAATCGAAGCGAGCGAGAATAAAGGGCGGATCATTCCACCCTCTCTGCGGAAGAGGGCTCGAACGATCACATCAGTTCCTTCAGCGGCTGGGCGTTGTCGTCGACCAAGAAATGCGGGCGGCCTTCCAAATCGTTCACTGTCGTGCGCGCCGTGTCGATGCCGAGGTTCCGGTAGATCGAAGCATAGAGTTCACCGAAGGTCACCGGCCGCGATGCGGCTTCGCCGCCGATGCGGTCGGTCGCACCGATCACCTGCCCCGTCGGCATGCCACCGCCGGCGAGCAAGGCGCAATTCACCTGCGGCCAGTGGTCGCGGCCGACTTGGGCGTTGATTGTGGGCGTCCGGCCGAATTCGCCCATCACAACCACGGTGCAATCGTCGGCCAAACCGCGTTCGTGCAGGTCTTCGACGAGCGCGCTCACGCATTTGTCGAAGATCGGGAAATCCTCCGCCTCACGGGTGAAGATCGAATTGTCGGCCCGACCCTCGGCGTTGCGGCCGCCGTGCCAGTCCCACTTGCTGTAGTTGAGCGTGACCACGCGCGCCCCGGCTTCGATCAATCGCCGGGCCATCAGCATGCTTTGCGGGACGCGCGGGGCACCGTTGGAATCGATGGCGATCTTCGGGTTGCCGGTGCCGTAGCGGTCGATCGTCCGCGGGTCTTCCTTTGAAGTATCGAGCGCCTCCGAGAGCCGCGAGGAGGTCAAGAGTCCGAAGGCTTGCTCGGTGAACGAGTCCATGCCCTTCAACGCACCGTTGGAGTCGGAATCGCGGCGGATATCGTCGAACGATCGCAGCAGCGACTTGCGGTCCTGGAGGCGATCGACCGACAGGCCGCGCAGGATCATGTCGTCGCGGGCCGGGCCGGTGGGGCGGAACGGGGACAGCGACGTGCCGAGGAAGCCGGGGCCCGGCTCGTTGTAGGGCCCGTGGGTACACGGGTAACAGAGGCTGATGAACGACGGGATCGCGGCATCGGTCACGGGCAGCGCTTTCGCCGCGACGGAGCCGAACTGCGGCCAACCGCCACTCGGCGCTTTGGCCTTCGCGCTGCGGCCGTTGAAGACTTGGACCGCGTCGTGCTCGGCCTGGTTGCCGACGAGCGACCGCACGATCACGAGCTTATCCATGATCTTGGCGAGCTTCGGGAACGCCTCGCAAATCTGGATGCCGGTGACATTCGTGGGCCGCGGCTTCCACGGTCCGGCGATTTCCTTCGGCGCGTCCGGCTTCAAATCGAACATGTCTTGGTGCGGCGGGCCGCCGACCAAGTAGATGAGGATGACGGACTTGTTCGACGAACGAACGCCGGCTTTGGCCTCGGCCTTCAGCAATTGCGAAAGCGTCAAGCCCCCGAGGCCGAGGGCGCCGATTTGGAGGAAACCGCGGCGGGAGGGATGGGAACGGGCCGGTGCCGACATGGGCGAACTCCGGGGAGGGCGGAAGGATAGCGTACTCCGGATCTCGTCCGATGGGAAGCGTCAATTCAATCCGAGTCTCACCGGGTCTGGCAAATCTTTCTGGCAGTCGGCAAAAGCTGCACTTTCTGCGGTTAGTGAGACCTCACCCCCCGGCCCCCTCTCCGAAGCGGAGAGGGGGAGCCAGACCAGCGAAAC
>JANXTU010000478.1 GCA_025352235.1 Fimbriiglobus sp.
GACGGTGGCCGCGAGGTTGTCGCGTAGCAGGGCGCGACCGCGGTCGAGGGCGAAGCGTTCGAGGGTGTCGAGGACGGTGCCGTAAGCGGCGGTCCGCCCGAGTTGACGCATCTCGGAAACGTAGGCGGCGGCGCGTTCGAGTTCGAGGCGTTCGGCGTCGGTGTCGTACTGGAAACTGATGGTGGGCATCCGAGCCTCCGGAGGGGGACAGTAGGGAAGTCAACCTTACCAGAAGGCCCGTGGCAAAATCCAGAGGTATACCCACGGAACACTTCGGCTTGCATCGCACCCCGCTGCCGGCGCACAATACCGGCGATTCGGAACCTGAAACCCGGGCAGGATGCCAATGCGCTCGCTCCGTATCGCGGTGCTCGATGAAGAATTGCCGTACCCGCTCAACTCGGGCAAGCGCATCCGCACCTTCAATTTGCTGGCCCGGCTCGCCGAGCGGCACCGCATCACGATCCTCTGCCACCGCAACGCCGAACCCGGCGAAGCGGAAACGGCGTTGAAGGTCCTCCAGAACTTGGGAATCGACGCGATCGTGGTGCCGCGGGCCGTGCCCAAGAAGGAAGGCGCCGGTTTCTACGCCCGCCTCGCTGGGAATTTGCTCTCGTCGCTCCCGTTCTCCGTCGCCACGCATACCAGCCCCGAACTCGTCGAGGCCGTCCGCGAATTCGCCGCCCAGAACCCCGTCGACGTCTGGCACTGCGAGTGGACGCCCTACGCTCAAGTCCTGCGGCGGGCCCTCGGCAAACGGCTCCGCCGCGCCCCGTGGGTCGTCATGGCCCACAACGTCGAAAGCCTCATTTGGAAGCGCTACACCGAGACCGAAGAGAATAGCGTAAAACGCTGGTACACTCGCCGACAGTGGGCGAAGTTCGAGAAATTCGAACGCTGGGCGTTCGCCCACGCTTTCTGGACGGTCGCCGTGTCCGAAGACGACGCGGCCCTGATCCGCGACACCCTCGACGGTACCGAGCAAACCGAGGTCGTTGACAACGGCGTCGACACCAAGTTCTTCCGCCCGCAGCGCGACGTCGATCGCGATCCGCACCGCATGGTCTTCTTGGGCAGCCTCGATTGGCGCCCGAATCAAGACGGCGCCCGTCTGCTGCTCGACTCGATTTTCCCGGCCGTGAAAGCCGCCGAACCGCGGGCCAGCTTGGCCATCGTCGGCCGGAATCCGCCCGATTGGTTGAAGGAACACGCGGCCCGCACGCCCGGCGTCCGAGTCTTCGGCACCGTCCCGGACGTCCGGCCGTTCCTCGCCACCTGCGGCATGACGGTCGTGCCCCTGCGCATCGGCGGCGGTTCCCGCTTGAAGATCCTCGAATCGCTGGCGACGGGGACCCCCGTCGTCAGCACCCGCGTCGGCGCCGAAGGTTTGCGTCTCGAAGCGGGCACGCACCTCAGCGTGACACCCGACGAAACGGGCTTGGCCGACGCGATTTTGGAAACGATGGCGAACCCCGACGATGCGCTCGACCGCGCCGACGAAGCCCAGCGCTACATCCTCCGGGAATACGATTGGGCGCCGCTCGCCGAGAAACTCGAAGAAGTCTGGCGCGTCGCCGTCGAAATGCGAGTCACCCGTCCGACGATGCTGGGTTGATCATTTCCAGCGTGGCGACCAGTTTCCAACTTGTCGTCAAATGCGGAGGGCCGAATCACTCGAACGATCCAGTTTCAAAGCGGCTCGTCGACAAGTTGGAAACTTGTCGCCACGTAACCGGCCCGTTCGATACTCCGTGACAATTCGGTTACAATCCTCGCAATCCGGACGGTGGCAAATACCGTCTAGGTGGTGACCCATTCCGCTTCGCCTCTCCGGAGTCTCCCGATGCGTTTGAACCGTTGGCTGCTGGTCGCCCCCCTTGCGGGCGCCGTCGGCATCGGCCTTTCGGCCGAGTCCCTCTTCAGCGCGAACGAGAAAAAACAGGACGACCCCAAACTGGCCGTGACGCTGCCGATCACCCAAGTCGTCATGTTCAACTCCGGCGTCGGCTACTTTGGTCGCAGCGGCAAAGTCACCGGCGACGCCCGCGTTGATCTGACCTTCCCCGAGACCGACATCAACGACTTGCTCAAATCGATGACGCTGCAAGACCTGGACAACGGCCGGGTGAGCGCCGTCAGCTACGACAGCCGGGAACCGGTGGCCCGGACCCTCAGCAGCTTCGCCATCAACTTGAACAGCCAACCGACGCTCGGCGCGATCTTGACGCAAGCCCGCGGCGAGAAGATCGACATCGTCATGCAACCGGGCGCGACCACGCAACCAGGCAACCTCAGCGGCACGATCATCGGCATCGAGGTCCAGAAAATCCCCGTCGGCACGGCGCAACTCGACACGCAGATGTTGAACGTCCTGACCTCGGAC
>JANXTU010000491.1 GCA_025352235.1 Fimbriiglobus sp.
AGTTCGATCAGCGTGAATCCCCGCCGGGACAAACGAACCATGGGCAGTCTCCGGAAAAGCGAAGAATGGGGAGAGCAATCCGCCGCGACCGGCCAGTCGGCCGATTGCGACAAATGGAATTGTAACTTAAGGTCCTTTACAAAACAATCGAATTGCGAGTCGGTGGTATTGGCTGAATGCGATTACTTCGCCAAGCGCTTCGGCTTGGCCACGTGGGTGGCGCTGCCGTAAGCCATCTCGGCGCTCTCCATCACCGTCTCGGACAGCGTCGGGTGCGGGTGGATGCTTTCCAACACATCGCGCGCCACGGCCCCCATTTCGAGGGCGAGGACGCTCTCCGCGATCATCTCGCCGGCGCCGCTGCCGACGATGCCGACGCCCAAAATCCGCTTGCTCTCGGGGTCGACGAGCATCTTCGTCAGGCCGTTCGTGATGTTCAACGCCACCGCCCGCCCACTCGCGGCCCAGGGGAACTTCAGCACCTCGTGCGGCACGTTCTGCTTTTGCGCGTCGACTTCGGTGAGGCCGACCCAAGCGATTTCCGGATCGGTGAAGATGACGGCGGGAATGCCGCGGGGCTGCCACTCGGCCGGTTCGCCGAGGATCGCTTCGACGCACACGCGGGCCTCGGCGGTCGCCTTGTGGGCCAACCCCGGTTCCCCCGCGACATCGCCGATGGCGTAGATATGCGAGACCGCCGTGCGACGCTGGCCATTCACCGAAATGAAGCCGCGTTCGTCGGCCTTCAGCCCGGCTTTCTCGAGCGCGAGGTTGGAAGTATTCGGCCGGCGACCGACGGAGACGAGAACCCGGTCGAAGGTCAGTTCGCCGGGGACATCTTTGCCTTCGAGGACCGCGACGATGCCCGCGGGGGTCGCCTTCACCGACGCGACTTTCGTGTTGAGGTAGATGTTCTCGAATTCCTTGCGCAGCTTGGTTTCGAGGGGTTTGACGAGGTCGCGGTCGGCGAATGTCAGCAGGCCGTCCATGAATTCGACGACCGTGACGGCGGTTCCGAGGGCCGCGTAGATGCTACCGATCTCAAGGCCGATGTAACCGCCGCCGATGACGAGCAACCGCTTGGGGATGTCCGGCATCAGCAGCGCGCCGGTCGAATCCATAATGCGATCGTCGCCGATTTGGAAGGTCTTCGGCATCGCCGGCAGGCCCCCGGTGGCGATGATGCACTTCTCGAAGCGGATGGTCTCGGGTTTGTCCCCGGTGATGTTCACAGTGTTGGCATCGAGAAACTCGGCGTGCCCGCGGACGGTCTCGACGCCGCGCCCCTTGCAGAGCATCGCGATGCCGCCCGTCAGCTTGCCGACGACTTTCGTTTGGACATAGGTCCGCAATTTGTCGAGGTCGATCGACGGAGCGCCAAAACTCAGACCGAGATCGGCGGCTTCCTTGGCCTCGTGGATCACCTTGGCCGCGTGCAGCAGCGCTTTGCTCGGGATGCAACCGCGGTTGAGGCAGACGCCGCCGAGCTTCGCGCCTTCGTCGACGAGGATCGTCTTCAAGCCGTGGTCGGCCGCGTGCAGGGCCGCCGGATATCCCCCGGGCCCCCCTCCGATGACGAGCAGTTGCGTTTCGCGGACGACGGACATGCCGGAACTCCGGGGGCGGTGAATGGAGTTATGATAGGCCGACAACAGGTGCGCGGCGCGACTCAAACGTGGCGACACGTTTCCAACGTGTCGGAATCAAAACATCGCCAACGTGATGAGTACCTCGGCCTGTTCGAGCAGGGCATTCACCATGCCGAAGATCCGGTCGTCCGGAGCTTGCGCCCCGTTCGCCCCGGATTTGTCCCACGCTTCCGAAATAAGGTCGTACGCTTGGGAAAGATATCATCTCGAATATCTCATGCAGCAGTCGTTTGGGCTCATGAAAGGCGGTAGAAAGAAAAATTTCAAGTGATAGGACAGTAGTGAAATTTGGCGATCATTAAATTAGATATATATATATGAAATGAATGTCTACTTGCCGATATGACACGTCGGTCTGCAAATCCACTGCAAGAGATTCAACTCGGCTACCGACAGACTCATCCTTCAAGTTCCTTAGCCGTCTTTCCCCCGACGGATCGGAGGTAGCTGCCAACTTCTTTCTTATCGTAGGCCAGCGCGTGATCGAGGGGCGTCATTCCGGCCCAGACGGCATTGAGCATAGCGCCGCGCTCGACCAGTAATTTCACGACGTCTAAACGACCGCGAAATGCAGCACCTGTCAATGCGAAGCAGCGGGTTTGACCGTTGACGACATGGTTGACAGTGGCACCATTGTCCAGGAGCCAACGCACCACTTCGAGATGCCCTTCGCTTGCTGCGGTATCAATCACTCCTTCGGGAGCATGTCTTGAATCATCACTAGCGGGAGCATTAATATCTGCACCCGCTTCTATTAGAATTTTAATTATGGATAGTTGTCCATCACTTGCCGCGGAAACTAGCCCTTAAACAAGTGAATCCCAGCTTGTCCCACCCTTTATTTCAACATCAGAACGAGGGCGTGAGCCCCCGGAGCCGCCTCTCTTTGCGGGCCGCGTGGCGTCTCGGAGAATACATTTCCGCCCCGTCTCCTTTCTG
>JANXTU010000498.1 GCA_025352235.1 Fimbriiglobus sp.
GGCAAACCGCTGCTGAATGCCACCGGCAAGTTCCTGATCCAACACTGCTACGAGCAAGCCCTTCGGTGCAAACGCGCGGAGCGCGTGATCGTCGCCACCGATGACGAGCGCATCGCGGATGCGGTGCGCTCCTTCGGCGGCGAAGTGGCGATGACGCGCGCGGATCACGTCTCGGGGACCGACCGCATCGCCGAAGTCGCGGAGGGATTGGACGCCGAGATCATCGTGAATCTGCAAGGGGACGAGCCGCAATTCGACCCGGCCGCGTTGGATCGGCTGATGGGATTCGAGGCGGAGATGGCGACGCTCGCGGTGCCGATCCGGGACGACGCCACGTATCGCAACCCGAACATCGTGAAGGTGGTCTGCGCCGACGACGGCCGGGCGCTCTACTTCAGCCGTAGTCCGATTCCCATGGTGCGCGACGGCGCGCCGGACTTCGCATCGGGGCGATTTCTCCAGCATCTGGGGGTCTACGCCTATCGTCGCGATACCCTGCTGTCACTGGCGCGGACACCGGCGCATCCGCTCGAACTCGCGGAAAAACTGGAGCAACTGCGGGCGCTCGCGCACGGGATTGCGATCCGCGTCGGCGTGGTGAACGCCGGCCACCGGGGCATCGACACCCCGGAAGACTACGCGGAGTTCGCGCGTTTTTACGCGGACCAATTTCAGCTGTGAACGCTCCTTCGTGCCGATCCTCCTAGACGAACTCCCCCGCGTGAGGTGTCACCCGAGAAAGTTGGGGACAACACCCCGCCCATTCCCTAATATTGGCCTACTGGATCATCGCCCGCGATGCGGGACACTTTCGGGCTCCAGTGGAATGGCCAAGCACATTTTCGTGACCGGCGGCGTCGTCAGTTCCCTCGGCAAAGGGTTGACCTCCGCGAGCATCGGGCTGCTGTTGGAGCGGCGCGGCCTCAAAGTCCGAATGCAGAAGTTCGACCCGTACATCAACGTCGATCCGGGGACGATGTCGCCGTACCAACACGGCGAAGTGTACGTCCTCGACGACGGCGCCGAGACCGACCTCGATCTCGGCCATTACGAGCGTTTCACGAACGCCCCTCTCGACCGCGATTGCAATTACACCACGGGCAAGATTTACCTGAGCATCATCGAGAAAGAGCGTCGGGGCGAATACCGCGGCAAGACGGTGCAGGTTATTCCGCACGTGACCGATGAGATCAAAGCCTGCATCCGCAAGCTGGCGGTGCCCGATGTCGACGTGGTCATCACCGAGATCGGCGGCACCGTCGGCGACATCGAAGCGATGCCCTTCTTCGAAGCGATCCGCCAGTTCGCCCTCGATGTCGGCAAGGCGAATTGCCTATTCATCCACCTCACGCTCGTGCCGTATTTGAAGGCGGCCGGGGAATTGAAGACGAAGCCGACGCAGCACAGCGTGCGGGAACTCCGCGAGATCGGCATCCAGCCGGACGTGCTGATCTGCCGGACGGAACGCGAAATCCCGTCGGACGACATCGACAAGATCGCGTTGATGTGCAACCTCGAACGCCGCGCGGTGATCGAAGAAATCGACCGCGAATTCAGCATCTACGAGGTGCCGCTGAGCTTGAAGGGGCACAAACTCGACGAGTTGATCGTCGAGCGGTTGAACCTGAAAGACGCCCAAGCGCTGCAAATGCGTGACTGGGTCGTGATGGTCGAGCGGATCAAGTCCCACATTTTGGAGCCGAACCCGGCGCGCACCGTCACGATCGCCGTGGTCGGCAAGTACGTGAAGCACCGCGACGCGTACAAGAGCGTGTACGAATCGCTCGACCACGCCGGGATCGCCCACAACGTGAAAATCCATTTGGAGCGGATCGAATCGGAACAGATCGAAGAGGAGGGGACGGACCAATTGTTGGCCAGCGCCGACGGCATCCTCGTCCCCGGCGGGTTCGACAAGCGCGGCATCAACGGTAAGGTCGACGCCATCCGCTTCGCCCGGGAAGGGAAAATCCCCTTCTTCGGCATCTGCCTCGGGCTGCAATGCGCGACCATCGAGTTCGCCCGCAACGTGTTGGGCCTCACCGATGCGAACTCGACGGAATTCGACCCCACGACCCCGCACCCGGTGGTGGCGCTGTTGGACGCGCAGCGCAAGGTCACGCACATCGGCGGGACGATGCGCAAAGGGGCTTACGATTGCGCCCTGACCGAAGGCTCGCACGCGGCGATCGCCTACCATTCGCTGCTGGTGTCGGAGCGCCACCGGCACCGCTACGAGGTGAACAACGACTACCGCGAGCAGTTGGTCAAGGCCGGCTTCGCTATCACCGGCACCAGCCCCGACGGCGGCTTGGTCGAAGTGATCGAGATCCCCGACCACCCGTGGTTCTTGGGCGTGCAGTGCCACCCGGAGTTCAAGTCGAAACCGACGGCGGCCCACCCGCTCTTCCGGGACTTCGTCGGCGCAGCGTTTACGCGCAAGCAGACCAAGTAGGAGAAGACAACGGTGGAAGATGATTTGGAGATCGGCGCGCGGAATTTCGTGTTGTGTCGGGGTGTGTCCTTCGACGCGACGCATCCGGCGGCGCCGTACACCCTGCACAATTTGCTTTCGAGCGTGCGAAAAGGCGCAAATGCATCTCGGACGTCCCGTCCGATCTATACCTACGTGGAGTACTTCGGCAAACCGGGTGAATACGAGGTTTGGATTGATGTTGTCTTCCTCGGGTATGATGAGATGATGAGATGATGGGAGAAGAGGAAGAAGACGTGGCTACGTATGGACCATTCGACTTAGATCTCAAGGAAACCGTGTTTATTGCGGGCCGTTCTTACCCTCTACGAAACGTCCCTCTGATTCGCGTCGGAGTTTACGAGTTCCAACTGAAGATCGCAGGAGTCTACGAACGCCTCATTTCGCAACGTCTCTATGTGGAGGAGTGATCATGATCCGCAAAGGCCCGAGCCAACCCACTGCGAACAAGAAAACGCGCGGCGGACCACAGGAGTTCATCGTTCAGGAAATGGCCGATCCCATGGGCCACATGAACGAAGAGATGAAAAAGAAGTTTCTGGAACATTACCTTCCGGACTACGGGCCGAATGGCCCGAATTCTCCCACTTCCGAGCCCGCACCGCAGCCAACCCAAGGCCGACCGGAATCATGCTGAACACCGCCCTCCAAACCGAAATCTTCCGCCTCCTTCCACGCGTGACCACGCCCGCCCAGTACATGGGCGGCGAAGTCAACAGCGTCCGCAAGGATCACGCGCAGGTCCGCGGCAAGCTCTGCCTCTGCTTCCCGGACGCGTACACCATCGGCATGAGCCACCACGGCTTGCAGGTGCTGTACACGATCATGAACAACGATCCGCAGTGGGCCTGCGAACGCGCCTTCGCCCCCTGGATGGATTGGGAAGCCATTATGCGGGGCCACAAGCTTCCGCTCTATGGACTCGAGACGTTCACCCCACTGCATGCCTTCGACATCGTCGGCTTCAGCCTCCAGTACGAGGTCTGCTACACGAACGTGTTGAACATGCTCGACCTCGGCGGCATCCCCGTCTTCGGGGACGAGCGCTTGGTCAGCGATCCGCTCGTCATCGCCGGCGGGCCGGGGGCGCAGAACCCGGAGCTGCTCGCGCCGTTCATCGATCTGTTCGTCATCGGCGACGGCGAGGAATCGTTGCCGTTGATCATGAACAAGTGGATCGAGCTGAAAGAGAAGGCGATCCGCGACGGCGACAACACGCACCGCCGGCGGATGAACATGCTCGCGGAAGTCGTCGGCGGCGTGAACTGGGCCTACGCCCCGGCGTTCTACGTCTTCGACTACTTCCCCGACGGCACCATCGCCAGCGTCAACCGCACCCGCGCCGACGTTCCGGCCGTGATCGAACCCTGCACCATCAACTGCGACTTCGATGCCATCCCGCTGCCGACGAAGCCGGTGATTCCGTTCGTGCAGACGCCGCACGACCGGCTCGCCATCGAGATCATGCGCGGCTGCCCGCACCAATGCCGCTTCTGCCAGAGCACGACCATCAAGCGCCCGCTGCGGATGCGGTCGGTCGAAACCATCGTGCAGGCGGCCTTGGATAGTTACCGCAACACCGGTACGAACGAGATCAGCCTGTTGTCGCTGTCGAGTTCGGACTACCCGCACTTCGAGCAACTCGTGAAGCGGATGCACGAAGTCTTTAACCCGCTCGGCGTGAACGTCAGCTTGCCGAGCTTGCGCATCAACCACCAACTGCGGACGCTGCCCGAACTCATTAAGGGCGTCCGCAAGGGTGGCCTGACGCTCGCGCCGGAAGTGGCCCGCGACGACATGCGCGAACAGATCCGCAAGAAGATCAAGAACGACGACTTGTACGAAGGCTGCCGGGAGGCCTTCAAACACGGCTGGTCGAAGGTGAAGCTCTACTTCCTTTGTGGTCTGCCCGGGGAGCGCTCCGTCGATCTCGATGGCATCGTCGAAATGGCCGAGCGCATCAGCCAAATCG
The DNA here is from genome assembly GCA_025352235.1 of Fimbriiglobus sp. Taxonomy (GTDB): domain Bacteria; phylum Planctomycetota; class Planctomycetia; order Gemmatales; family Gemmataceae; genus JALHQU01. The sequence goes on from JANXTU010000498.1 coordinate 4,467, forward strand.
GCAAGGAAGTGACCGGCCGCTACAAGGACGTCACCGCGTCCGTATCGAACTTCGTGCCGAAGCCCCACACACCGTATCAGTGGAACGGCATGCAGACCCGCGAGTACCTGCGCTGGGCCGGCGATTACTTGCACCGGCAGAAGACGAATCGCAGCGTGAAGATCAAGCAGCACGACATCGAAACGAGCCTGCTCGAAGGGATTCTGACGCGCGGCGACCGCCGGGTCGCTCCAGCACTGCACGAAGCGTGGAAACGCGGCGCCCGCATGGACGGTTGGAAGGAATGCTTCAAGGCCGACCTCTGGTGGAAGGTCTTTGCCGATCTCGGCATCGACACCGCGTTCTACAGCCAGCGCCAGCGGCCGAATGGCGAGAAACTGCCGTGGGACCACGTCAACGTGAAGAAGGGCCGGGCCTACTTGGAGAAGGAACAGGACCGCAGCGTGATTCAACTGAAGGTGATGGCCGAAGCCGTCGCGGACGGTCCGGGTTGCGGGGGGTGATTGGGCCATCTTCTGTGGCGACACGTTTCTTAACGTGTCGGGAATCGAATCGAGGAAAAGATGCTGACTTACTTACGGTCCTTTTCCGACACGTTAAGAAACGTGTCGCCACAAGAAACAATCCTCCGCAACGAATAGACCACTCCGATTTTCACCCCGGCGATCTCGGCGATTTCGGGCAGGTGCCCCGCCTGCACGAAACCGAGTTTCTCGTTCATGCGGCGGGTGCCGTCGTTGTGGTCGAAGGCGACGCTGACGAGCGTCGTCACGCCGAAGTCGGGGCACTTCTCGATCATCCGTTTCTTCAACGCCGTCCCGATGCCCTTCTTGTGGTGGGCGGTCGCGATGTAGGTGCTGACCTCCGCCGTGGCGTCATAGGCGGGGCGACCGGCGTAAAACGAGGTCAGGCCGATCCAGGCCACGATCTCGCCGTCGATTTCGGCGACCCAAAGCGGGCGCTTCTGCGGGTCGAATTTGCGGAACCAATCAATGCGGTCGGCCACGGTGACGGGCGAAGTGTCCGCGGTCGAAGTGCCGCCCGGAATCGACTGATTGTAGATCTCGACGATGGCGGGCCAATCCATCTCGACTGCATCGCGGATCACCATGGTCATGCCGACCGGTTCGGGGTCGTCCAATTCGGTTTAAAGGCTTCGTCTTTGTGGTGGCTTTTGTTCAGCGGCGTTCCGATGATTTGGAGCGCCAAGCAGTGCGCTTGAAACGCCCCATCCCAATCCGCGGCTTTCGCCTTGGCCTCGGCTTGATCGACGGTCGCCCGGACCGCCTCCCAATCGATCGGCAGTTGCGCGGATTCCGCGGCAGTTTTCGCGAGGGCCCGTTGATCGGCGATGCGGGCGCACATCTCGCGACCGATCTCGAAACGGTATTCTTTATAGACTTGAACGACCCGCACGGCGTTGCCTTCGGTCGTCCCGGTGTCGCGGGTTTTCTTGCGGATCTGCAACATCAAAGCCGTCAAGGAGCCGAGTGTCACGACGACCGCGAGAAAGAACGCCGGCACCGCCGCAGGCTGCCATACGTCGAGCAGCCATATCGAGGCGAGTACCAGCAACGCCCCGAGACCCAAGCCGGTCAAGGGCCATGTGACCGTCCGCCCCCACCATTTGACGATCGCCGGGAGTTCGCGCGGTCGCTTCGGGGTCACCGTTCCGCCGAAGGTGTTTCCGTCGCCGCGGGGCACTTGGACGATGAGGGCCGTGATGTTGTCTGAGCCTCCGCGCAGGTTCGCCAGATCGACCAACAGAGAACAAGCCTCGGTGGCCGGGAAGAGGCTGATGATCGCGCCGAGTTCGTCCGGCTTCACATGGTTCGTGAGGCCATCGCTACAAAGCAAGAACGAATCGCCCGGTTCGATGGGGTGCGGGCCTTCGACATCGACTTCGACCTCCGCCTCCGGCCCGAGCGAGCGGATGATGACGTTCCGTTTGAAGTCGCCGAGTTCGTCCGGGTCGATCCCCTGCCGGCGGGCGATTTCCCAAACCCAGGAGTGATCGAAGGTCAATTGCTCGACCTTGTTCCCGCGGATGCGGTAACAGCGGCTATCGCCGACGTGGCCGAGCCACGCGCCTTCCGGCCGGAGGAACAGGGCCGTGCCCGTGGTGCCGAGACCTTTGAATTCGGGATTGTTGACGCCGATTTGAAAGATGCCGGCGTTGGCTTCTTCGAACGCCCGGCGGATTGACTTGGCCGCACCTTCACCGACGACGTGCTTCTGATACGTCAGCGGGACATCGCGCACGGCTTTGGCGCTGGCCTTTTCGCCGACCGCGTGACCGCCCATGCCATCGGCGACCACAAAGACGTGGCCGGTCGCCTCGAAGTGCGATTCGTCCGTGGCGGGTTGCACGGCGCACGCGTCCTGATTGTGGCTCCGGCGGATGCCGACATCCGTCAAACTGGCGTACCGGATTTTTTGCGCGACCGCCACCGGCATGACCCCGCATTCGCAAAATCGACCCCACAGCATTGTAGGACATGCTGCGGAAAGACCCGGCGCCGAACGGGAAATCCCGTGGGCGAACGGCGGTGCCGGCTACTCACATTCCATTCGGTCGCGGGCTCGACTAAACTGTACTTTGGGTCGAACACCGGGTCGATTGGAAATCCGCCATGACGTTGCTCGTTCGCTTCGGAGTCTGTTTGGCCGTCGCCGGAACATTGTCCGCCGGGGTCCGGGCGGAGGCTCCTCCCCCCGATCCGATTCCGGGTCTGTTGGCCACGGCGAAGGCTCAGTTCAAAGATATCCGGGTTGAGACGCTGCCGAACGGATTGAAGATCTACCTGCTGCCGGTGAAGGGCGCGCCGGTCGTCACGACGATGGTCGCGTACAAGGTCGGTTCGGGCGATGAAGACAAAGATCAAACCGGGTTGTCGCACTACCTCGAACACCTGCTGTTCAAAGGGACCGACAAGTTGAAGCCGGGCGACATCGACCGCATGACCCAGCGTAACGGCGGGCGGAACAACGCGTACACCAGCGAAGATATGACGGTCTACCATTTCGACTTCGCGGCCGACCGCTGGAAGCAAGGGCTGGAAGTCGAAGCGGACCGGATGCGGCAAACGCGCATCGACGAGAAACACGAATTCCAGCAAGAAAAAGGGGCCGTGATCTCGGAATTGAAGGGCGGCGAAGATGGGCCTTGGGATCTGGAATACAAGGCGATCCTGCCGCTGCTCTTCCCGAAAGACGCCCCGTATTCGCACCCCGTGATCGGCGAGGAAAAGCACGTCGCCGCCGCGACCGCGGAGATCATTCTCCGGCATTACAACAAGTGGTATCACCCGAACAACGCGTCGATCGTCATCGCCGGGGGCTTCGATCCGAACGAGGCGTTGGAATTGGTGACAAAGCTCTTCGGCAAGATTCCGAAATCCGAGTTGCCCGAACGCCGGCCGACCCCGAAGGTGAGCATCCGCGAGAAGCTGATCCGCAAAGAATTCACCAGTAAGTTCGATGTCGCCCGCTGCATGATCGGCTTCAACGGCGTTAAAATCGGCGCGGCGGACGACTATGTGTTCGACGTGCTGTCCACGGTGCTCAGTTCGGGGAAAATGTCCCGGTTGCACAAGCGTTTGGTCGAAGCGGAACTCCTCGCCAACGACATCAGCAGCGGCAACAACGCCGGCCGCTACCCCGGCTGGTTCGCGGTGCAGCTCGAAATGCTGAAGGGGAAAGACCGGGCCAAAGCCGAGAAGATCGTCTTCGAAGAACTGGCGAAGCTCGCCGAGAAGCCGATCACGGAAGAAGAATTGAAGCGGGTCCGCCGGCAGACGTTGGCGGCGTTCATTTTCAACCGGGAAAGCGTCCACAGCCTCGCCGACCTCGTGGCCAAAACGGTGACGAACGAAAACATCGACTACCTCAAAACCTACCTCGACCGCGTCACGGCCGTGACGCCCGAGGACATCCAGAAAGCCGCGAAGACGTGGTTGGTCACCTCGTCGGCGGTCGTCGTTTGGTCGGTCCCCGACGACGATCCGCAACCGGCCGTGGTCCCGAAGACCGCGCCGAAACCGGGCGAAAAGGAGAACGTCCGAAAACTCCCGGCTCGGGCCCAAGCCAAGGAATCCACACCCGCCGGCGGGACCGAATTCTCGTTGAAGGACGTGAAACGCGTCGTCCTGAAAAACGGCCTCGTGTTGCTGATGCTCGAGAATCACCGCCTGCCGATCATCGCCGTAGAAGCCCACGTCGCCGACATCCGCTTGCGCGAGCAAAAAGGCCAGTCCGGCATCGCGGCGCTCGTCGGCGAGATGCTCGAAGAAGGCACGGCCGACCATACACACGAACAGGTCTCGGCGATTATTGAGAACACCGGTGGCAGCATGGCGTTCTCGTCCGGCGGCGGCACGTTGAAGGTACTCAGCCCCGACATCGCCGTTGGCCTCGGTCTGTTCCTCGAATGCCTGGCCCGCCCCGCGTTCCCGCGCGACAGCTTAACGCGCAAGCGGGATCAACTGCTCTCGCTGATCGCCGATGTCGAGACGCAACCGCAGAACCGCGCGAAGCGGATGCTCGACGCGGCGATCTACGGCGAGCACCCCTACGGCCGCTCTTCGCACGGGGAAAAGGGGATCGTCGAGAAGCTCCGCAGTCAGGATCTCAAAGAGTTCCACGCGGCCCACTACGCCCCGAACCGGACGACGCTCGTGATCGTCGGCGATTTCAATTCCGCCGAGATGGCAAAGTCGGTCGAGGCGATGACGGCGGCGTGGAAACCGGTGGAGGCGAAGGAACTCAAGCTCGCCGCGATTCCCAAAGCCGGCGACCCCGGCGAGAAGATTTTCTCCGATCCGCAAGCGTCGCAGACGCACGTTTACATCGGGCACCTCGGCGTCAAACGCGACGACCCCGACTACCACGCGCTTTTGGTGATGGACAACGTCCTCGGGACCGGACCGGGCTTCACGGATCGGCTCTCGGCGAACCTGCGTGACCGCCAAGGGCTGGCCTACACCGTCACCGCGTCGATCTCGAACAGCGCCGGTGAACAACCGGGGGAGTTCGTCGGTTACATCGGGACGTTCGCCGAAAAATACACGTGGGTCCGCGATGGCTTCTTGAAGGAAGTGAACCGCATCCGCGACGAGAAAGCGACCGAACTCGAAGTGGAAGACGCCAAGAAATACCTGCTCGGTAGCCTGCCGTTCCGGTTCACCACGAACGAGGGGGTGGCGTCGCAATTGCTCGCGGCCGAGAAGTTCCATTTGGGGTTTGATTTCATCGAGACGTACCGCAAGAACATCGCCGCCGTGACGGTGGACGAGGTGCAAGCCGTGGCCAAGAAGCATTTGGATCCGAAGAAGTTGACGATCGTGGCGGTCGGCCCGATCGACAAAACCGGGAAGGCCCTGCCGGGGACGAAGGGGAAATGACGCCCGCGAACGCCGCGGTCCCGAGAAGCGTAGAATCGATAGAGTCGCCCCCGCTTTTCAGGATCCGGTTATGAATTCGAACGTGAAGATCGCGCTCGCGCTCGGGGCGGTCGTCCTTGCGGTCGCGGGCATCACGATCATTTCGAGCTACAGCGATACGGACAAACCCGCCGACGCCAAAGGTGGCGGGGTGCCTGTCGCGGCGGTCATCGAACCGGTACGCTGCACTTTGACGCAGATCATTTACAACCCCCAAAGCGAACACCGCGTGCAGCGGGAGTTCCCCGGTTTCTTCGAAGTGAACGACCAAGAACATTCGGCCGATTTCTGGTTTCAGAATGTCAACGCCGAAGCGGTGGAAGTTGCGGCCCTCAAACGCAGTTGCAGCGCGTGTACCAGCGCCCGGCTCGCGGTGTTCCCGGCCCGGCCGATCCCGGCGGAGACGGAATTGCGCGGGCAGGCGATCCTCGGCGTCGCCGGTTCTCAAACGCTGGCCCCCGCCGACCTCGAACACCGTTTGCGAAATTACCCGAGCGCCGATTGGAAGCTCCTCGATTTCGATCACCCCGAAACGATCCAGTCGATCCCGGCCGGATCGGAAGACGCTCCAACGTGGGTTGCCCTGAGGATCTACTTCAAGGTCAAGCAAAAGGGTGTGAAGGTCCTCCAGGCGACGCTCGGCTTCAAAGTGCCGGGGCAAAACCTCCCCGTGAGTACCGACTTCAACATCGGATTCCTCGGCATGAGCCGGGTCGAAGTCACCCCGCTCCAGCTCGATTTCCAAGAGATGGCCGAGAGCACGGCGAGCAAGACTGAAGAAATCATCTACTGGTCCACGACGGTCCCGCAAGGAGAACTGCCCCCGCCGCAATGCACCGAGTTGGCGAGCGAGCCGTTCCTCACGTTCACCAAGCCCCAGCCGCTATCGGAAAATGAAATCGGTCTCTTGAGTGCCAAACTCTCGAAGCCCGAGATGCCGTTCCGGATCCTCGGCGCTTACAAAGTCCAGGTGACGCTGCACCGGAAGAACCCGAAATCAGCGACGCCGCCGGAACTCGACATCGGCCCACTGGAAAAATCGTTCGCGGTGCTTTCGGGCGCCGCCGGGGTCGCCGAGAGCCCGCCCGTGGTGAAGTTGAAAGCGAACGTCACGGGGTTAATATCCTTGACGCAAGGCGGTTCGGTCGATCTGGGGACGTTCTCGTCGCGGGAAGGGATCGTCAAGCCGTTCTCCCTCCGCAGCGACCGGCTCGATCTGGATTTGAAAGTCGATCAAGAACGGACTTCCCCCAAGGTGTTGAAAGCGGAATTGGAAGGCCCCACCACCGAAGATGGCCGGCGCTACTGGACATTGAAAATCAGTATCGCCGCCGGGGCCACGGCCAGGGCCTTACCGGACGACAGCGCCGTGGTCTTGGTCGTGTCGGGGACTGGGCAGTTGGTCCGATTGCCCGTCAAAGGCCAAGCCAGTTTGGCCCGCTGAATCGGTCTCGCGGGGGCGGGGGATTTGGGGTAGCTTCTGACGGTACTTTCGAGCCACGAGGAACGCCGAATGTCGATTTCCAACCGATTCGCCCGAATGCGGGCGGGGGCCGTCCAAGCGGGTCTGCTACGGGTCGTTGCGGGGTTGGCGATTTTGCTCGGCGTCGCCGGGGGTACCGGCTACTGGATGCTCCACCGCGCCGACGAAGCCCGCACCGAATCGACCGAATCGGCTGCGGAAACCGATCCGCCCTTGGTCGAAGGCCCCCTGCCGGGCACCATCGGCGGCATTCCGCTTTTCGCCGGCTGGCCCAAGGCCGCGCCCGATCTTGTCCTCGTCGTTTCGGGTCAATCGTTCGGTTACCTCCAACCGTGCGGGTGCAGCCGGCCTCAATTCGGCGGCTTGGAGCGACGGTTCAACTTCATCCAAGCCCTGAAGGCCAAAGGGTGGAACGTCGTCGGAGTCGATGTCGGCGACATCTCCGCGGCGAAAGGGGCCAAGGAGATCACGGCCCAGTCGCTGAAGAAATACGAGTACACCATGAAGGCGTATAAGGAAATGGGCTACGTCGCCGTCGGCCTCGGCCGCAACGACTTCGCCCAGCAGATTTTTGAACTCCTCGGCAAGTACGCTCTGCAAAATCCTAACGTCCCGCCGTTCCTGCTCTCGGCGAACATCGAGGGGGTTGAGCGCGATAAGGACGGAAAAGTTCTCAAGAACATCGCGCGCGGCGAGCAGTTCGGCCCGGTCAACCCGAACGCGAAGCCTAAAGAGCGGGACATGATCGAAGCCTGCGAAGTTGTCGAAGATAAGAAGGTGCCGTTCGCCGTCATCGGCTTGGCCGCGGAGTCGGTCGCAAGCCCGGTCGCCGAAGCGGACAAGTCGATCTTCTTCGGCCGGCAAAGCGTGGCGTTGAAAGCCGCGTTGGCCAAAGCCGCCCAGCACGCCGCGAAGCCCGAGTTGAAAGTGCTCTTGTATCAAGGCACTGTCGACGAAGCGAAGGTCGTCGCCAAGGATTTCCCCGAGGTGCAATTGATCGTCTGCGTGTCGGACGATTCCGAGCCGCCGCAGTTCCCCGTCTTCGCCAACGACAAGAAAACGCAGATCGTCACCGTCGGCCACAAGGGTCGCTACGTCGGGACCGTGGGGATTTTCAAAACGGTAAAGGGGTTCGACCTCCGCTACCAACTCGTGTCAATGGGCGAAGAATATCTGACGCCGGACAAACCCGACGCGGTCAAAGATCACCTTCTGTTGAAGCTCCTCGAGGACTACGCCGGGGATGTGAAGAAGGAAGACTACTTGGCGAAGGCCACCGCGAAGCGGCCCGTCCACGCGGCAACGCTGAAAAACCCAGACGCCAAGTTGGAATTTGTCGGTTCGGAGAGCTGCCGGAAGTGCCACGCCGGCGAGTTCAAGGTTTGGAGCGATCACCCGCACTCGAAGGCCTACGAAGCGCTGGAAAAGAAAGCGACCCGGCCCGGGTTGCGGAATTTCGACCCCGAATGCCTCGCGTGCCACACCACCGGCTTCGACTACGACACCGGCTTCAAAAACAACATCGACACGCCGCTGCTCTTGAACAACGGCTGCGAAAACTGCCACGGCCCCGGCAGCGGCCACGCCGAGAAGCCCAAGAACAAGCAGTTGAACGATGCCATGGTGCCTTGGCGGCTCAACGAAAACGACAAACTGCCGAGCAAGGAATACATGGAAAAGATGGGCAAGCTCGACCAAATCCAGCGCGGGAGCGTGGAAGTGCCCGCCGCCCAACAACGGCTGGTGAACACGATTTCGGGGATGTGCATGAAGTGCCACGACGGCGACAACGACCCGAAGTTCGACTTTTACTTGTACATGCCGAAGCTTTACCACAGCGGTTTGAAAGCCGCCGGT
>JANXTU010000502.1 GCA_025352235.1 Fimbriiglobus sp.
GGGACTTCGATGGGGAAGAAACTGGGGATGCCCAGATCGATGGGGCCGGGCTTTTCCATCTGCCGGGCGAAGCCGATGACGCCGAGGCAGAGGGCCATGATGACGAACGGCGACCAAGCCCGCATCACGAGGCCCGTCGTCAATTTCCGGTCGTCGTAGGAGTTGGCGCCGAGGAGCCGCTTCACCTGCATCTGCGCTTCGATGGCGTGGGCGTCCGTCGGGGCTTCGAGCGCGGGTGGACTCGCCAAGACCGGATCGGCGGGCACGGGGAACTTCCACTCGTTCTTGGGCTTCCAGACGAACTTCAAAAACAGGGCCATGCTAATCATCGAGAAGATCGCCCCGCCCACGTCGGTGAGGGGCCAGAGGGCGACGCCGGGGATCCAGTTGTGCATCGTCGCAAAGAAATACTGGAAGATGGCGAACGAGCCGCCGCCGACGAGCAACGCCGGCCAAACCTCGAAGGTCTGCCGCCAGGTGCACATCACCTTGACCATGTAGAACGGGATCAAGCACGATAGGAACGGCAATTGGTGCCCGCACATCGTGCTGATGGCGTCGCCCGGCAACCCGCTGACCTGTGAGAGCACGAATACCGGCGTCCCGAGGCCGCCGTAACAGACGGGGGATGTGTTCGCGATCAGGCAGATGACGGCGGCCCGCAGCGGGGGAACGCCGAGGCCCGCGAGCATGGCCCCGCAGATGGCCACCGGGGCGCCCGACCCCGCGGCCCCTTCCATGAGCGCCCCGAAGCAGAAGCCGATGAGCACGGCCTGCACGCGGGCGTCCCCGCTCAGCCCGGCGATCGACCGGCGGATGATCGAGAACATCCCCGTTTCGACCGTCAGGTTGTAAATGAGCATCGCCCCGAACACCGTCCAGCCGATGGGGAGCAGGCCGAACGCGGCGCCGTTGGCAAACGACAGGGTCGCTTTGTCGAGCGGCATCCCGAAGACGAGCCACGCCAGCAGAATCGCCAGCGCTCCCCCGGCGGCCCCGGCGTAACTGGCGACCCAGCGCCGGCCGACGAGCAAATAGAAGAGCAAAAGCACCGGCAACGCCGCGACGACGGTGGACGCGAGCCGGTGATTCAGCGGGTCGAGGTTCTGGACGAATGCGGCGAACAGCATAATGGGCCAACGCGGGTAGGGAGAACCGAGTCGAGGGAGAGTCTACGCGAAGCGCGCCGGGTGTGTACGCGGAATCGCCGAGAACCGCCGTTTTAGGTTGAACATCCCGACGCCCCCGTGGTACAATCTGATTTCCGCCGGTGATTCGCTTCCTCACCCGATCCGGGGTTCCGTCCATGCGTTGGGTTCTTTCCAGCCTCGCCCTCGCGGCGGTGATGCCCGCGTTCGCCCAAGAGGCGAAGGTCAGCTTCTACAAAGATGTCCGGCCGATCCTGCAACAGAATTGCCAAGGGTGCCATCAACCGGCCAAGGCCCAAGGCGGGTACGTGATGACCGAGTACGCCGCGCTTCTCAAAGCCGGCGACAGCGGGAAGGCCGGCATCGCCCCCGGCAAACCGGAAGCGAGCTATCTGCTGGCCGAAATCCACGTCAACAAAGACGGCAAGGCGGAAATGCCCAAGAACGGTTCGCCGCTGCCCCCGCTCCAATACGCCACCATCGAAAATTGGGTGAAGCAAGGGGCGCTGGATGACACCCCCGCCTCGGCCAAGGAACTGGCCATCGATGCCGAGCATCCCCCGGCCTACTTGGCCCCACCGGTCATCACGTCGCTGGCCTTCGAGCCCAAGGGCAAACTGCTCGCCGTGACCGGCTACCACGAAGTGCTGCTCTATTCTGTGGACGATTTGAAACTGCAAGCCCGGCTCATCGGCCTCAGCGAACGGGTTCAGTCGATCGCCTTCAACGCCGACGGCACGCTGCTCGCCGTCGCGGGTGGCAACCCCGGCCGCTTCGGCGAAATCCAAATCTGGGACGTGGCCAAACGCAAACTCAAAATCTCGGCGCCGGTCACCTTCGACACCGTGTACGGCCTCGCCTGGAACCCGGAGGGCACGCTCGTCTCCTTCGGTTGCTCGGACAACACCGTGAGGGCCATCGACCCCAAAACCGGCAAGCAAGCCCTCCAAATGGGCACCCACTCCGACTGGGTCTTGGGCACCGCGTTCAGCCAAGACGGCCTCAACCTCGCCAGCGTCGGCCGGGATATGTCGATGAAACTCACCGAAGTCGGCACGCAGCGATTCGTCGACAACGTCACCAGCATCACGCCGGGCGGATTGAGGGGCGGACTCATGGCCCTCGACCGCCGACCGTTGAAAACGAAGACGATGGCCAAGGTGCCCACCGATGCTCCGAAGATCGGCGACCGCGTCTACGACGAACTCCTGACGGCCGGGTCGGACGGCGTCCCCCGGCTGTATAAAATGCACCGCGAAGTGCCCCGCCAGATCGGCGACGACTCGAACAAGCTCAAACAGTTCGACGCGATGCTCGGTCGAATCTCCGGGGTGAAGTTCGACGCCACCGGGGATCGCTTCGCCGCCGCGAGCGGGCTGGATGGCACAGGCGAAGTCGCCGTGTACGACGTGGCGACCGGCAAGAAGACGGCGAAGTGCGAATCGATTGCCGGCCCGGCCTTCGCCGTGGCCTGGGCCCCGGACGGCAAAACGCTGGCCTCGGGCGGATTCGACGGTACCGTCTGGCTCCACGACACCGCGACCGGGAAGCGGCTCAAGGAATTCGTGGTGATGCCGAAGTGAGCGGATACGACTCTGTGGCGTGGCGACACGTTTTTAACGTGTCGGAACCGACTGGCAGAATTCGCAATCCGGACTTGGAGAATGGAACTGACACGTTAAAAACGTGTCGCCACGATGTCGGAGCATCCACTGTGTTGAAGACCTTGCCACGCCCGAAGATTCATCCCGAAGTCCCTTTGGATTTCGCGGCCTTGCCCCGTGGGGTGGAACGCGTGTACGCCATCGCTTTCGACATGGACACCGATACCTTGCAGCGGTCCTACCCCGGGACGTCGTGGACGAACGCCTACTCCGAAATCAAGAAAGTGCTCGACCGCCACGGCTTCACCCGGCAGCAGGGGAGCGTTCACTTTGGCGGGGCGAGCGTCAACGCCGTCACCTGCGTGTTGGCCGCGTTCGACCTCGCGAAAACGTTGCCGTGGTTCGCGATTTCCGTCCGCGATATCCGCATGCTGCGGATTGAAGAAATGAACGACCTGCTTCCCGCCGTGCTCCAAGCCGCGGGGCTGCAAAATGAGTGATTCGGTCCCGACTCCGCGATCCCGCCGCCTCCGAGTTCCCGCCATGCGATTTTCCCTCGCTTGTCTCTTGCTTCTAATCGCACCGTTCGCCTTCGGAGCCGAGCCCGTGCCGGGTGAAGCGCTGCCGCCGGGGGCGAAGGTGAAATCGCTCGCCGTCAGGCCGACGAGCATCGTGCTCGATTCGCCCTACGCCTCGGCGCAGTTGATCGTCAGCGCGACGCTCGAATCGGGCGAGGTGATCGATGTCACCCGCATCGCTACGAAAATCGCGCTCGATTCCGCGAGCGTCACCGACAAGGGACAGGTTCGATCCAGCGGTTCGAACAACGGGACGATCGGTTTGACGGTGGGCGAGAAATCGGTCGTCGTCCCCGTTCAACCGTCGGCCAAACCGGACAAGTCCGTCAGCTTCGTCACCGATGTCCAGCCCGTCCTCGGCAAGCTCGGCTGCAATGCGGGCACCTGCCATGGGTCGGCCCAAGGCAAATCCGGCTTCAAACTCAGCCTGCGTGGGTACGATTCGATCCACGATCACCGGGCGCTCACCGATGACCTCGAAGGTCGGCGCTTCAACCGCAGCGCCCCGGATCGCAGCCTGATGTTGTTGAAACCGGCCGGGGCCATCGCCCACACCGGCGGCGTCGTTTGGGTGCCGGGCGATCCGAACTACGAACTCGTGAAGAAGTGGATCTCCGAAGGCGTGAAGCTCGACCTGGCCGCGACGCGGGTGAAGTCGATCGAAGTGATCCCCGCCGTGGTGTCGGTGCCGGTCATCGGCATGAAGCAGCAGTTCGCGGTGGTCGCCACTTACGCCGACGGCCGCCAGCGCGATGTCACCGCGGAGGCGTTCCTCGACAGCAGCAATACTGATGTCGCCACCGTCGATAAAGCCGCATTGATCACAACCGTCCGCCGCGGCGAAGCGACGATGCTCGCCCGCTACGAAGGGGCTTACGCCGCCGCCGCCGTCGTGGTCATGGGCGACCGCACCGGCTACCAATGGCAACCCAAACCCGTCCACAACTTCATCGACGGACTCGTCGACGCCAAGTTGCAGAAGGTGAAAATCCAAGCGAGCGAACTCTGCACCGACGAAGAATTCCTGCGCCGCGTCACGCTCGACCTCACCGGACTACCGCCGACATCCGAAGCGATTCGCAAGTTCCTCGCCGACCCCGCGCCGACCCGGACGAAGCGCGATGCGATCATCGACGGCCTCGTCGGCAGCGAGAACTACGTCGACCATTGGACGAACAAATGGGGCGACCTGCTCCAGATCAACACCAAGTTCCTCGGCGGCGCCGGGGCCACCGCGCTGCGCACTTGGACGAAGGACGCCATCGCGAAAAACGTCGCCTACGACACCTTCGCCTACGGCATCCTCGCGGCCAGCGGGTCGAACATCGCCAACCCGCCCGCCGCGTACTACAAGACGCTGCGGACACCCGACGCGGTCATGGAGAACACGACGCAACTGTTCCTCGCCATCCGCTTCAACTGCAACAAGTGCCACGACCACCCGTTCGAAAAATGGACCCAAGACCAGTACTACGAAACGAGCGCCTACTTCGCCCGCGTCGGCCGGGCCGAGGATCCCAAATACAAGGGCCAGAAGATCGGCGGCAGCGCCGTCGAAGGGGCCGTGCCGCTCGTCGAATTGATCTCCGATGTCGGCGGCGGCGAGATGAAACACGACCGCACCGGCCTGACGGCACCGCCGAAGTTCCCCTTCGCCGTGCCGGGATACACCCCGGATGACAAAGCCGCCCGGCGCGAGCAGATCGCCCGGTGGATCACGGCCAAAGAGAACCCGTACTTCGCCAAGAGCTACGTCAACCGCATCTGGAGCTACCTCACCGGCGTCGGCATCATCGAGCCGGTCGACGACATCCGCGCCGGCAACCCGGCCACGAACGCCGAACTCCTCGAGAAACTGACCGCCGAGTTCGTCGCTTCGGGCTTCGACACCCAGAAGTTGATGAAGCTCATCACGAAATCGCGGACGTACCAACTGTCGATCGCCACGAACCAATGGAACAAAGACGACGACATCAACTACAGCCACGCGACGCCCCGGCGGCTCCCGGCCGAGGTCTTGTTCGACGCCATCCACGCCGCGACGGGCGCCAAGTCCCGGTTGCCCGGATTGCCCGTGGGCGCCCGTGCCGCCCAATTGCTCGACGGCAACGTCGATCTCCCCGGCGGCTTCCTCGACCTACTGGGCAAGCCCGTCCGCGAGTCGGCCTGCGAATGCGAGCGCACCAACACCATGATGCTCGGGCCGGTTCTGGCGATGGTCAACGGCCCCATCGTGGGCGACGCCATCAAAGATCCGAACAACCACATCGTGACGTTCACCGAGAAGACCAAGGACGATGCCAAGGTGGTCGAAGAGATTTACCTGTCGGTGCTGAACCGCCGGCCGAACGCCAAGGAACTGCAAATCGGCATCGGCGCCCTGAGCGGCTCGAAGGACGACCACGCCCTGTTGGTGCAGGACTTCGCCAAGCGCAAAGCCGCCTTCGAAGCCTACGACCGCGGAGTCGCCGCCAAGTTGCCGGCGTATGAGAAAACGATTCTGGACCTGAAACCGACGGCGTGGACGACCCTCACGCCGGCGAAGATGGAATCAAAAGCCGGGGCGACTTCCGCCGCGGCCGACGTAAAGACCGGCAGCACGCTGACCGTCCAGAAAGACGGCTCGATTTTGGTGACCGGCAAGCTCGAAGCCTTCGACCTGCAAACCATCACCGCCGAGTTGAAGCTCGAAGGCTCGATCACCGGCATCCGGCTGGAAGTGTTCGGCGATCCGTCGCTCCCGGCCAAGGGACCGGGCCGGGCGGCCAACGGTAACTTCGTGTTGAACGAATTCCGCGTGACGACGCAAGCCACCGGTGCGACGACCGCCGCGAAGCCGGTGAAGCTCGTCAACCCGGAGGCGACCTTCGCCCAAGATACGTTCCCCATCGCCAACGCCATCGACAACAACTTGGCCACCGGCTGGGCCATCGCCCCGCAGTTCGGCGTGAATCAATCCGCCGTCTTCGGATTCCAAGCCCCCATCGACGCCAAGGCCGGGGTGACGTTGAGCATCGCGCTCGAACACCGCTTCGGCACCGGGCACAACATCGGCAAGTTCCGGCTGTCGTTCACCACCGACAAGAAACCGAAGCTCGGCTCGCCGGTGCCCGCCGATCTGCTGAAGGTCCTCGAGATCGAAGCCGCGAAGCGGACGCCGGAACAAGCGGCCCGCGTGAAGCAAGCCTACCTCGCCACGGACCCCGAGTACCTACGGCTCCAGCGGGATGTGCCGGTGGCCCCAGCGAGCGACCCTCGGGTCTTGGGCGCGCAGGATTTGACCTGGGCGCTCATCAACACCCCGAGCTTCTTGTTCAACCGGTGAGGTTATTTGAACTGCCCGAACGCCTCGGCCGCGTCTCGGGTGAGGCGGGCGTCGGGCGGGCCTTTTGCCAGTGTCGCCAGTAGCGACTTCGCTTCGGGGGTGCCGATCCGGGTCAGCGCTTCGACCGCCCGCGCCTCCCGAACACCCGCGACTCGGCGGAGCTTTTTCAGGATGGTGTCCGCCCGCTCGCGGACCTCGGCCGAATCGCTTTTCGCGGCGGCGGCTTCCAACTTCTTGTCCGCCGACGCGATCAGGGACAATGCCCGGCTCGCGGCTTCGCGGGTGACAAAATCGCCGTCGCCCAATTTCGCAATCCACGCGTCGATGGTCGCCGGATCGACAACCGCACCGGGGATTTTTTCCCGCAGCAGTTTCAGCGCTTCGGCCGAATGGGCCACCATGGCTCGCAGTGCGGGCTCGGCCGTCGCGGCGTCCGGCGCGTCCAGCGCCTCCCACCAGCCGGCAATGTCTTTTTCATTCGCCGCAGCCGTCGGTTTGGCGGCGTGCCGTCCGTACAGATCCCACACGAGCGCCGAGCCGTCCGGTCCCGTGGAAAGCAACTGTGACCCATCCGGCGAGAACGCGAGCCGCTTGACCGGATAGCTATCGCCCGGCAATTTACGGCGGACCGTTTGCGTCCGCAGTTCGATGAGGTAGACGTCGGCGGTGCTCTCGATGCCGGACCACGCGATGGTCTTGCCATCCGGCGCAATCGCGAGCACGTCCCGAACGTCGTAGCGGGCGGCACGGTCTTGGAAGTAGACACCCACTTGCTTCGCATGCCCCGAGAGTTTCTTCGAGCCGCCGTCGATGATGCCGACGCCGGCCTCTTGATCGGAGAAGGCGATACTCCGACCGTCCGGGGTGACCGCGACCGAGCCCATCAAGTAATGGGGCGGCTTTTCAATCCAAGACGGTCCGCGCTTCCCGATCCCGTCGTGCTCCGATAGTCGTTTCCCATCGCGGTCCCAGACGATCAACTTCCGCCCGGCGCAGGCGGTTGCGATCAGCGCGCCGTCGGCCGACGCGGCCATCTGCTCGACGCGGTATTCGCCGGTATCGAACTCGCGGATCTGTTCGCCGGTCGCGGCGTTCACGGTGCGGATGATGCCCGCTTCCTCCGCGTCGCGCCCGGCGACGATGAGCCGTTGGCCGTCGGCGGTGAGCGCGAAGCCGACGATCGATTTCTTGAACGCGGCGAACGTCGCGGCCACTTTACCCGTGGCCGGATCGACGACGCGGATAGTGCCGCTCTTCGCGTCCGAGGCGTACAACCGCCGGCCGTCCGGCGCTTGCGCGAGTTGGCTCGGCGCGGCCAACGGCACCTTGGACACATCGCGGCCGGAGGCGGGATCCCAAGTGCGGAGGGTGTCGTCCCGGCCGGCCGTGATGATTTTGGAACCGTCCGGCGTGAAGACGGCGTCGAGGATTTGAGCCGAGTGCCCGGGGAGGTCGGTCAAGAGTTTGCCGGTGCCCGCGTCCCAGAAAACAACCGTGCCGCCGCCCGGCTCCGGAGACGCGGTGAACGTGGCGACGACGCGGCCATCCGGCGCGATTTTCGCCGCGCTACTACTATGCCCGACGGTGCGCACCGCGATCGTGGCGATGTCTTTGCCCGTGAGGGCATCGATGGTCACGACCTCGCCGGCTTTGCCGGAGGTGACGAGGCGCTTGCCGTTCTTCGACAGATCGGCCCAATACGGCGGCGCCGGTACGTCCCGTTTCCAAAGCTGTTTGCCGGTGTCGATATTCCAGCACCACAGTGCCGGTGGCTCGGCTTGGGTCACGATCAGTTCCCGCCGGCCGGACGCTCGCCGGAGGTTGACGCCGCCGTTCTCGCCGCGCACCGCTCCGGCCAACGTCAGCTTAATTTCGCCGCTGTCCATGTCCCGGATTCGGACATCGCCGTTTTTGAGCAATTCGGCGACCGCCGACTTTCCATCCGTTCGGGGGTCGTCCGAATTGGGAACGTGCGTATTTAGGTCGCCGACTGTCCGCTGGTCGGGATCGGCGATCGACACGGTTCGAAACTTGCCCTTCTCGCCACGATAACCTTCCCACAGAAACAATCTCTTACCATCCTCGGTGAACTGACTCGACGATCCCTGTTCGGCGAAGAGCTGTTTGCCGGTCCCGACCTCGTAAACACCGACGCGGTTTTTCTCGGTGTCGTTTTCATTTGCGGGGTCGCTGCCCCCGACGGCAAGGAGTTTGCCGTCCGTTGAGAAGTCGCATTGCACGATGGAATAGAACGCTCCGCTTTCGATCCAGCGGATGAGTTTGCCCGTGGCGCTGTCCCAGATCCCGGTGCGGCCCTCCCAGAGCACGGCGGCGAGCAGTTTGGAATCCGGACTGAAGGCGATGGTGCTCCCGACAATGAAGGTCCGTTCGGGGACATCGGCCGCGCGGATCTTGGCTAAGAATTTGCCCGAGGGGACTTCGAAGAGTTGGAGGTCGCCGCCCGGGATCTCGCGGACGACTTTTTTACTGTCCGGGGAGAACGTGAGCCTCTTGCCGCGTAGCCGCGAGGTGCCGAGGCGGGCGATGGCCCCATCTGGCAGCGGGTCGTTCAAGGTGTCGACGCCGGGTTTCGCAGCATCGGGAACCGGCGCCGGTTTGGTTGTCGGAGCCGATTGCGCCAGTGCCGATTGCGGCGGCAGCATCCCGAGGCCCAAGCCACCGAGGAGGAACAGCCCGACGCAAGCGACTGCCAACCCGGCCTTCAATTTGGTGAGCATCATCATGCGGAGGACTCCTTCGGAGAGTTGGCGGACGGTCTCGGAGGCGAGGCTGCCGGTGGCGGCGCGCAGCGTCGCGGCGTGGCCGAGCATGCCGGACACCGTCGTGAAGTACCGCTCGAAGGCCCCGCCCGTCTCCCAGACGAATTGCTTGTTCACGTACCGGGCGGCCGTGGTGGCCTCCAACTGCCCGAAGACCTCCGCGTCCTCGTTCCACTTGTCGATCTTCTTCATGAGGGCGAGTTCGTTGATGCCGTTCCAGAACACGCTCCCGCTGGCCGGCGTCGCCGCGTCGAACTGCTCCAGTAACAGCTCGTACGCTTCCTTCGCGTACGCGGCCTGATCCTTGCCCGATTTCTGGAACTCGCGCAATGCGTCGGCCTGGTAGCGCTGGGCCGGGGCCCACGACTTCCAGTCTTTCCCTTGCCGCGTCGCCCCGGCGTTGGCCATCGTCGCAATCGCGGCCCGGCGGCGCACGGCTTGGATCAGTTCCACCTGAAACTGCCGCGTGCCGAACATCTTCCGGGCCAGCATGGGATCGCGCTGGATCTTATGAAGCCACGCCGAATCGCTCTCCCCGTCGGCCTGCGGGAACTTGTTCTGCAACTCGACATAGAGTTCGATGGGAATCTTGCCGCGATAGTGGCCGGGTTGGTGGAACAGCATGAGTGGAATCTTTCCCGTTTGGTGATCGGCGTCCACAAGTGTAAGAAGCGGCAGTCGGAGTGATCTGCGGAGATCGAAATACTCATGAGTGGCGACCAGTTTCCAACTGGTCGCCGAGCGATTGTACAAGCGCCAACCGTGTCTCGGAGACTCTGTGGTTCTTTTTGTCAACAATTTCAGTGCTTTTCAATTGAGCTAGCCCTTAAACAAGTGAATCCCAGCTTGTCCCACCCTTTATTTCAAGATCAGAACGAGGTCGGTGCGACCCCGGAGCCGCCTCTCTTTGCGGACTGCTCGGTTCCACGGAGAATACATTTCCGCCCCGTCTCCTTTCTGCATTCCTTGCGTTCGGCGTTACCGCGGATCGGGACGTCCGGATCCCGACTTCGGTTGGCCCGCTTTTACGGGCGGAGTTCGGCGAGCAGCCGGAAGAACGTTTTCAGA
>JANXTU010000533.1 GCA_025352235.1 Fimbriiglobus sp.
GATTTACCCGGCAACATCTGTTCGATTCGGGCAAACTGCTCGTCGGTCAATTCGAAACGTCGCATCGCAAACCCCTCCATGGACTTGCCTTGTAACAATTCCGCCGGATTCGCAACAGACGAATGTCAACAGAGCCTAGTAGCTCACACCACTCCGCTCGGATGACCAACTCGCAGTCCCCCCGCCACCCACCTGGCCGTCGATTGCGGTGGGGTGCTGGAGAACATCGGGTTCTCGCTCGACGCGGTGCCTGTACTCGCTGGTCCTGGTAGGCAAGCCATACGCCGAACCAGAAACCTCTTCACGAGTTACGGCAGACCTCGCCCCGGGTTCGACCCGAAATCATTTCCCCGCTATGCCCGCTACCCGTAGGGCGATCCACTCGGCTTGTTCGGTGCAATCGTTGAGGGCGATGCCGCGGTGGGAGTTCCCCGCGAGGATCAACCCGGGGTGCCGTGCCGCGAGGGCGTCGAGCCGTTCCAACCGCGCCATGTGCCCGACTTCGTACTGCGGGATCGCCTGCGGCCAGCGGACGACCCGCGCGAACACCGGCGCCGCGGTCACCTTCATCGCCAGTTGCATCTCCCGGTGGACCGCGGCCACCAATTCGCCGTCGGGCCACGCCGCGACGTCGGGGCGGTTGATGCCGCCGCAGAGCGCCCGCCACAGAACCATGCCCGGCGGGGCGCGGCCGGGGAAGATCGCGCTGCACCACTGGACGCCCAGCACGTCCCGGCGGGTGTTCTGCGGAGCGATGTAGCCGAAGCCGTCGGGGGCGAGCGGGGCGTCTTCGGCGCGGTATCCCAAGAGCACGACGTGGACCGGGGTGAACTTCACAGTCGCGAGTTCCGCGGCGAGCGACGGGTCGAGATCGCGCAGCGTCTCGGCTTGGGCCGAGGCGGGCGCCGCGTGCACGACGACGTCCGCCGGCCAGCGATCGTTCCCGTCGCCGCGGACGATGTAGCCGGCCTCCGCACGGACAACGCTTCTCACGCCGATCCCGGTTTGAACAATCGGCCCGAGCGAATCGCGCAGGGCCTCGATCAAGACGCCGAGGCCGCCGTCGAACGACCACATCCGTTGCGGTTGCGACACTTCGCCGCGCTCGCGGGCTAGTCGTTTTTTAACTTTCGCGGCGCGCAGGAATCCGCGCAGGACGCTCCCGGCTTCCGCTTCCAACTTCACCAAGCGGGGGAAGGCGGCGCGGACGCTCAGCCGTTCCGGATCGCCCGCGTGGATTCCCGTGACGAGGGCATCGACGAAGGTATCCGCAGCCTCGCGGCCGAAGCGCCGTCGGGAGAACTCCGCCACCGATTCTTCGTCGGGCAGTCGCCCCGGCCGGCGGCGGAAGGGCTCCGCGAGCATGGCCAGCTTGCCCCGGAACGTCAGCAGCGGAGTACGCAGCAGGCCGAGCGGGTCGCCCGGGAGTTTTTGCAGTTCGCCGTTCAAGAACAGGTAGCGGTTCTTGCGGGAGCCTTCGCTGGCGACGCGGAGGCGTTCGCCCAAGCCGAGGTCACGGCAGAGTTGGATCGTGGACGATTTGGAATCGAGGAAGCCGTTCGGGCCGGCTTCGAGGGTGAAGCCGTCGGCGCGTTCGGTCCGCACTTTTCCGCCGACGCGGTCGTCGGCTTCCAAGAGGGTGATGGCCGCGTCGGGCACGGCCCGGCGGATGCGGTACGCCGCGGCCAAACCGCTGATGCCGCCGCCGATGATGACGATGTTCAAAGGACGAACCCCGCTCCCCGCCCCCGCCCCGGAATGGAGCGGAGGCGAAAGCATCGACTTACTTCAGCGAGTCTTTGAGGGACTTGGCCGGGCGGACGGTGACTTTGCTGTGGGCCGGTTTGTCTTGGGTCGTGTATTCTTTGCCCGTGGCCGGCATGACCTTCTTCACGCCCCCTTTGACGGCTTTGACGTGCTTGACGCCGAAGCGCACGATGCCGGGCAACGTGAACTGCTTGGCGCCCTTCTTGAGTTCGGTTTCGATGAGCTCGGTGAGGGCGGCGACGAGCTTCGTCACGTCGGCCTTGCTCATTTCGGTCGAGTCCGCCAGGGCCGTGATGATCCCCGATTTCGTCAACGCCTTCTTCGCCGGGGCTTTCGCTGGGGCTTTCGCCGGAGCCTTCGCCATGATGCTTCTCCCAAATGAGGTGTATGACCGACCGCCGTCCGCCGCGCGACAATGCGCCGCACCGCGACGGGGGTCGAAGCCCTGAATTCCTCGGATGAAATCCGCGGGCCGCGCAGAATCGCTAGAAATCTAGGGCCGTGCACTGCGCTATCCACGACAGATATGCGAATTCCGGCCGGATTCCAAGCCTTTTCCGGGGAATTTTCCGAAAAACCCCGGCGGCGCGGAGCCGGATCACTCCCCGAGTTCGTCCGTGAAGCGCACGATCGCGCCGGTTTCTTCGGCGTTGTTGGGCTTCTTCAACGACGCCGGAATGTACAAGTGCCGGACGCCGCCGTCGGCCGAACCGGGCAGCCACACTGGTTGCGACATCACCTCCGCGGCGCGGCCAGTCGCTTCCCGAATGCTGCGCGTCCAGTAGATTTTACCGTCCTTCGGATTGTGGCAATAGACGCGCCCGTCCATCGTCACGGCGTACAAGGCCGCGGTGTAACTGCCGCGCAAGTGGCTCACGATCGTCGGCCCCGTGACCATCGGCTCGCCGAGGTCCATGGTCCAGATCATCTTCCCCGTGTCACGGTTGAGAGCGTAGAGCTTGGCGTTGCGCGAGGCGAAGTAGACCGCCCCGGAGTCGGCGCAGATTTGCGTGTGAACGGACCGCGAGAGTTCGTATTTCCAGACTTCTTGGCCGGTGGCGCCGTCCAAGCAGAGCACCATTCCCGCGGCGGTTTTCTCGGGCGGTTTACCCGGTTCGGGCTCGGTGGACAAGTCGTTGGTCAGTGCCCCGGTGCCGAGGCCAAAGACGACGTGCTTCCCCATGGCGAGGGGCGAACCGAACGAGCGCAGCGGCGTTTCGATCTTCCAGATTTCCTTCCCCGACTTCGCGTCGAGGCAGAAGACGGCGAAGGTGTTGTACCCGCTGCCGGCGTACAGTTTCCCGTCCGCCACGATCACGGGCGTGTCGATGTGGAGCTTCTGCGCGTCCCCGGCGTAGTGCCAGATTTCCTTGCCCGACGCCGCGTCGAGGCAGTACAGCCCGTCGTCTCCGGCGGAGAAGTAGACCTTGCCGTCGGCCAGGAACGGCGGTCCTTCGTTGTGGCTCGCGGCTGTGAAGGTCCAGAGTTCCGCGCCGGTCGCCGCATCCAAGCAGTAGAGCTTGCATTTCGAATCGGTATGGAGCCCCTCGCCGAAATAGAGTTTCCCATCGGCCACCGCGGGCGTGGAGAAGATCGTCTTCATCTCCGGCTTGGCGAACTTCCAAAGTTGCCGACCCGTCGCGCGGTCGATGCAGACGAGGACGCCATCGTTGAACACCCCCGCCGTCGTGCGGCTGCCGCCGAAGTAGGCCCGCTCCGCCGTGAAGCAAACGCCGGACATCACCTTGTCGATGTCCGGGGTTTCAAACCAGATCGCGCCGTCGGTGACGGCCGGGTTGCTCCGCGACGGCGCCGCGGCGGCATCGCCGAGTTCCCCCGTCACGACGATCGTCCCGGCGCCGGGCAGACCGAGGATGAGCATGGCGAAACCGAAGAGGAGAATGCCGAGCAAGCCGGCCGATTCGCCGGAGACGCTCATCCGCACCGGTTCGGGGCCGAGGTCGTCGCTCGCCGTGATCATCCGGTAGCCGGCGTACAGCAGGGCCAAAATCAACCCGACGCCGGCGGCGGTCATCTCGCGGCCGGGGATGTGCACGAGTTCGGGAAATCCGAAATACCAACCGATGCCCACCAGCGCGAGCGCCGTGCCGAGGGTGAAGGAGCCGAGCGTGAGGAATTCGTTGCGGTCCGGGGCCTCGGTGAGGCGCGGGTCTTCTTGGGCGAGGACGCGGTAGCGCTTCCCGGCGACCGCGAGGCCGGCGACCGTCACGACGAGCAGCAGCGCGGTGAACGTGGTCTCGTGGACGAACCAAGCCTCGGGCATCCTCGGCCGCGTGAAGTAGTAGATCGCCGCGAGGGTGCTGTTGATGCTGGTGACGACGAGGAACACGCGCCAACGTTGCAGGCCCCCGGCGAGGCCGGCGAAGACGTTCGGGAAGATCGCGGCGAGCACGGCCAGCGGCCCGATGAGCACGAACGACGGAATCACGCCGAAGAGCGGGCCGGACACGAAACCGGCCGGCTGGGGCCGGCCGTGCGCACTGGGTTCTTCCCCTTTTTTCTTCTCCTCTTCGACCGTCGGCCCGTAGCCGTGGGGCTCATCTTCGTTGGGCTCCGGCGGCTTCTTCTTCCCGGATAAAGCATCTTCAATCACCGCTTTCAGTTCGGCCGTGGTCCCTTTGAAGGTGCGGCGGAAATACGGCTCGGCGTGGAGGAACGCCCAGCGCACGGCTTTCGTGTCCGGATCGGTCGTGCCGTTCATCTGGAACCACGTCCCTTCGAGGAAGCCGAAGGCCGCGTATTTGCCATTGCGCTCCGAGACGAACAGGATCAGTTTGCGACCCGGGGCGAGCCGGTCGAGCATGACCTTCGCGTGGCCGTCTTTGACCGCGAAGGTGTCGCCCGTCAGGTTGACCGGCAACCGTTCGAGCGCCGTCTTCCCCTTCAGATTCTCGGCGTGTTTGAAGATCACCGAAGGTTTGTCCGAATCGACTTTGTCGACCTCGGCGACGAAGATGAACTGCACCGGGTCGACAACTTTGCCCAGCGGCGTGAGCACCTTGATGACCGCCGGCGCCGAGGTGGCGGAGCAGGCGAGCGCGAGCATCGAGAGGGCGATCAGGGCGCGATTCATCCGGGAGTCTCCGCAATTGGGAAATCCCAGTTTAACACCGGGAGTGTTCCTGTAGAGTCGAATTTTCGATCCGGGATCATTCGGAATCCCGGATCACGCCGCTGGCTTCGGCTCGGGTTTCGGTCCGCCCCGCAGCCATTCGAGCAGGTAATAGAAGACCGGCGTGAGGGCCAAACCGAAGACCGTCACGCCCAGCATCCCGGCGAAGACGACGACGCCGATGGCTTTGCGCATCTCGGAACCCGCCCCCTCCGCGATCACCAACGGCACGACCCCCAAGATGAACGCGAGGCTCGTCATGAGGATCGGCCGCAACCGCGAGCGGGCCGCCGCTTGGGTCGCTTCGAGTCGGCTGGCCCCTTGCTCCCGTTTCTGTTTGGCGAACTCCACGATCAAGATGGCGTTCTTGCAGGCCAACCCCACGAGGACGATCAGGCCGATCTGCGTGAAGACGTTGAGGTCGCCGCGGGTCAAAATTACCCCGGCCGCCCCGCAGAGCAGGCACATCGGCACGACCAAAATCACCGCCAACGGCAACAAGAAGCTCTCGTAGAGAAATGCTAAAACCAAGTAGGCCATGAGCGTGCTGAGCGCGAAGATCAAGAGCGTCGTGTCGCCGCGGAATTCCCCGATCCCGGAGATGCCGACGCGTTGATTGGATGCTTCTTTTTGTTGGTAGGTCATATCGGTCCAGGCGTAACCCATACCGTCGGGTAGCTCGCGCTCGGCGAGGGTTTCCATCTTGCCCGCCGCTTCTCCGGAACTGAGCAAGAACGGAATGACGAAGCCGTTGATGTCGGCCGAAGGGTACATCTGAAAGCGGTTGACTTTGCTCGGCCCGGAAACCTTCACTCTCCTGATGAGCGCGTCCATGGGGATCATGTCGCCTTTGGGGCCGCGGACTTTCAATTGGCCGACGTCCTCCGGCTTGGCGCGGAACTCCTGCTCGGCCTGCACGTTCACCTGCCAGTTCCGGTTCAGCAGCGTCACGTCGTTGACGTAGACCGAGCCGAGATACAACTGGAGGGTGTCGTTAATTGCTTGGACGCTGACGCCGAGTTGCTGGGCACGCTCGCGGTCGATCTCGACGAACAACTGCGGGGCGTTCGAGCTGAACGAGCTGAACGCGGCCGGGATGCCTTTCTCTTTCATCGCCGCCTGCGAGAGATTGCCAGTGATCGCTTCGAGCCGTTCCAAGCCGACGTTGCCTTTGTCTTGCACTTGCATTTTGAAGCCGGCGGCACTGCCGAGGCCCAAGATCGGCGGCGCCCCGAACGCGGTCGCGCTCCCCTCTTGGATCCCCGCGAGCTTGGCGTTGAGTTCCGCAAGAATCTTTTCGGCCGTGCGCCCCTTGCGCTGCTCGAACGGCGTGAGCGACAGATAGATCCCACCGGCGTTCGACAAGTTCGCCTGCGCGAAGATCGAGTACCCCGTCACCGCCGTCACGTGGCCGATCCCCTCAATGCCGCCGGTGCGTGTGCCATCTGGGTTCTCTTTCCCGAGGCAAATATCGGTCGCGGCCTTCACGACCTTCTCCGTCCGCTGGACGGACGCCCCTTCGGGCAGCGATACGTTGACCATAAGGTAGCCCTGATCTTGCTGCGGAATGAAACCGCCGGGCATCATGGAAAACGCGCCGCCCGTGAGGACGAGCAAGCCGCCGTAGATCAACAGCACGACCAACCCGAGCCGGGTGGCCCGGCCGACACTCCACGCATAAGCGCGGGTGGTGCGGTCGAAGACCCAGTTGAAGGCGCGGAAGAACCACCAGCCTAGAAGGGCGTGCAGGACCCAGTCGACCGGATCGCGCTTGGCATGTTCGCCGTGCGTCGGCCGTAGGAACAACGCGCACAACGCCGGGGTCAGCGTCAGGGAGTTGATCAGCGACAAGATCGTGGAGACCGCGATCGTCACGGCGAACTGCTTGAAAAACTGGCCCGTCAGGCCGGGGAGAAATGCGGACGGGATGAACACCGCGGCCAAGACGATCGACACCCCGATGATCGCACCGGAAACTCCGTCCATCGCTTTGCGCGTCGCCTCCAGCGGGGAAAGTCCCTTGGCCAACTCCGCCTCGACCGCCTCCACGACGACGATGGCGTCGTCGACGACGATGCCGATGGCGAGGACCATGCCGAAGAGTGTGAGGTTGTTGATGCTGAATCCAAGGGCCGCCATGAAGGTGAGCGTGCCGATGAGCGACACGGGCACCGCGATCATGGGGATGATCGACGCCCGCCAACTTTGGAGGAAGACGAGCACGACGATGAAGACGAACAGAAACGCTTCGAATAGGGTCGTGAGCACCTCGCGCACCGACGACTTTACGTAGGTCGTCGGGTTGAAAACGATCGCGTACTTCAAACCGGACCCGGGCCGGAATTTCGATTCCAATTCCTTCATTTTCTCCTCGACACGCTGCGCGGTATCGACGGCGTTGGCCCCGGGCAGCTGGAAGATGGGCAGGCCCGCAGACGCTTTGCCATCGAGAGCCGAGGAGCTCTCGTACGACCGCGCCCCGAGTTCGACCCGGCCAACGTCGCGCAACCGGGTGATCTCTTCACTGGCTCCGACCTTCAAGACGATGTTGCGGAACGCTTCTTCGTCCCGCAGTCGGCCTTGGGTGTTGATCGTGTACTGGAAGCCTTGGCCGACGGGGGCCGGGGGCTGGCCGATAGTCCCCGCCGCGACCTGTTGATTCTGGGTGCGGATCTGGGCGAGCACCTCCGCCGGCGTGAGTTGCCGATCAGCCATTTTGTTCGGGTCGAGCCAGATTCGCATTGAGTATTCGCGCTGGCCGAACATCCCCACGTCGCCGACGCCGTTGATCCGGGCGAGTTCATCTTTGACGTTCAGCGTGGCATAGTTGCTGACTTCGAGTTGATCCATCAACGGCTTGCCGTCTGGGCCGTTCTCCGAATAGAGGCTGACCACCAGCAAGATCCCGGACGATTGTTTCTTGGTCACGATGCCGACGCGGCGGACGTCTTCGGGGAGTTTCGGGGTCGCCACGGCGACGCGGTTCTGCACGAGCATCTGCGCTTGATCCGGGTTCGTGCCGTGTTTGAAGGTCACCGTCAACCGCATCGCGCCATCGTTAGTGCACTGCGATTCCATGTAAAGCATGTTCTCGACGCCATTGATCTCGAGTTCGAGCGGCGCGGCCACTGTTTCCGAGACGACCTTGGCGTTCGCCCCCGGGTAGACCGCCGTCACGACCACCTGCGGCGGTACGACGTCCGGGTACTGCGCGATCGGCATGCTCGTCAGCGACAGCACCCCGAGGAGCACCATCACGAACGAGATCACGAACGCCGCGATCGGCCGGTCGATGAAGAAACGCGGGATCATGGTGGGAGGTCTCGGGAAGTTTGGGGGCGATCACTTCGCGGCCGGCGGGTCCATCACGGGCTTGACCTTGATGCCGGGGCGGACGCGGAGCAGTCCGTTGATGATGACCCGATCGTCCGGGCCCACGCCCGTGACGGCTTGCTGGCCGTCGCGGAGGTCGCCGAGTTGAACTTCCCGCGGCAGGGCCTCGTCGGCGGCGTTGAGCACATAAACGAACTTCTTGGCCTGCTGGCTAAAGACCGCGACCTCGGGGACGACGATCCCCTCGACTTCCGGGCCGGCGTCGATGCGGACACGCACCGTGTCGCCGGGGGTGATGAAGCCGTCGGCGTTCGCGAACGTCCCCCGCAACGGTCGGCTGGCGCTGGCCCGGCTCACCTCGGGATCGACGAAATTGATCAACCCTTCGCGGGTGTAGTCCTTGTCCGTCTTCAGTTTGATCCAGCACTTTAGCGGCACATCGCGCGGGCTCGGAATCGTTTTGTCGATGTAGATCATCTTGCGGAAGTAGAGCGACGTTTGTTCGTCGACGTCCCAGAGGGCATAAATCGGTGACACCGAGGTGATGCGGACGAGCCGGAGTGTCGTCGGCCCGACGACGTTCCCTTCGGTCTTATCGGTCTTGCCGATGCGCCCCGCGACTGCGGCTCGGATGGTCGCTTTGTCGAGGTTGAATTGCGCTTTCGCCAAATCGGCCTTGGCCACGCCCAGGTTGCCGGCGGCGATGCCGACGGTCGCCTTGGCTTTATCGAGTTCGGATTTGCTGGCCGCGGCCCCCGAATCTTCGATTCGCTTGAGGTCGTTTTGCGCGCTCGTCAATTGGGTTTCCCAATTCTTGATCTCAGCGATGGCGCGGTCCACCGCCGCTTGGTACGGCGCAGGGTTGATCGTGTAGAGTACTTCCCCGGCTTGGACCAATCCGCCTTCCTTGTCGCGGAAGTGCACCTTCAAGATCTCCCCGGTGACCTCGGGCACGACATCCACGGCGTTCACCGCTTCGGTGCGACCGTTGAACTCCAGCCACGGCTGGAGTTTCTTTTTCACCGGGTGCGCCACGGTCACCGTGGGCGGCTCCGGCGGTTCGACATTCGGCGGTGGCGAGCTGCATCCCATGATCGCGGTGAAACCGAGGAAACACGCCATGCGGAATCGCGTCACGGTCTGGCCCACCTCGAGGAAAACGGACGGACTAGGACGAGGATACCCGCTTCAAACACGATGACTTTCTAGCCCGTGCCGTGCCAAATGTGAGACGGCTTCGGGTGAAACAGAACTCGGCTTTCCACTTCTAGACGCGTTCCGCAATGACCGCCACTTGTTGCGACGCGGCCCGGGTGAACAACACAAAGCGGTGTTTCGAGCCGGACAATTTCCACTTGGATTGCAGTTCGTCGGTATCGGCGAGCGAGCCGCGCTTCACGGCCGTGATCCGGCCGACGTCGTTCGACCGCAGCCACGCCGAGATCTTTTTCGCATCGAGTGGCAACACGGCCTCGACCCGATACGCCGCGGCGAAGGGTGTCTCCCGGTGATCCTCGGCCGTCAGCAGTTGCACGACCGCGTCGATCGGGCTCGCGTCGATCCTCGACGCCAAGTTCGGCACCAATCCGGCCCGGTTCACCGCCGCTTCGGGGTCGTACAGGTACGCCCCGATTTCGACCTGATCCCGGCGTTCGTCCACCGTCTCCGCGTCCATTGTCAGCCGGCTCCCCGCCGAGGTCAGCAGCGTCGCCCGGCGGGCCGTCGTCCGCAACGCGCCGAGCCAGAGGACCGACTCCTTCAATTCGCCGTCGACGGAAATGAACTCGACTTCGCCGGGGAACAGGCCCAGATCTTCCCACGAGGCACCCGGTGCCAGCTTGAAGCCGATGGGGAAGTTCTTGGGCAGTCGGGCGATCAATTCCCCCGGCGGCGGGGCGTAATCCGCCAGCGACAGGAACCGTTTGCCCTCGGAACGCCGGCCGGGGTCGGCGAACGCCGCGGGCACCAACGGCAGCGGTTCGGTCAGCAGATCGGCCACGATGAAGTTGCCCGAGTGGCCGTAGACCTTCAGATTCTCTTCGGCCATCCGCAAGCGGACGGGGTCGCTGTCGATGGCGACCACCGTGCGGTTCGCGGTGGCCAAGCCGATGGCGTCGCCGCCGATGCCGCAGCCGAAGTCGCCGACGCAATCGAACCGGGCGTAGCGCTCGGCGCGGTAGCGGGCGATCACTTCGCCCGACGAAACTTCCAACGCTTCCTTCGAGAAATACATCGCGTTGGCGCGGGTGAACTTCACCGCTGCTTTCTGCCGCAGCAATACCGTTTCGATGGCGGCGCGGGACAGCTCGGCCGGGAATTTCTTCCGGAGACCGGCGAGCGCGACCAAATACTTGGCTTCGGTCGGCCCGGTGGCCGATGCCGCTGCGAGCGCCGAAACCCCCGTCGGGCCGAGCAACGAATTGAGCGTGGTGAGGTTCAAGCCGATCAACCGAAAGTGTTACTGAGGCGCAGATGCTGCTCCAGATCGAGGGCTTCGGCGCGGACGCCGCCGTCGATCCCGAGATCCTTCAGCTTGGAATCGACTTCGACTTTATCGCGCCGCCCGCTCGGCCAGCCGATGAGCGCGGCCCGCAGGTTCTTCCGCCGGTGGCAGTAGAGATCGCGCAGGAAGACGCGGAAGCGGACGACGTCACCGACCTTCGCCCGCTTCTCCGGATTCGGCTTGATCATCACGATGCCGGAGTCGACCTGCGGCCTCGGGAAGAAGTTGCTCGGGCCGACTTTGCGGATCGTCTCGACGTCGCACAGACTTTGGACGAGTACGCTCAGCGAGTTGTAATCTTTCGTGCCGACGGTCGCCCGCAGTCGCTCGGCGATTTCCCACTGCACCATGACCACCATGCGGTCGATGGGCAGTTCCGGTAGCAGCAACAGATTCGTGATGATCGGCGTCGCCACGGCGTAGGGCAGGTTGGCGATCAGCTTCAGCTTCTTGGCGTGAAACTTCGCCGTCAGTTCGGCCCAGCCCGCGAGCATGTCCGGGTTTAGTTCGTTCTTGCGCTCGAGGGCATCGCCCAAGTGCGAAACGACGTTCAGCCGGTGGCCGATGAACGTCTGCGCCATGCGGTGGAACGATTTGTCGACTTCAACGGTGAAGACGCACGCGGCCCAATCGGCGATCTTGTTCGTCAGCGACCCGGTGCCGGTGCCGACTTCGAGGACCGAGTCGGCGGAGGTGAGGTCCCCGGCGCGGACGATCAGGTCGACGAGGTTGAGGTCGATGAGGAAGTTCTGGCCGAGCTTGCTTTTGGGCTCGAGCCGGAAATTCTCCATCAGCCCGCGCAGATACGACAGCGTCTGCCGGGGATCCGGGGCGTTGGACTTCGGCAACGGTGGCTGCACCGTCGGCTTCGGAGCCTTCGGTTTCGGGGGCGAAACCGTCTCCGGCATTATCGCGATTTCTTTGGGTGGGCGTGCCATATCGAGTCATTGTAGGGAATCGGTCGGGACTGAAGCGGCCGAGGGGCGGGCGGCGGTCTCCCGCCCGATTTCCCGATTGCAGGCCCGGCGCGGTTCGGCTATCCGCGTCTGCGTCCGAATGACCCAGACAATGCCCGTGGAACACCCGATGCGGCGGATGGCGTGTACGTTCGTTTCCTTCGCGCTGTTCTCCGCTGCGGCGCCGGGGCAGATCGCGTCGCCGTCGCCCGTCACCGGTCGCTCGTCGTCCGCCGTTCCCCTCAGCGAAACCTTCACGCCGAGCACGCTTTTCCCGCCCAGTGCCGGCTCGCCCAAACCGAAGCCGGCGCCGACCCCGGAGACAGACTTCGAGGGGCCCGTCGAAACCGCGGCGAAACCGGAGTGGAGTTTGCTGCCGCCGCGCCTGCCTCAGCCGTGGTCGGGCGGGGCCGATTTCGGCCTCAACGGCGCCGCGGGCAACTCGGACGTCTTCAACTTCCGCGGCGGGTGGAACGTCCGCCGCAAGAGCGTCGACAACGTCCTGACTTCGGATTTTCTGTACGTCTATTCGTGGCAGAATGGCAAAACGAACACCCAGCAGGCGCTCTTCAACACGCGGGACGAAATCCTCTTCGCCGGCAGCCCGTGGACGCTCTTCGCGGCGAATCAGATCGAGTACGACGAACTGCGCGCTTACCGATTCCGCATCGGGATCTACGGCGGGGTCGGCTACACCGTCTTCGACGACGCCCGCATGACGCTGCGCACGCGCGCCGGCGTCGGGGCCGTGCGCGAACTCGGGACGGACGGCGCCGAGAGCCGGTGGATCGCGGAGGCGCTCTTCGGCTACGATTTTCGCATCAAGGTCACCGAGCATGCCTCGCTGATTTCGATCCTCGATTTCTACCCGCGCATCATCGATTGGGGCCAGTACCGGATCCGCGCGCGACTGGCTTACGAATGGGTCATCGACCCCGACACCGGGACGGTGCTCCGCTTCGGCATCCAAGACCGCTTCGACAGCGACCCCGGCAACGCCAAGCGCAACGACCTGACTTACTTCACAACGCTCGGGTTGAAGTTTTGATCAGCGCGCCGCTCGACTGCATCCCGGACCGGTGGTGAATTGCAACCGATTTGCCGTTGAACGTTCGCAACACGACAGTCTCCCGTCGACTGGCAGTAAATGAATACGAAACAAGCGGCCCGGGTGAACCGGGCCGCTTGTGTTCGTCGCTCCGAGCCGTACGGCCTCAGCGGATCCGGAGCGTCACCGTTTCGCCATCTTTGATGACGCTGGTGGTTTTGGCCGAGCCTTCGCCGATGAGCATGTAAGTGAAGCTGCCCATCGGCACTTCGATCTCTTTTTCTTGCGATGGGGCGAGCGGGTACGATTTCTCGTTCACCACGATCGAAATCTTCGTGGCGAACTCGTTGACGACCTTCACCTTCCCCAGGCCCGCGGCGAGTTTGATGCTCTCGCCGGGCGACGCCCCGACCGTGCGCTTCGTCAGGGTCTCGTTCATCGCGACCAGCTTAGTGTCGATGTCCTTGATCGCCTTTTCCATCTTGTCCATGCGCTTCAGCAGGCCTTCGTCGGTCGCGGTCAGGCCTTTGCCGTCTTGCCGACCCATCACTTGCAAGTCGAGAACCCCGAGCAGATCTTTGGATCGCTTCAACTCGTCCTTCAGATCCTTGATCTCTTTCTTCAATTCCTCGATGGTCTTCGCGTCGACGGTCACCGGCTTCGGCGGATCTTCGGCACGGATCATCGAGGTCGGCGCGAGGGCCAGCGCGACGCCGAGGGTCGTGGAGAGTGTCAGTTTCTGGATCGACAACATCGGGGTGTCTCCGGGTGCGGGCTTCGGCGGTGTGATGGTCAGTGGACCGGGCGATTTCGTTTCGAGTGGTGTCGATGCGGGTCGCGGAGCCGGGAGGCGATCCACGACGGGCAGCGGCGGCACGAGGATTTCGTCGCCGATCTTCCGCGGAGGCTGCGGGATTTCACCCAAAACCGGGATGGCCTCGGGCACCGCGGGCACCGGCAAGACCGGAGCCTCTGGAATCAGATTAAGCGGCACCGGTGCCGGTCGCAAGGGATTTTCGGGATTCATCGGTAGCGCTGGCAATGACAAAGGCGGAACAATAGGCTGCGCAGTATCGGCGGGCTTGGGCAATTCGGGAACCGCCGGCAACGGCACGGGCGCGGCCGGCAACGGCACGGGCGCGGCCGGGATCGGCAACGCGGGCAGCGCGGGTGGTGGGAGTGTCCCGAGGACCGGGAGGGCGGGTAGGTTCGGATCGATCCGCGGCTCCGCGACGGAGATCGGCGGCGCCACCGGGATCGGTTCGGCGCGCGTGGCCCGCAGCAGGCCGAAGCCGCCGGCGCCGAGGATCAACCCGGCGGTGACGATGCGGCCGAACGATGCGCGATTCTCGGCCCGTGCCATGGCGATGTCCCATCCGTGGTTCATGATCCGGTCCCCTCTCCGCTTGGGAGAGGGGTGAGGTCTCTTACTTTTCTTCGTACTGGGCGATGCGGTTGACCGTGCCCGTGCGCGGTTCGTCGTCCAGGTCGAGTTCCATCTGGAAGGCGTCCTCGCCACTGTCTTCGTAGTAGTTCCGCAAGACGCGGGTCGCGCGGAAGTCTTGGCGGCGGAAGAAAACTTGGGCCGACAGATTCCGCTCGCGGACGGCGAGGCTGATTTTGCTGCGGCGGTGGCTGGCGAGCTTGCCGATGAGTTTGACGATCATCTGCGAGCCGATGCCCTGCCGGCGGTAGCCCGGCGCGACGGCGAAGTTCAGCACGTGCAGGCGGTTCTTGTGGAGCTCGTAGATCATGAACCCGACGATGCGGTCGTTGGCCTCGGCGACCATGCCGATGCAGTTCCGCTGGCGCAGGCACTGGAGGAAATCCTCCTCGGTCCACGCGAACTCGAAGCTCTGGCGCTCGGCTTGCAGCACCTCGGCCATATCGCGGCGGATCATCCACCGGATGTGGACTTTCACTTGCAATAAATTGTCGACGCTTCCTGCAGTCATTCCCGGATCCCCCCCAACCGCGCGACCCGGCGTGCGGGCCGCGCAGATTTAATCCGTTCCGAATCGCTCAGCGCAGTACAGCGACCGCAGCCCCGGGCGTCCGGTCCCCCATCCCGGCGATAGTTTCCGCCCCCCGGCAGAAGTCCACCCCCGGCCATTTCGGATTCGGGATTGCGGATTGCGGATTAAAGAGAGGCTTGCTCATTCTTCAAATCCGCAATCCGCAATCCCAAATCCGAAATGGAATCACTCCTTGTAGAACCTGGTGTTTTCTTCCTTGACCACCGGCGTGCGGTTTTGATCGCAGGTCATCTTGACGCGGAACCGCATGTCGCCGGGTTGCGTCCCCTTCACTTTCACCCGGTAGACCGCGTCGCCCTTGACGCCGACAGTGCCGATCGGGTCGAACAAGATCTTCTGGCCCGTGGTGCGGCCAACCGTCGGTCCTTTCGCGTCAATGGCGCTGGTGCTATCGGCGAGTTCGACGACCAATTGCACGTTGCTGCACGCCCCGGTGCCCGGGTTCGAGATCTTCACTTCGTAGGTCACTTCTTTGCCGACTTCGACGACGCCTTCCGAGCCGATCACTTCGAACCGCAGGGCCGGGACACCTTCGGACTTCACCGTTGATTCCGCCCGCGATTCGAGGATCCTCGATTTCGCCCCGACTCGGGCGATGCCCGGGGTCGCGGTTTCGGCGGCGCCGGCTTGGGCCACCGAGCGGATCACGGCGTCGGTCGGGGACGTGGCCCGGAGCTTCACCGTGAGGGTCTTCGAGCCGTTGGCGGCGAGGCCGGGGAGTGTCCACATCACCGATTTATTCGCGGCGGTGTAGGTGCCGCCTTCGGACGCGGCGACGAATTCGAACCCTTCGGGGACAACGGTCCACGTCGTCACGGGGTCGGTCGCGGCGGTGCCGGGATTCGTGAGTTCGATCGCGTAAACCGGTTCGGCCTTCACGAGGCAGCGGGCCGGGCCCGATTGCTTGGCCACCAACTGCGGTTCCACGAGCGAAACGTTGGTCTTCGCCGTTTCGGGCGGATTGCCATCGGCCCAGACCGTCAGGCTGCACAACTGCTGGCCCGGCTTGCTCGCGAGGGCTTCGAGCGTGAGCGACTTGGACGCCCCCGCCGCGAGGTTCGCGAGTTCGGCTTCGATGACTTCGCCCTGCGGGTGCTGCAGGCCGGCGCTGAAGCGGGCTTGCAGAATCACCTTCGCGGTGGGGCCGGTGCCGGAGTTCGAGATCTTGATCTGGAAAGGCACCTTCTCGCCGACGCGGGCGCTCTCGGGCCCCGCGAGGGCGAGCACCATCTTCGGTTTGGTGACCTTCACTTTGCTTTCGACGGCCACCGAGAAGCTGACCGTCGCCCGGCTCTTGACCTCACCTTCTTCGGCCGATTTCACGGTGATCTTGATCCGTTTTTCGCCGCCGGCTTCGATGCTGCCGTACGACCACGAGAGCTTGCCGTCCGTGTTCGTTTCGCTGACCGGTTCGCTCGACACGAAGGTCGCCCCGGCCGGGACTTCCTCTTCGACGCGGATGCCCGAGACGCCGACGGTGCCGGCATTGCGGAGCACGAGGGCGTAGGTCAGCGATTGGCCGACGCCGACGGATTCGGGAGCTTCGAATTCGACGCTGACGTTCGGCGACACGCGCGACGACAGCGCCCCGGCCGACGGGATGGCGATCAATGTCGGAACCGTCGTCGGGATCGTCGAGAGCGGTGCGGGTTGGAGGCCGCTCGGCGGAAGGCTCGGGACCAGCGACGGCCCTGCGACGATCGTCGGGCGTTCCGCCGTGATCGTCGGGATCTTGTTCTCGGGCGCCGCGGTCGGCAGCGACGGTATCGGCAACGGATCGGCCGCAACCGACGGGAAGAACGGCGGAATCACCGAACCGCCGCCCGCGATGGGCAGCAGCTTCGGGACTTCCGGTTTCTGCAACTCGATGTCGCTCGCGGTGACCTGCCGGACGCCGTCGGCCCCGGCGATCACGGGCTGCGTGAGGCGCGGTTTGATCGCGACGGGCTGGGCCCCGGGATCCACCCCGTAACCGGGGCGTACGCTGCTCGGCGCCACCGTGCCGGACGGTGCCACCGACACCTTCGGCGGATAATACTGCGGCGATTGCCCGAATACGGGGCCGGGCGGGGCCGGCGACACCTTCGGCGGATAATACTGCGGCGATTGCCCGAGTACGGGCACGGCCGCGGCCGCCGTCAGCAGCCCGAAGGCCGACGCTATTTTGAGGCCGAGTTTCAAACGCCTTCGCATCGCACATCCCCCAGCGGAGCAACAATCGGTCGTCGTGGCTTCAACCCGGCGGGGCCGGGTATTTGATCGCGTTCTTCAGCAATTTCGCCCCCAGCGCCTCGCTGAGATCGATCCCCGTATACAGGCTCAACAGCAGGACAATATTGGCCACATCCGCGAGCTCGTCGGCGATGGCGACCCGCAATTGCGGATCGGTCGCGGCGGCCCGCGACTCCTCCGGCGTCAGCCAGCGGAAGATGTCGCACAGTTCGCCGACTTCGCTGGCCAAGGCCATCACGAGGTTCTTCGGGCTGTGGTACGGCTCCCACCCCCGCGCCTCGGCGAAGCGGCGGATCGCGCCTTGCAGCTCGGCCACGGTGGCGGTTTCGTCGGCCATCCGGCGCAGTCCTGGTATTTGTTCCGGCGGTGCCCGCGTGCGGCCGAGTTCCCCCCAAGGCCGACACGCGAACGAAACGAGTACATAGCAAAGGCCCCGGCGGTGTCA
This sequence comes from Fimbriiglobus sp., assembly GCA_025352235.1. Lineage (GTDB taxonomy): Bacteria > Planctomycetota > Planctomycetia > Gemmatales > Gemmataceae > JALHQU01. The sequence continues at coordinate 17,454 of JANXTU010000533.1, forward strand.
ACTGGAAAGGGGG
>JANXTU010000536.1 GCA_025352235.1 Fimbriiglobus sp.
GTCTTCGGAACCCGCCGCGTCACGGAGCGGGACGGCGGGTTCCGAAGACTCCACCCGCCCTACGAGAACAGTTTATGCCGCCACTTCCCGCGAGCGCAACAGATAGAACCCGAGCAAGAACCACGGGAACAAATACCCGATCAGCGAGAGCAGATTCATCACCATGGCATCGAGGGGGATGTTGAACCCTTCCGAGACGAACGGCGTCCAGTTGAAGGCGTCGATATCGGGCATGAGGTTGAACACGCGCTTCATCAGCCAGCCGAACATGTTGTCACCGAAAACGGCGGCCCGCTGCATCGCCGAGCCGTCGTCTTGGGCCGTCGATTGCTGCGCTTGCACGAGCTGATTCGCCGACCCGAGCGGCCCCTTGACCCCCGCGACGCCGTTGAGGAACGTCTTCAGCGTATCGGCGAACATCCCGACTAAGAAGAGAAACGCCGTCGATAAGAACGTGACCACGCCGGCCAAGTAGGTGCTGATGCAGAGCGCCAAACCGATCACGATCATCACCCGGCACCAGAGGCCGAGGGACGACTTCAGGTAGTTCCAGCCGAACGACTGCTCTTTTTCGAGGACGTACAAGTCCCCCTCGGCCATCCCGAGCAATTGCGACGTACTCGTGCATTTGACGTAAACCTTGAAGCGCGGTGGCGGCTCTTTGGCTTTGCCCGCGTCGTCTTTGGCCGCGGGCGGCGTCTCCGACGCGTTTTTGAACAGCGCGCTCGGCACCAAGATCAACTCGGGTTGGTAATCGTAGACGTTCTTCGTGCTGACTTCGAAGAAGCCGTAGTCCCCGGCGAGTTTGTTGGCGACTTCCCACTTCTTCTCGTCCTTCTCGTCGGACTGGCCGGCCATGATGGCGTCCATGCTCGCCGTGAGGATCGAGATCGGTTCCGGGTAGTCCAACGGGTCGCCGCCGAGCTTCTCCGCGAGCAATTTACGGGCGTCGTCCGCGTATTTCTTCTCGAGGTCGCGGTAGTCGTCCGCCTTGCCGCCGAGCTTTTGGGCCATGGCCGCGCGGGCGTCGTCGCCCAGCGGTTTCCAGCTCCAGTCGCCGGTGCCGGTGTTGGCCACGGCCGGGGCGAATTGCTCATTCTGCCAGCTCACGATGCGGATCTTCACATCGACGCCTTGGTCATCCACCCCTTTGCCGAGGCGGAAGATGTCGAACGTGAATTCGACGGGGACGCGGTCGCCCTTCGCACTCAGCAGGGAACTCGGTACGCGGTCGAACGACCAGACGGCCCGCTGGCTGCTGCGCGAGTCACCGGCGATGTATTTGCGATAGTTGAATTCGCGGCCGGCGTCGATCCCTTCGATTTCACCGCGCCGCGATTCAAACGTCAGCTTGCCGCGCTGGGGCACGCGGGCTTTGAAAGTCTCCGACCGCGCCCGCTCCGAGATGTTCTTCGAGTTGATGGCCGATTCGATCAGCAGCCAGTTGGCGACCGTCAAGAACAAGATGGCGAAGGTCGCCAACGCCCCGTAGCCGAGGAAGCGCCCCAAAAGGATCTCGAACCGTTCGACCGGCTTGGTCACGATGGTGTAGATGTTTTGATTCTTCACGTCGCTCGGAAAGGCGAACGACACGAACCCGGCCGCCGTCACGAGCATGACCAACTGCAAGAAGCCGGACATGACCTCGACGCGGAGGCGGAGTTCGTCGGCCGGTTTGCTCGGGAGGAACCACGCGATCGGGAAGAGGATCGGGATGAACACCAACAGCACGACGACGACGATCCGCCGGCGGTAGACTTCGAGCACGGCCAGTTTGGCCAAGGCGAAGATCCGCCGCCAACGGAGCTTGACCATGCGCTGGGCGAAGGGCGTGCTCGCGGCGATCATCGAGAACAGCCCGCCGAACATCAAGGCGAGATCGACCGGCTTCTTCGCGAAGATCGGCGGCTTGTACTTCGTGAAACCGCTGCCGTCGGCGATCGGGGCATCTTCCGGCTTAATCCCCATGAGTAGGGCGAAGTAGCCGGCGTAGCAGAGCAACGCCGCGACCGCCGTGAACAGCATGAGGCTCGGGACGTTCAACCGCTCTTTGGCCGACGGGGACTTGGCGCCGAGGATCGCGTACAGCAGGTAGATGCAGAGGCCGGCGAACACGAACCCGCCCGCCTCGCCGAGCCACGCCTGGAACAGGCCTGGGAAATCGGCGAACGTGAACGGATCGCGGTCCAGAATCAACAAACCGAACAGCGGATCAGCCATGGCCGGGGTTCTCGCGGAGGCGAAGTCCTATCCGATTGGTAAATTACTTCCCCGCGTCCGGCGGCAGGTAGCGGCGGCCGGGGCGGGCCTTCGATTCTTCGATGATCCGCAGGAACAAATCTTCGAGCGTCGTCGTCGGGTGGCCGATGGTGTCCATCTTGCCGCCGTGCTTTTCGATCACGGCTTTGAGGTCGCGCTCGAGTTCTTTCGTGATCTGTACGCCACTGGCCTGCACTTGCAATCGCTTGGCGTCTTCGACGAGCTTGCTGACCGCCCCCTGCTCTTGGAGGTCGCCGTTGTGCAGAATCGCGATGCGGTCGCAGACATCTTGCACGTCGTCGAGGCGGTGCGAGCACATTAGGATCGTCTTGCCCTTCTTCTTCAAATCGAGAATCAGATCCTTCATCCAACGCGTCCCGAGCGGGTCGAGGCCCGAAGTCGGCTCGTCGAGGATGATGAGGTCGGGATCGTTGATGAGGGCTTGGGCCAAGCCGATGCGCTGCCGCATCCCCTTGGAATACTCGCGGAGAATCCGCTTCTTGTCGGCGCTCAGGCCGACCACGTCGATGAGTTCCGCGGCCCGAGTCCGGCGGACTTCGGCCGGGATGTTGAAGAGCCGGCCGTAAAAGTCGAGGGTCTCCTCGGCGTTCAGGAACCGGTACAGGTACGATTCTTCCGGCAGGTAGCCGATGCGTTCGTTTTTCTCGACCTTCGCGGCCGGTTCGCCGAAGACGTACCCCTCGCCGCTGGAGGCGAAGAGCAGTCCCAGCAGGAGTTTGATCGTCGTGGTCTTGCCGGAGCCGTTGGGCCCCAGCAGACCGAAGATTTCGCCTTCTTGTATGGTGAGGTCGAGCGCGTTGAGAGCGGTTTTCTTCTTCCGGCCCCAGAAGTCGCGGTAGACTTTGGTCAGGTTGCGCGTTTCGACGACATTCGGAACAACCATCGCATAGACCCCGAGCCACCCGCGGAAAATCGAGCCGGTACGGGCCATACGCCCGGCGCGGCCGGCGGGTTCGCCCGGCCGTCGCAAATCGCGACCGGGGATGTCACCATCCGAAGCGATTCCGGCGTTTGTCGAGGATTCGACCGCAGTCGACGACGCGGACCCGCAAATGGACCGTCTTCTCAAGCCTCGGCTCCGCTGGCAATTTATTCCGAACGTAGCGGCGGATCGGTTGCGCCGATCGGCCGTTGCGACCGATCCCCCTCAGCCATCCGGCACTTTCGTCCGATTCCAATCGTTAAGCCAATCCGTCTTCCCCGGTGGCGGCCCGGCATTTCGTACCAATACCGCAGGTGACCGATGTCCCGCTTATTCCGCGTGCTGGCCCCCGCTGCCGCACTTGCTCTGTTCGGCTCGACCGGAGCAGCATCCGGTCAAGAAATAGCCCCGCTCCTGCCGCTGTCCGCGGAACCGACTCCGGACAAGGTTCCGCCGGCCGCAGTGCCGGCCGCACCCGGCGACTTGGCGATTCCCACCCGCCCCACCGAACCCGTTCCATGTCCCGCGATTTCGGAAGCGCCCGCCGGGTTCGACTTCAAAAACGTCCCGCCGGTGCGCCCGCAGCCCCGGCCAGGGAACTTCCCGATCCCCCCGACGGGACCGGGGTACTATTCGATCCTCGACGCGGTTCGGGGGACGCCCAGTAAAGCCCCGCCGACCTACGGCTACGCGCGGTTCGGCCTGATGCCGCAGTCGAGCTTCGACCTCGATTTCCGTTACCTCGACAAACCCGGCAACACCGAAACTGATTTCTTCGATCCGCTGAAACGGATGAAGCTCGGCGACGACTTCCTGCTGAGCCTCGGCGGGCAATCGTGGGTCCGCCAGATGAACGAGTCTAACAGTCGCCTCGGGCCGCGCGACAACTCGTACACACTGACGCGGCAGCGTCTCTACGGCGATTTGTGGTTCCACGACAGCGTCCGCTTGTACGCCGAGGGGATCGGGGCCTTCTCGAACTCGCAGGATTTAACCCCGCTGCCCATCGATCAAACCGGCTTCGACTTTTTGAACCTGTTCCTGGACTTCAAGCTCGCCGATGTACTGGGCAAGGCGGCCTACCTCCGCGTCGGCCGGCAGGAGTTGCTGTTCGGTTCCCAGCGGTTGGTGTCCACCCTCGACTGGGCCAACACGCGGCGCACCTTCCAAGGGGTGAGCGTGCTGCGGACCGGCGAGAAGTGGGATTTCAACGCCTTCTGGGTGCAGCCGGTGGTGCCGAAGACGAACGAACTCGACTGGGCCGACAACCAGCAGAATTTTTCGGGCGCCTTCCTGACCTATCGCCCGAAGAAGGGCCAGACCATCGACCTTTACGACATGGTGCTGACGAACAACAACACCAACGCCCAGCGCGGCCTCCAGCGCGGCAACTTCACCGTGAACACGCTCGGCGGCCGCTACGCCGGGGATCGGAATAACTTCCTTTGGGACTTCGAGGCGGCGCTGCAACTCGGGCGGCAGGCGTCGCAGAACATCGTCGCGGGCATGGCCACGGGCGGCCTCGGCTACAAATTCAAAGACCTGCCGTGGAGCCCGACCGTCTGGGGCTATTACGATTACGCCTCGGGCGGCAGCAGCAACGGCAACCTGAACACCTTCAACCAGTTGTTCCCCTTCGGCCATTATTACTTGGGCTGGGCGGACGTGGTCGGCCGGTCGAACATCCAAGACGTGAACGCCCACCTGTACCTGTACCCGGCGAAGTGGCTAACGCTGAATTTGCAGTACCACCGCTTCCGATTGAACGACAGCCGCGACGCGCTCTACGGGGTGTCCGGCAACACCAGCCGGCGCGACGCGACCGGGCAAGCCGGCCGCGACGTCGGCCAAGAGGTCGACATCATCTCGAACTTCCACGTGAGCAAGCACGCGGATATTCTCGTCGGCTATTCGCACCTCTTCGCGGGGGACTTCATCAAGAAGACCGCCCCGGCGACCCAGACCAGCGGGTTCGACACCGGCCTGTTTTATATCCAAGCGAGCTACCGCTGGTGATGGCGCACAGAGCGAGCGCGAAAGGCGGGCCGGTTGGCCCGCCTTTTTTCGTGCGCAGTGGCCGACCGGCGTGGCGACACGTTGGAAGCTTGTCGCCACGCCGGAACCACCGGACCGAGCCGACTATTCCGGATGTTTGCTTTTGGCCGATTGCATCGCTCCCTCGGACAACCGGCCTTCACAATTCATTCGCTAACGCTGGTACGCTCGCGGCCAATCAACCGAATCTATCGGTACCCCCGGAAAAGGATATCCGAGGTACCTCTCTCACCCATTTGATTTCTCCACGGAAGGTATCGCCGCCATGAAACGGATCGCAGGACTCACGCTCTCGGGCCTCCTCCTCACGGGGGCCTTCGCCCAAGCCCAAGCCCCGGTCGTCAAATTCGACGCCGAACCGTCGCCCTTCGGCTCCGCGGCCCTGCAACTGCCGCCGGTGCCGGTGCCCGCCCCGATGCCGACGGCCATCCCAACGGCCCCCGCCGCGCCGGCCGCCGAAGCGCCGAAAGTGGAAGAGCCGAAGAAGGAAGACAAATTCATCCTCCAGAAACTGTTCGAGAGCAGCGCGGCCGGCCAGACCCTCGCGGGTAACGGCTGGAAGATCTACGGGTGGACGCAAGGCAGTTTCACGACCGGTTCGACCCGACGCAGCGGCCTGCCCGTGCCGTTCAACGACCGGATCGACCAGTTCTCGTTGAACCAAAACTGGCTGCACGTCGAAAAAAGCATCGACACCAGCAAGAAAGAACTCCAACTCGGCGGCACGGCCGACCTGATTCTGCCGGGGACCGACTATCGTTTCACCCCGGCCCGGGGCTTGCTCACGGAGCGTCAGGCCCGCGGTGAGACCTACGGCATCGATCTGTACCAAGCGTACATCGACATCTTCCTGCCGAACCTCGGCGGCAACGGGACCACCATCCGCGCGGGTAAGTTCAACACACACCTCGAGTACGAAGTCGTGCAGGGGATCAGCAACCCGTTCGTATCGCGCTCGTACTTGTTCCAGTACAACCCGTTCACCCACACGGGCGTCGAGGCCATCACCCAGATCAACGACGACTGGAGCATGATCAACGGCATCGTGCTCGGGAACGATAACTTCTTCAACGACGCCACCCGCGCTACCTACATCGGCCAACTGAAGTGGGCGCCGAAAGACGGCAAGACCACCGTCGCCTTCGGGACGTCGATTACCAAGCCGAGCTACGACACCGACAAGGCCTTCAACTATTACAACGTCTATAACTTGAAGTTGACCCACAAAATCACCGATAAGCTCCAGTACATCGCCGACGCCAGCTACTCGCACACGGACAACACCCCCGGTACGGGCTTCGCCAACTGGTACGGGTTGGTCAACTACCTCCTGTACGACGTCACCGACAAGCTCCAGAGCAAAGTCCGCGTCGAAGCGTTCAACGACGAACAGGGCTACCGCACCGGCTCCAAAGGCCTCTACACGGCCGCCACCTACGGTGTGACCTGGAAACCGACGCCGTGGTTGTACGTCATGCCGGAAGTCCGCTACGACTACAACTCGGGCAGCAATGCCGGTCCGTTCGAAGGCAAGCGGGATCTGTTCACGGCCACCATCGGCGCCATCGTCCGCTGGTAACTCGACGCGGCACGAAAAACGCCACCCGAGTTGACTCGGGTGGC
>JANXTU010000591.1 GCA_025352235.1 Fimbriiglobus sp.
CGCAGGTGATTCGGTCGGTTCCACTTTTTTCACTTCGTAGCCCAGCTCCTTCGCCCGGCGGTGGAACGACTTCTCCAGCTTCTGCTTCACCTCGTCGGCGACGAAGGGGAACCACGCCGAGGCGGGCCGGATTCGGCGACCGTCGCGAGATGATCCAATATCGCGAGTTCGCCGAGAAGGGCTGGCAGATCGGCAGCGGCCCGACCGAGGCGTGCTGCAAGACCCTGACGCAGGGGCTCAAAGGCTCGGGCCTGCGCTGGGACGCCGACAACGCCGAAGCCCTGATGGCGCTGGAATCGCTGCGCCAAAGCGATCTGTGGAAGAAGTACTGGACAAACCGACTCCCCCAAACGACTTGAGACCGCCAGAAAGATTGGCCACACCCAACCGCGCCGGCTCAAACGCTCACGTTCGTGATGTCGGCTTTGCGGTGGATGCGCTTCAGCAATCCGGCGAGCACGCGGCCGGGTCCGATCTCGTAAAACCGGTCCACGCCCGTCGCCATCAAGCCGCGGATCGTCGCTTCCCAGAGGACCGGCGACAGCACTTGCTTGACCAGCAACGGGCGAATCTCGGCGGGATCGATGTGGGGCTTGGCATCGACATTGGACCAAATGGGGATGCGCGGCGCGGTGATCGCCACCTTCGATAGCGCCTCGGCGAGTCGGTCGTCGGCCGGTTTCATCAGGGTCGTGTGAAACGCCCCGGCGACCGCGAGTCGGGCGGTGCGGATGCCCCCCTTCGCCAGGCAGATTTGTTCAAAAGCCTCGAGCGCGGCCAATGCTCCGGAAACGACCGTGTTGCCCGGGCAAAGCAAGTTGGCGATTTCGAGCGTGCCGGCGGAGCGCGCTTCGGAGACGAGCACCGCGACTTCGGACGGCTCCATGCCGAGAACCGCGATCATTCCGCCGGAGGTCGCCAGCGCCGCAGCCTGCATCGCCTCGCCCCGGGCCTTCACCACCTGCAGCGCTTCGCGGAACGAGATCGCCCCCGCGAAGACGAGGGCCGTGTATTCCCCAAGGCTCAGCCCAGCGGTCGCCGTCGCTTGCAGGACCGCTTCGGGGGTGTTGACCTTCACCGATTCCAGCGCGGCGAGGCTCGCCACGAAGATGGCCGGTTGGCTCACGTCCGTTTCGTTCAACCGCTCGGTGGGGCCATTGACGCAGAGACTCAGCAAGTCGTAGCCGAGGATCTCAGCGGCTTCGTCGAACAGGGCCTTGGCGGCGGGCAAGGTCTCGATCAGTTCGCGGGCCATGCCCACGAACTGGGCGCCTTGGCCGGGGAAGAGGAAGGCAACGGACATGGCGGTTCCGAATTTAGTCTTCGTCGGACAGCACCGGCAACTTCGCCAGTTCTTCGACGATGTGGTCGTTCAATTGCGTGCGGACATCCTGCGCCGCGACGGCGAGGGCGTTGGCGATCGCGCGCTCGTCGCTCGAACCGTGGCAGATGATACAGACGCCATCGATGCCCAGCAGCGGGGCGCCGCCGGCGGTGCTGTAGTGGAACTTGTCGATCATCTTCTGCACGGCTTGTGCGGCGATCGCTTTCTCCGCGGAGAGGACGCCGACGACATCGGTCCCGATCATTCCCATAATGAACTCGAACACACCCTCGGCGTGCTTGAGGAGCACATTGCCGACGAAGCCGTCGGTGATGATGACATCGACGACGCCCTTGTGGACATCGCGGCCTTCGACGTTGCCGACGAAGCGATCCGCGAAGGGGCCATTGCGAAAGAGTGCGTAGGTCTTCTGGACGAGTTCGTGCCCTTTGCCTTCTTCTTCGCCGACGTTCATCAGGCCGATCTTGGGATGCTCGACGCCGAGGCGGTGCTTGGCGAGCACGCTGCCCATGACGCCGTATTGCAGGAGGTGCGACGGCTTCGGAAAGATGTTCGCCCCCACGTCCATGATGACGCAGCTGCCCTTTTCGGTCGGCATCAGCGTGGCGATCCCGGGTCGGCGGACGCCTTTGAGGAAGCGCCGGGCGAACAGACCGGCGCCGACGACGGCCCCGGTGTTGCCGGCGCTGACGAGGCCGTCGGTCTTCTTGGTCGCGGTGAGTTGCCAGCAGCGGGAGATGGAGTTGTCCGGCTTCCGGCGGAGGGCTTCCACCGGCTTTTCATCCATGCCGATGACGCCGGCACTGGCGACGATTTCGATCCGCTCGGCCGGATACGTACTCAACGACAAAGTCGGTTCGATGAGCGCAGGGTCGCCGACCAAGACCACGGTGAGGTCGGGCACGGAGGCGATGGCCTGGAGCGCACCGGCCACGTTCGGCCGCACCCCGTGGTCGCCGCCCATCGCGTCGAGCGCAATCCGCATCGGCCTTACTTCCCTTCTTCGACTTCGGCCATCACGATGGCATCGCGGCCTTGGTAGAAGCCGCAATTGCCGCAGACGCGGTGGGGCAGGATGGGGTCTTGGCACCGCGGGCAATACTGAATGCCCTTCGGTTTGATGTTGTGGTGGCTGCGCCGATGCCCCTGACGGGATTTGGACGTGCGTCGCTTCGGTACTGCCATGACTGCCTCAAAAGTCGAACCGGACACCGGACAATCGGAGAGCATTAAACTAGGGACGGATGCCGATTCTGTCAAGGAGGTTATGCAAACCACTGCCCCCCAGTCGCTTCGGGTGCCTCAACCGATTCCGGCGGTGTTGAGGGAACTCCGGAAAATGATTTCGCCGTGGAACCCCCCACCCCCCGGCGAAATCAATTCCGAATTCGGGTAGAACCCATGCGCGACAACGCTTTAGGTTCGATTTCGACGGGTGCGATGCCCGGCGAAACCATTTCGAATCGCCCTCGAAGGCTCGAGGCCGACCACTTCAATCCGCCTGCGAGGCGGCCACGACGCGTTTGCCGGACAGCAACCGGGTGCCGAGGTTCAACAGCAGAACCAAGGCCAGCAGCACGAACGCCCCGGCCCAGGCGAGGTCGGTGTCCGAGGGTTTGGGCGGATTCTGCACGTACGTGTAGATGAAGTACGGCAACGCCGGGGTCGGGTCCGACGGGGATTCCGCGAAGAAGTTGCTGGTGCCCGCCGTGTAGAGCAGCGGGGCGGTTTCCCCAGCGACGCGGCCGACCGCCAGCAAGATCCCCGTGATGATGGCCGGGAGCGCGGCGGGGAGGATCACGCGGAAGACCGTCTGCCGACGGCTGGCGCCGAGGGCGTAGCTCGCTTCGCGCAAGCCGTTGGGCACGAGGCGAATCGCTTCCTCGGCGGCGCGGACGATGACCGGGAGCATCAGCACCGCGAGGGCGAATCCGCCGGCCCATGCGGAAGGCCCCCACGATTTCTCGGTCGGGGCGAGCCAGAACGGCCGGACGAGCAGCGCGTAGCCGAAGATGCCGATGACGATGGACGGGACGCTGCCGAGCATCTCGGCGACAAAGCGGATCGGTTTCGCGAGCCAATGGGTGCGGAACTCGGCGAGGAAAATTGCCGCGAGCAAGCCGAGCGGGATCGCCAGAACCGAGGCCAGCCCGACGAGCGTGACGCTGCCGAGGATCGCGTTGGCCATCCCCGCCCCGGCCGGATCGCCGGTGCGGTTCGTGAAAAAGGTCCACTTCAATCGGCCCGCGCCCATGTACGTGATATAGCCGAGGATCAGGAACAACGGCACCACCGTGAGCAACTGCGCGGCGCTCAAAACGACGGTCATGATCCGGTTCTGCAAGGCGGTGCGCCGCCGGACCCGCGCCAATTGATCGGGGGGCAGGGCCGGCACTTCCGCGAGTTCGCCGCCGAGGCGGATCGGCCGGCGGTCGTCCTTCACCCGGGGTTTGCTCGCCCACGCGATCACGGCGCGGGCCGAGATGTTCATCAGCAGCGTCACGCCCATCAGCAGCAACCCGAGCGTGACGAGCGCCGCGGAGTTCTGCGTGTCGGCGCTCGTCGTCTCTTTCACCGAACCGGCGATCTTGCTCGGGATCGTGTCGCCGGTGCCGGCGAGGAATTGCGCGAAGGTGTCGGGGAGATACTGGCCGTTGCCGATGACCATTGTCACGGCCATCGTCTCGCCGATGGCCCGGCCGAGCGCGAGGAAGCACGCCGCGAGAATACCGGGCCGCGCGTAGGGCAACACGACGCGCCAGGTGGTTTGCCAGCGCGTGGCCCCGACGGACAACGCCGCCTCGCGCTGGCTGCGCGGCACCGCTTGGCAGACGTCGAAACTGACGGCCGTGATGTACGGCAGCACCATGATGGCGAGGACGATTCCGGCGGCGAGAATCCCTTGGCCCGAAGCGCTGTTTTCGAGACCGAGCGCGTTGAAGAGCGGGAGCAAACCGAACTTCGCCAGGAACGTCTTGGCCCAGAACCCGTAGATGATGCTCGGGATGGCGGCGAGGAGTTCGAGCAGGAACCCGCAGATGCGGCGGAGCCAAGCCGGGGCGATTTCGGACAGGAACGCCGCCGAACCGACGCCGAGTGGCACGGCGATCAGCATCGCGATCACCGACGTGGCCACGGTGCCGAAGACGACGACTTGGGCGCCGTAGAGGCCTTTGTCCGGCTCCCAGCGCGAACCCGAAAGGAATTCGCCGAAGTGCGTCCCCGTCAGGAACGGCCACGCTTGCAGCATCAAAACGCCGACGATGGTCGCGGCGACAACCAGCAACGACACGCCCGAACACTGGCAGAGCCAGCGGAACAGGCGGTCGCCCCAACTCGGGCGCGAAGCGACGGCGTTCGAACCGGGCGCGGCCATGAAACACTCCGCGGCGATGGTCCCGATGCGGGCCACCACGCAACGGAATCCTACAAATGACGAGGGATGCGACAACCGCACCGGCGTGAAGCTTGGAAGTATCCGAGGGGCAATGCGTGTCTGATCCGAATGGGGTCGTTCCGACGATCGCGGCAATCCGAGCCGCGGTGTCGGCCGCCAAAGCCACCGGGCGAACGGTCGCGCTGGTGCCGACGATGGGGGCGCTGCATGCGGGTCACGCGGAGTTGATCCGGGCCGCGCAGCGACGGGCCGGGTTCGTCGTCGTCAGCATCTTCGTCAACCCGACGCAGTTCGGGCCGACGGAAGACTTCGGAAAATATCCGCGGACACTCGATGCGGACCGTGCTCTCTGCGCCGAGGCGGGAGCCGATTCGATTTTTGCCCCGAGCGCCGCCGAAATGTATCCGGGGGGATTCGGGGCGTTCGTCGAAGTGCCGAAGCTCGACGGCGTGCTCTGCGGCGCGCGCCGGCCGGGCCACTTCCGCGGGGTCTGCACCGTCGTGTTGAAACTGTTCCACATCGTCCGACCGGACATCGCGCTCTTCGGGGCGAAGGACGCCCAGCAGTCGATCATCCTCAAGAAAATGGTGCGCGACCTCGACGTGCCCGTCGAAATGCAAATCGAACCGACCGTGCGCGAAGCCGACGGCCTCGCGATGAGTTCGCGCAACCGGTACTTGAGCCCGGCGGAGCGTGGGCTGGCACCGCGAATTTTCGCGGCACTGCAATCGGTTCGGAGCCGCGCCGGGGCCGGGGAGCGCGACGTGGCCGCTCTGCGAGCCGGCTTGCACTCCGACCTCGCTGCGATCCCCGGTGCTCGTGTCGATTACGCCGAAATCCTCGACGCGGAATCGTTGGAAACGACCGATCGATTGGCGAAACCGGCCCTCGCGGCCGCGGCCGTTTTCTTGGGCGGCACGCGGCTCATCGATAATCTGATCTTAGGCGATTGACCACCGGCATTGTGGCGACACGCGATGGATCGATAATGTAATTCTGAGTGAGTGAATACCGGCATTGTGGCGACACGTTTCCAACGTGTCGGAAAAGCTACGCAAACCGACACGTTTCCAACGTGTCGCCACGCGGCGGTCTCGCCAATTCTTCCGACGGGTTCCGCGCATGGCTCATCCGCTCTTCGGCCCCGAAATTCGGGACATGCTCCACAACGGCGACCGCGTCGGCTTGGCGGCGCTCTGCGACGAACTCCACCCCGCCACCATTGCCGAAACCGTCGAAGATGACTTCGCCCCCGATGAAATCTGGGAAGTCATCAGCCAGTCCGAGATCCGCACCCAAGCCGCCATCTTCGAATACCTGCCCGTGACCGTCCAAGAGGCGATGGTCGAAGACACGAAGCGCCCCCAGGTCGGCCGGCTGATCGAAAAGATGTCGCACGACGACCGCGTCGGGCTGCTGCGCCGCCTGCCGACGCGCGTCAGCGAGAACTTGCTGCGCCTCGTCGACGACGCCGACCGGCGCGACATCCGCAAGCTATTCGAGTACGGCGAGAATACCGTCGGCGCCCTGATGACCACCGACTACGCGTGGTTGCCGCCGACGATCACCGCCGCCGAAGCCGTCGATCAACTGCGCCAGCAGGCCCCGGACCGCGAGACGATCTACTACATCTACATTTTGGAAGACGCCAAGCGGCGCACCGACGGCAGCCTCGCCCCGCGTCCGCTCCTCGGGATCATCTCGCTGCGCGATCTCATCCTCGCCCCCCGGCACACGCTGCTCCGGGATCGGATGGAAACCGAAATCGTCGCGCTGCTCTACACCGACGACCGCGAGAAGGCCGCCGATGTGCTCGCCCAGTACGACTTCATCGCAGTGCCGGTGCTCGACGCCACCGGCGGCATGCTCGGCATCGTCACGCACGACGACGCCCTCGACGTCGTGACCCAAGAAGCCACCGAAGACATCCAGCGCCAGGCCGGCGTGACGCCCTTGAACGAAAGTTACCTCGACGCCAGTTTCTTCAAAATCTGGCGCAGCCGGGCGCAGTGGCTGGCCGTGCTGTTCGTCGCCGAACTCGGGACCTTCACCGTACTGAGCCACTTTGAAGACATGCTGGCGACGGTGGTCGTCCTGAGCTTGTTCATCCCCCTCTGCATTTCTACGGGGGGCAACTCCGGCGCGCAAGCGAGTACGCTCATCACGCGGGCCATCGCGCTGGGCGACGTGAAACTTTCGGACTGGAAACGACTGCTCCGCCGCGAACTTCTGCTCGGGCTCGTCCTCGGATTGACCCTCGGCGTCATCGCCTTCGCCCGCGGTGCGGCGACGCCGTCCGACACGCGCGGCGGTCCGCGCAAACTCCCCCAGCCGATGACCGCGACCTTCGCCGAGGCGACCGATTTGAAACCCGACGAGCACGGCGATTACACGATCCCCGCCGGCACGGTGCAGACGCTCATCGCCGACAAACTCCAGCGCATCCGGCTACCGGGGGAGGGCAATCACCGGGTGGCGGTGAACGCAGCGGGGACGGAATTCACCTTCCCGACCGACAGCGAAGTCCGCACCGAACCCGTCAGCCGGTGGCGTCTCGGGCTGGTGATCGCGCTGGCGGTACTCGGGATCTGTTTGTGGGGCACGATGGTCGGCGCGACGCTGCCGCTGGTGTTCAAGAAATTCGGCGGCGACCCCGCCGTCGCCAGCGGCCCCTTCGTGGCGACCTTCGTGGACATCACCGGCATCGCCATCTTCTTCTACTGCGCGAAGTTCTTGCTGCTGTGAGGCGGACGGGTTGGGAGTGTCGGGTATCTGGCCGAGCCGTCGATGCCCCCTCGCAGCGGAACACTTCCCGCGTCCGGAGAGGATCGGGTGGTCGAATCGGCGAAATCAATCCGGCGATGCGACGACCTCGCCGCCGGCTCGGGTCGCTAGGGCGGGCAACACCTGCGCAGCATCGTAACGGATGAAGCGGACGCTGCCATCGCACAGGGCGAAGTTGGCACCTCCGTTGTGAAAACTCCAGAAATGAAAGAGGTCGCACATTTCGGTCGGCGTGCCGTCCCGGTAACCGTACGGACCCGAAGGACAACCGGATGTATAGTGGCCGAGCGGGGTACTCAGTTCGTTGACGCCTAAATTCGTGTCTCCGCCCCCGTTGACCAATCCGGACGCATACCACCAGCCGTGCCAGAAATCTGGGCTGGGCGGACGTTCGCCGGCCAGCAGTGTATTGCTCGTGCCGTCTACGCTATGGAGGATGATCGGCGCGTCGTTTCGATCCGCCTCCGGGAGAGCAAGGATGCGTCCCAAATATTCGTTCTCCGAGGCCGAGGTCGCGGCGATTGCGGGCGAGCGTGACCGGCACCCGGATCCGCGCGTCCAAGAGCGGATGGAGATCCTTTGGCTCAAGAGCCTGGGCGAGACGCACGAGCGGATCGCCGTGCTGGCCGGGGTGTCGCGGTCGACGGTGCAGCGGACGCTGCGGATCGATGCGGCGA
>JANXTU010000602.1 GCA_025352235.1 Fimbriiglobus sp.
TGTTCGACACCGCATTGTCTCAGTGTCAAGCGATGTCACTGAAGGATTTTCTAAAGATCGAAAACTCGAGTTTTCGTCGCAACCTATTGTCTTGTAATACTTTGCCAATGATGTTTAAAGCGTCGGGGCGGAAGCCCTGGGTGTCCGCATCCCATGCCTTTCGCCCCGAAGGGGCCGACGTCCCACCTTCCCCACGCCGGCCCCTTCGGGGCGTAGGATGTTCCCCTCCGGGTACCCCGGGGCTTCCGCCCCGGGCTGTAAAAGTCGGCCCCCTTGGGGCGAAGAGTCCGACCATCTGGGCGGAGCGCGGGCG
Source organism: Fimbriiglobus sp. (assembly GCA_025352235.1). Lineage (GTDB taxonomy): Bacteria > Planctomycetota > Planctomycetia > Gemmatales > Gemmataceae > JALHQU01. The sequence continues at coordinate 314 of JANXTU010000602.1, forward strand.
CCTTTCGCGGAGCGAAAGGCAGGTCCCGCAAAAAGTGAGAACCCGGAGCGGGATTCCCCCCCGGGACCACCCTTTCGCAGAGCGAAAGGCGACGACGCTAAGCCCACCATCGGCCACCCGACCATCGGTCGCGCCGATCGGGTCGCCTTCGAACGGAATCCGGCGGCTTACGGCGGCCGGCTTGCCCGCTCCCGGAATCGGCCGACGCCTGTCCGGAACGCAAACCGCCCCGGCGGCGGGCCGGGGCGGGATCTCATTTTCTGCTGGGCGGTTGATAGGGCCAAGGCAGCCTCACTTTTGAAGCCCACTCTTGTGCTCGAAGCCGTCGGTACGCTTCGCCGTCGAGGGACGCGGGGATCGGCGTCCCTTTGTCCCGCAGGGCGATCTCGGCGTTTCGCCGCTCGTGGTACGGGCAGTCTTTGTCCACGATCTGCGGGGCCGGAACCGAACCGCCCGGGCGCTCGCGGATGCAAACATCGACGCAGTGGGGCGGATCGCGGAGTTCGATCTGATCGTCATTTGCGATCCAACCCAGTTCGACGATATCGCCGACCTTGATATCTCTTTTTAGATACGAGAATGCCGGAGTCGCCTTTTTCTGCACCGCCATCCAGCGCACACGTTCATGAAACTCGTAGCGGACTGGAGTTTTGTCATCGGTGGTGATCGTGATATAGCCGTGCTCGACCACCAGGACTTTGCCGGTCGTCGTCTTCCGCTCGGCGATGTCGAAATCGATCTTGCGTTCGGGAGGGTGGAAAAAGGCCGGGAGCTGGACTTTGGACGCCCAATCCCGGGCGCGATCCCCCGCGTATCGCTCCAGAGGTCGCTTCCGATCGAGGTGCTCCGGAATCGGCGTGCCCTTGTCGCGCTTAGCGATCTGGGCGTTTTGGCACTGGTACCAAGGGCGTTGCTTGAGCACGACTTGGCTCGGCGGGATGAGCCCGCCGGGGCGTTCGAAGATGCCGATGTCCACGCAGTAGACCTGTTTGTTTTCGGTGAAAGTCCCCAATGAGACGAGGTCTCCGACCTCGACATCGCAGACCCGGTAAGTACTTGTTTCGCCGATTCGCCCTTTCTGGAATGTGCCGGAGGCCAGACGGTCGTGGAACGGGAAAGACGTTGGCGGTTTCCTGTCTTCGAGTTCGGGAACGATGAGAATCGAAGTTTTGGTCACGGCCAGGACTTTTCCCGAAGCCCATCCTCGGTCTCGGTCGCCGGAATTGAAATCGACTTTCCGTGTCGAGGTTTCAATGGGCTTGTCGGCAGCCGAAAGCGATTGGGCCAAAGTGAGCATCGCCATTGTCAGGTAAAGGGTACGCATGGGCATCACCAAGGGGGGAATGGAAAAGGTGGAACACGGGATGTGTTCCACCTAGGGCAGATCCACTTCCATCACCACTTGAGGGAGTACAAATTACGCATGTTGCGGGTCACGCCGGTCACGCCGGCGGGGGCGTTGAGCGTCGGCAGCGGGTCGTCCGCGGGAATGGCTCCCGTCGCCGTGATTATGTCCCAGTATCGGGGCATCTGGGGATTGGCAGCGGGGAGCGCCTCACTGCTGACGGTCGCGGTGATGCTCGCCCCCGCGGCCGTCGAGAACGTCCCGTTCGTGACTTTCCAGAGGTTGCATTCCAAGCTGTTCGCCGTGCCGACGAATCTCGCTTTGAATTCGCCGCCCGTGAAGGTCACGTCGCCGACGACCTCCAAAGCGCCCAAGTGCAGCCCGTTGGCGTCTTGGCTGAGGTCGATGATCCCCCCCGTCACCGACATGTTGCCCCGGAGGAGCACGGTGTGATTGGTCGTGGTCAGGCCGACATCGGTGGTCCCGAACGTGCCTGCGGTCACACCGAAGCCGCTGATCGCATTCAGTTCGGTGTTGTTGGTGACCGTGATCTTGCTGGGGGCGTCCCGCATCCACAGGGAGGCGCTGCCCGCGACGGCCGGATCCCAGTTGCCGGCGATCGCCAAACTCTTGATGATTTTCAGGTGGCCGCCGGCTTGCACCTTGAACGCCTGCTGGCTGTTGCTCTTGAGCGTGAAGACGCCTTCGACCCAGTGCGGCTTGTTCACCGCGCCGGTGTTCGTGAACTCCGAGTTGCCCGTGGTGCTGGTCGGATCGACCGCGCTGCCGCCGAGGCTATGGAAGTACGCGCCGTTGCCGAAGTCGATGGTGCCGTTGGTGTAGTAGAGGTGCACGTTGCCGTTGACTTGGAGGATGCTCTTCATTGTCACCGTCGTCGCCGCGGCGCCGCCGATGGTGCTCGTGACGGTCATCACGGGGGATGTGAGGTGCAGGATGCCGGAATTGGCCGTGCTGTTGAACGTGCCGCCGGTGAAGGTCAGGGAACTCGTGACACTGAAGTCGTTGAGGACGTTCTCCGTCGCTTGGGCGATGGCCCCGTTGCGGATTTCGAGCGTGCCGGCGCTCGTGTCGTCTTGGACCGACACTGTGCCCGTGTAGGGTTCCAAAAGGCGAAAGCTGGCGAAAGCGATCGCGGTCGGAATGACGCAGTTCATCACGACGGGTGGACCGCCTTGCGGGTCGCCCGCCCCAAAGACGATCGAATCGAAGGCGCGCGGAGTGGCGTGCATCATTTCGA
>JANXTU010000604.1 GCA_025352235.1 Fimbriiglobus sp.
TCCTTCGGCGCGACGATACCGAGGCGAACCTTGTCCCCGCGGATTTCCACGATGGTGATCACGATGTCGTCGTTGATGACGATCGACTCGTTGTTCTTGCGGGACAGAACCAGCATAGGTGTCGAGCCTTGAATGCGTCCGCGAATCGGGTGCCGGGCATTGGACTCCAGACATTCTCGGACAATCCACTCTAAAGCCGTGCGGTTTTCAAAGTCAAGTCCCGGCACTGCGATGGGGCGGAGTTCGGATTTCGGTCTCGGGGAACGCTTCCGGAACGGATCGGCGACGGGCCACGAAATCAGCTTGAATTCCTACGATTTGACAGCTTTAGGGAACTTGAGAATCTCGGTCTGGTTGCGCCGGCATCGGAGTTGCGCAAATTCCCGGAATTCCAACAATTTATTCTCACGGACACTTGCAGGATGTTCTCAAGGCCAAGAAATTTCCGCCGGCACTTGCCAGCCGGGACGGTTTTGATAAGTTATCGAAATCTCAAAATGGCTCAACACAACCGTTGGCGTCGGTGTACGGCGGAGAACAACGGAGGGATGCTCGGTCGGACCGGCTTCGGCTCGTCGATTCGAGACTAACGAGGATTTGCGGGCATGGCGACCACCAAGGAACAGAAAACGGGCCTCATTCAGCAATTCAAGCGGGACGAAAACGACACGGGTTCACCCCCGGTGCAAATCGCCTTGCTGACCGCTCGCATCATCTACATGACCGACCACATGCGGACCCACAAAAAAGACTTTTCGAGTCGGCGGGGTCTGCTAAAAATGGTGAGTCAGCGAGCGGGTCTGCTCCAGTATCTGCGGCAGACGGATCGCCCGAAGTACATGGAAGTCATCGCCAAGCTCGGCCTGCGGAAGTAAGCGACCTCGGCTCCCTCCGATATCATCCGAACCACGGCGGCGCCCACTTGTCGGGCCCGTCGGCATCGTACACCCCGCCGCACATTGCGCAAATGGCGCGAAAGGGTTCTCGAAAGTGCCTGTTACCCGCATCGAACGTCCGTTTGGTTCCGCCACGTTGGTTCTCGAAACCGGCAAGCTCGCCAAACAAGCCCACGGGGCCGTGGTCACCCAACTGGGTGAGACCGTCGTCCTCACGGCCGCCACCTCCGGCGGAGCCATCCCCGGCCGCGACTTCTTCCCGCTCCAAGTCGAGTACCGCGAGCGCACCTACGCCGCCGGTAAGTTCCCCGGCGGTTTCATCAAGCGCGAAACGCGGATGAGCACCAAAGAGACGCTCGTCTCCCGATTTATCGACCGGCCCATCCGCCCGCTCTTCCCCGTCGGCTATCTGAACGAAGTGCAAGTCATGGCCACGGTCATGGCCTCCGACAAAGAAAACGATCCGGACATCTTGGGCATCATCGGCGCCAGCGCCGCCCTGCACCTCTCGCCGATTCCGTTCACGAAGCCGATCGGCGCCGTCCGCGTCGGCCGCATCGGTGAAGAGTTCATCTTGATGCCGACGCACACGCAGATGGAAGAGAGCGACCTCGACCTCGTCGTCGCCGCGACGCGCGACGCCGTCTGCATGATCGAAGGCTTCGCCCGCGAACTCCCCGAAGACGTGATGGGCAACGCCATCGTCTTCGCCCACAGCCACATCCTCACCGTCATCGACGCGATCGAAGAGCTGCGGACGAAAGCCGGGCACGGGCCGAAGGAACTGCCGCCGGCCCCGCCGGAAAATCCGATGACCGAGGTGCTGTACAAGACCATCGGCGACGAGATGAAGAAGGCGTATCTCAACCAGGTCAAGATCCACCGCTACACGGCGATCAACGAACTCAAAGACAAGACGAAAAAACACTACTTCCCTGAAGGCGCGACCGACACGAAGTACACCCCGGAGCAATTCTCCGGGGCGTTCACCGCGCTCAAAGAACGGCTCTTCCAAGACATCACAATGACCGGCACGCGCATCGACGGCCGGGCGCCCGACCAACTCCGGGCACTGTCGTCCGAAGTGCAACTGCTGCCGCGTGTCCACGGCTCGGCCCTCTTCCAACGGGGCGAAACGCAGGCCCTCGTCGTCGTCACCCTCGGCACCGGCCAAGACGAACAGAAGGTCGACGGCCTCCAAGACGAGATCTCGAAGAAGTTCTTCCTCGACTACAACTTCCCCCCGTTCAGCGTCGGCGAGTGCAAGCCCATCCGCGCCCCCGGCCGCCGGGAAATCGGCCACGGGATGCTGGCCGAACGCAGCTTGAAAGCCGTGCTGCCCGCGCCGGCGAAGTTCCCGTACACCATCCGCCTCGTCTCGGAAATCCTCGAGTCGAACGGTTCGTCGTCGATGGCCTCCGTCTGCGGCGGAACCTTGGCGCTCATGGATGCCGGCGTGCCGATCAAACGCCCGGTCGCCGGGATCAGCATCGGCCTCTGCAGCCGCGGCGATGAGTACGTGCTGCTGACCGACATCCAAGGGGATGAAGATCACTACGGCGACATGGACTTCAAAGTCGCCGGGACGCAGAAAGGGATCACCGGTCTCCAACTCGACATCAAGCTCGAAGGCGTCACCGAAGACATTTTGCGCGGTGCACTCGAGCAGGCCCGCGGCGCCCGGATCAAGATTCTGAAGTCGATGCTGGCGTCGCTGACCGGTCCTCGCTCGGATATCGCCTCGTCGGCCCCGCGCTTGTTCCAAGTGAAGATTAACCCCGAAAAAATCGGCCTGCTCATCGGGCCGGGCGGCAAGACGATCCGCGCCATCCAAGACGAAACCGGCGCCAAGCTCGACATCGAAGAAGACGGCACCGTCACAGTCGCCGCTGCCGACATGGCCGCGGCGATGGCCGCGAAGGGCAAAGTCGAAGCGTTGTGCGCCGAAATCAAAGTCGGGGCGATCTACGACGGCAAAGTGTCGAGCATCAAGGAATTCGGGGCGTTCATCGAGATCAGTCCCGGCCGCGACGGACTTTGCCACATCAGCGAACTCGACCACGGTTACGTCCAGCACCCGTCGGACGTGGTGAAGGTCGGCGACCGCGTGCAGGTGAAGGTCGTGGCCATCGACGACCAGGACCGCGTGAAGCTCAGCCGCAAAGCGCTGCTGGCGCCGAAGCCGGAAGGCGAAGGAGACAGCGGCCCCGGACCGGGCGGCCCGCCGCGCGAAGAGCGCGGGGACCGGGGTGGCGAACGGGGTGGCGGCGGCGGCCGTGGCCCCCGCCGCGAACGCCGGGATTAGGACAGCGGAAAGCCCGGCCCCTCGGCCGGGCTTTTTTATTGGGGGGGTGCCGGAGTCCGGCGAGCGGAGCGTTGGAGTTCAACCTTGAGGTTGTTGCCCGCATACTTGGAAAGTCGGGCCGAGTCTTCGAGGCCCGAAACCTGACTTGAGCGCGTCGGACCTCGAAGACTCGGCCCAACGAAGACAACCTGAAGGTTGAACTCCAACGCTCCGCTCGCCGGAATCTGAGGTCGCGCGTAGATCAATCGCATCTCCTAACTCCCGGATCGCCACCCATGCCAGCGCCCATCGGTTTCGCCATCGTCGGCAGCGGGATGATCGCCCGCTTTCACGCTCGCGCGCTCGCTGAAATTCCCGAAGCCCGCGTCGCGGCCGTCGTCAGCCGTCAAGCCGCCACGGGCGACGAATTCATCCGCGAGATGGCGCTGGCTGGTCCAGTCTTCACGTCGCTCGAAGAGGCGTTGAAAGCCCCCGGTGTCGATGCGGTCATCATCACGACGCCGAGCGGCGCCCACCGCGAGCCGGCCCTGCTCGCGGCGGCGGCGGGCAAACATGTCGTCGTCGAGAAGCCGTTGGAAATCACCGAAGCGCGTTGCGATGCGATCATCGATGCCTGCGACCGATTCGGCGTGAAGCTCTGCACGATCTTCCCGTCCCGCTTCGGCGATGCGAATCTCGAATTGAAATCGGCCCTCGACGCCGGGCGCTTCGGCAAGCTCACCCTCGGCGAAATGTCCTGCAAATGGTGGC
>JANXTU010000050.1 GCA_025352235.1 Fimbriiglobus sp.
AGGTTTTCCCGCTGTAGCTTGGCCACCGACTGCTGCCGGCCGATGAGCGAAGTGGCGGTGAGCACGGACAGTATCAGCAAGCAAGCGGAAATGAGTGCGACCGGCAAAACGATCCGGGTGTGGAGCCGCGTCAAAGGAACCTCCACGGAACAAAGCCTTGCGCCGATTCCGACCGTTCCGGTCGTTGGTCGACCAACCCGGTGCAATGCGGCGATCAAGATGCAACCGCGAGCGGTGGTCGCGATTCGACCACCGTGGTCGGGCGAGAGCCAAAGAGCCCATGCACTCAGATGCAATCTTATTTATAGAAGACAACTGCGATTGTTTCGATTCTGCGAGCGAACGACGATCCATCACCGGGTGATCACGGATCGTCCCGCCTATTCAAAACGCCGCACAATCGCGGCGGCGTTCGGCGAACCGCAGCACTCCGCGACTCCGATGGGCCAACGAATCGCAAGGCGAAATGGGTTCGAGAATCGTGGGATCGCAAGCGTCGCCGATACGCTGAGACCCGTTGGCACAACGCTTGCGTCCCCACCTTGCTGACGCCAATGTCGGGTAAGCGAATGTCGGACAACCAGCGAGCGGACACCTATGAAAGTTTCAACGGTCGCGGTCGTGATTCCGGTGCTGATATGCCTTTCTCTTTCCGCTTGCCATATGCACCACGAGGAGGAGCAGGACCACCAAGAGCAGCATAAGATCGTGGTCACCAGCCCTCTGGTAAAGGACGTCACGATCACCCAGCAATACGTCTGCCAGATCCGTTCGCAGACGAACATTAAAGTCTGCCCCTTGGTCAGCGGACGGCTCGAACAGATTCTGGTCAAAGAGGGCCAACTGGTGAAGAAAGGGGATCCGCTCTTCAAGATCTTGCCCACCCTCTACCAGGCGAAACTGGACGCCGAGTTGGCCAAAGTCCGCACCTCGGAAATCAAGCTCGAGAACGCCAAGCGGTTGTACAACGACGGCAGGAACCCCATCATCTCCCAGACCGAAGTGACTCTTTTCCAGCAAGAATTGGTCGAGGCCCAAGCGACGGCGAATCGGACCAAGGCGGAGGTGGAATTCACCATGGTCCGGGCTGCGTTCGACGGAGTTGTCGACCGATTGGAAAATCAACTCGGCAGCACGGTGAAGGAGGGGGAAGTCCTTACGACTTTGTACGATAACAGCGTGATGTGGGTCAATTTTAATGTGCCCGAAGTCCGCTGCCTCGAATACAGGACGAAGCCGGGACAAGATATCGAGTGCCACCAACTCGAACTCGTGCTCGCCGACGCCAGCAAATTTCCGAATGCTTGCGCCCTCGTGACGCCATTGCCCAAAGGCAACAACGACACCGGGACTTTCACTTACCGCGCAGATTTTCCGAACCCCGATCGCCTGCTCCGCCACGGTCAGACCGGCAAAATGCTGGTCAATCGCACGTTGAAAAACGCCCTCGTCATCCCCCAACGCGCGACGTTTGAACGGCTCGACAAGCGGTACGTGTTCGTCGTCGGCAAGGACGATGTGGCCCGCGAGCGCGAAATCGTCGTCGCGCACGAAATGGAGGACATTTTCGTCGTCAATAAAGGTCTCGATGCGAACGATAAAATCGTTCTTGAAGGAGTCCGTCAAATCGTCGACTATCAGAAACTGAAAGATACCGAGTATAAGAATCCGGAAGAGGTACTCTCGAACTTAAAGCTACCCGCTGAATAGCGGGGATCCCTCGGCGCTTCCGGAATTCAACGAGACCACCTTAGAAGTACCATGTTCACAAAAATTCTCTACAGGCCGGCTATGGCGATGGTGATCTCGATCATCATCCTGTTTTTGGGAATGCTCGGGATCAGAACCCTCCCCGTTGAGCAGTTCCCCTCGATCACGCCGCCGACCGTGGAAGTCGCCATCGCCTACCCCGGTGCCAGCGCCAACGTGCTGGTCGACTCGGTCCTGATCCCGATGGAGCAGTCGATCAACGGCGTCCAGAATATGCGTTACATGGTCTCCGACGCCACCAGCGCCGGCGAGGCGACGATCCGCATCTACTTCGAGCCGGGCACCGATCCGGACATCGCGGTCGTGAACGTGCAGAACCGGGTCAATATCGTGCTGAACCGGCTCCCCCCCCTCGTGGTTCGGGAGGGGATCCTCGTCAGCCAAGTCGTGCCGAGCATGTTGATGAAGCTGAACATCTACAGCACCAATCCGGGCCACGATCAGAAATTCCTTTACAACTTCGCCAACAAGGACATCTTGCCGCGAATCAAACGGATTCAGGGCATGGGTCGCCCCGTGAACCTCGGCAACCGCTCGTACGCGATGCGGCTCTGGCTGAATCCCGAGAAGATGCGGGCCTACAAGATTTCCACCGAAGAGATCATGAAGGCCGTCGCGGAGCAGAGCGTGATCGGTTCACCCGGCCGACTCGGGCAAGCCACGGGCAAGACCTCGCAAACGAAGGAGTACGTCCTGACCTACGTGGGACGGTTCAACACGGTGGAGCAGTACGAAAAAATTGCCTTGAGGGCGACTTCCGACGCGGAAATCCTCCACCTCAAGGATGTCGCCACCGTCGAACTTGGTTCCGAATTTTTCGACATTTACTCGGACGTCGACGGTCACCCGGCCGCGTCGATCGTGCTCAAACAGAGTCCCGGCTCCAACGCCTCCGAGGTCATCGAGAAGGTCAAGGCCGAGCTCGAGCAAATCAGGCAGGAGGGGACGCTCCCGTCCGGCGTCGAGTACCAGTTCGCTTACGACGTTTCGACCTTTTTGGACGCCTCCATCGAGAAGGTGCTTCACACCTTGCTCGAGGCATTCATTCTGGTGTCCATCGTGGTCTTCATGTTTCTCGGGGATCTGCGATCCACGCTGATCCCGACCCTCGCGGTTCCGGTGTCGCTGATCGGCACGTTCTTCTTCCTCAAATTGTTCGGCCTGTCCATCAACCTGATCACCCTCTTCGCCATGGTGCTGGCGATCGGAGTCGTGGTGGACGACGCCATCGTGGTGGTCGAAGCGGTGCACGTCAAGATGCGCGACAAACACCTTTCGCCTTACAAGGCGAGTATGGAGGTCCTCCACGAAATCAGCGGCGCCATCATCGCCATCACGCTGGTGATGACGGCCGTATTCGTCCCGGTGACCTTCATCCCCGGTCCGGTCGGTACCTTCTATCGCCAATTCGGTATCACCATGGCCACGGCCATCGTGCTCTCCGGTCTGGTGGCCCTCACGCTCACGCCCGTGCTGTGTGCGATGATTCTCAAACCCCACTCGCACGCGGGTCAGCGGAAAAAGAGGCCCGGCCCCCGGACTCTCGCGATGTACATTTTGCTGGGCGTGCCACTCCTCGTGGGATTCAACATCCTGGCCTACGAATTGTGGTGGTATTTCGGATTGCTGGTGAATGTCCTGCCGTTCGTCCAACGCCCGTTCGACCGCGTTGTCGAGAAGGTCACGAACGCATACGGCGGGATTTTAAGGCGGATCGTCACGCGCCGCACGCTGAGTTTGGCCATCGTCGGCGGCTTCACGGTCGGCATTCTCGCGGTGAACACGAAGCTCCCGTCCGGTTTTATCCCGGGCGAGGATCAGGGGACTCTTTACGGGATCATCCAGACCCCGCCGGGTTCGACACTCGAATACACGAATTCCAAGTCCCACGAATTGCAGGCGATTTGCAAAGAAGTCGACGGGGTCACCTCCGTCACCTCGCTGGCCGGGTACGAAGTTCTGACCGAAGGCCGCGGCTCGAACGCGGGCACGTGTGTCATCAACCTGAAACCTTGGGACAAACGCGATAAAACCGCGAAGGAGATCATCGAAGAACTCGAGGAAAAGAGCAAGAAACTGAGCGATGTCAAAATCGAGTTTTTCGAACCGCCCGCGGTTCCGGGGTTCGGTGCGGCCGGGGGGTTCTCCGTCCGCGTGCTCGACCGGTCCGATAAGACCGACTACGCCCGGCTCGGAGAAGTGAACGAAAAGTTCATGGCGGCGTTGAGAAAACGCAAAGAGCTGAAGAGCCTCTTCACGTTCTATTCGGCCGACTACCCCCAATACGAATTGATCATCGATAGCGACAAGGCCATGCAGAAAGGCGTGACGATCGGGAGGGCGCTGGACAGCCTCAATATCCTCATCGGCAGCACCTACGAGCAGGGTTTCGTCCTCTTCAACCAGTTCTACAAGGTCTATGTCCAAGCCTCACCGGAGTTCCGGAGGTACCCCGATGATTTGGGCAATCTGTTCGTCAAGAGCGAACGTGAAGTTGAGCACGAGGTTAAGAACGAAAAAACTGGACAAATGGTCAAGGTCAAGGTCCGCGTTGAAGGAGAAATGGTCCCCTACTCCGCATTCATGAGCATCAAGAAGAAACAGGGTTTGAACGAGATCACGCGTTACAACCTTTATCCGTCCGCGACCATCCAAGGTGCGCCGGCGGCCGGCTACAGTAGCGGCCAAGCTATCAAAGCGATTCAAGAAGTCGCCGCCAAGGAACTGCCCCGGGGTTACGGCTTGGGTTGGGAAGGCCTCTCGTACGACGAAGCGGCGAAGGGCATCGAAGTTCCGGTGGCGAAGGTCGAGGTCGCACCGGCCATCATCATCTTCCTGATCGTCGTCCTCTTCGTCTATCTTGTGCTGATCGCCCAGTACGAAAGCTTCCTGCTGCCGCTGGCGGTGATCCTATCGCTGCCGATCGGGGTATTCGGTTCCTTCCTGCTACTACTGGTTCTGGGACTGGCCAACGATGTCTACGCCCAGCTCGGTCTCGTCATGCTGGTCGGACTCCTCGGCAAGAATGCAATTCTGATCGTCGAATTTGCGGTGCAGCGGCGCCGCGAGGGCCTTTCTCTCAAGGAGGCGGCCGTCGAAGGGGGAAAATTGCGATTCCGGCCCATCCAGATGACCTCCTTCGCCTTCATCGCCGGGCTCCTTCCGTTGGTCGTCGCCAGTGGCGCCGGGGCGATCGGAAATCGCACCATCGGCACCACCGGAGCCGGCGGCATGCTATTGGGCACCGTCGTCGGAGTGTTGGTCATTCCCGGCCTGTATTACATCTTCGGCAAGCTGGCCGACGGTCGCAAACTCCTCCAAGACGAAGTGGATGAGCCCCTCAGTGAGATTCTTGAACATACGGCCGATCCCATACTGCTCACTCCAGCCAATCAAGATCTGGCAGCTCACAAACAGGATCCCCCGCAATAATCTGTCTGATCCACCGCAATTCCAAATGCACCTTTTTCGGCCATCGGGGTGCTCAGGCCGACAGGCTGGGCACAGATCCGCCATTTTCCCCGGGCCCTGCTTGCACAACTTGAAAAAAGTGACCGCAGAACGCTTTTATTATTCCGGCGGTCATGCCGATAATGCCGATAAGCACAAAGATGCCAATTGTCGCACGCTTCTCGAGGATGACGCGGATGAACATCCCAGTGAGAATCTCGACCGTATTGCGGAAGAAGTATCTGGTGGTCATTGCGAGAGTCATCGCTTGCAGCACGCTTCTGATCCTCCCGGCCTGTCGGATTCCAAAGCTCGGCCAGGCGGAATCGGGACCTGTTCTGCCGGCGGGCTTCAATTCTGCACCCGGCCCGGAAGCCGTTGCGACCCCTCGGCAACTCGCCACCGGAGCGGGGCTCGGCGGAGGAGTGCTCGGCGGATGGGTGGCCAAGGAGAACGCGGCCGCGAAATCGTCCGATTCGGAAAACTCCGCCCAGCTCGGAGTCGATGAGTTTTACAACGATCCGAAGCTGACGGAACTCATCCAACAAGCCGTACTCGGCAATCGGGAACTGAAAATCTTGGATCAAGAAATTCAGATCGCCAGCAACGAGATTCTGGCTCGCCAAGGGGCGTATCTTCCTTTCGTCACGTTCGGCACCGGCGGGGGGATCGAAAAAACCAGCCGCTACACCCGTAATGGGGCCGTCGAAGATCAGCTGACGATTCTCCCTGGCAAAACCTTTCCCAACCCGCTTCCCAATACTCAAGCGGGGCTCAATTTCTCTTGGGAACTCGATATTTGGAGGAAGTTGCGCAACGCCAGGGACGCGGCCGAGCAGCAATTCCTCGCCGCCATCGAGAAGCGGAACTATTTCGTGACCCGTTTGGTCGCCGAAATCGCCGAAAATTATTACCGTCTGATGGCGCTCGATCAACGGCTGGAGATTCTCGATAAAACCATCGAGATCCAAGTGAAAAGCCTCGAAGTCTCCAAAGCCTTCAAAGAGGCCGGCCGCCTCACCGAGTTGCCCGTCCAGCGTTTCCAAGCCGAAGTTCGCAAGAACCAGAGCGAAAAGCTGATCGTGCAGCAGGAGGTCGTCGAGGCCGAGAATCGGATCAATTTTCTCACCAATCGTTTCCCGGCCCCGGTCGATCGGGTATCCGCGGGATTCTTCGATCTGACCATTCGCCCGCTGAGCGTCGGGTTGCCCTCGCAACTGCTCCTGAACCGTGCGGATATCCGTCAAGCCGAGCGCGAGTTGACGGCGGCCGGGCTCGAAGTGAAAGTCGCCAGGGCCCGCTTTTACCCGACCCTCTCCATCAGCGCCGGCGTTGGATACGAGGCGTTCAACCCCCGATACATTTTTAATCCGGAAGCGTTCGCCGCCAATGTCGCGGGGAACTTGGTCGCGCCGTTGATCAATAAGAAAGAGATTCAAGCCGTCTATCTCACCGCGAACGCCAAGCAGTTGGAGAGCATTTACAACTACCAGCGCGTCATTCTCAACGCCTACATCGAGGTCGTCAACCGCGTCACGATGGCGGAGAACTACCGCAAAAGCATCGAGATCAAGAAGCGGCAGTTGGAATCACTCGAAGCGTCAGTCGTCACGGCGACCCTGCTGTTTCAGAATGCCCGCGCGGAATACGTGGAAGTACTCTTGGTCCAGCGCGACCTGCTGGAAGCGAGAACGGTTTTGATCGAAACCAAAAAACAACAGCTGACCGCCGTCGTCAACGCCTACCAAGCCCTCGGGGGCGGCAGCGCTTCTGCGGATGCACCGCGGATACAACTCCCGATCACCGCACCGGTAAGTTCAAAGCTTTTCGAGCGGCTCCATGAATTTTACAGACATCCAAGACCTGCTGACTTTCGATGAACGCTCCGTCAAACCTGTTTTCTCGGCTCGAGTACGAGAACCTTCGCAACCGCGTCGCTTCTCTGGAGGACATGAGCGACTACTTTAACGGCCGTTTCAAAGTCATTATCCTCGACGCTTGGTATCGCTTCATCGGCCTCGGCATGGACGAGAATTCAAACGCCGACGCGACCGCGATGCTCAACCTCCTCGAATCGTTCGCCAAGCGCCTCGGCTGCGCCTTCATCTGCATCCACCATGCGACCGAGGGTTGGGGGATCGAATCCCTCCGAGTGCAATCGCTGGAACCACGTCAGCAAATGGGTTTTGCACATCTCGACCCCGATCCTGCCAATTCCCTATCATGGCGGAATGCTTGTATCGATTCTCGAACTCGTCGGCATTCGCAAAAGCTTCGGCCGCACGGAAGCGTTGGCCGGGGTGAATTTGAACGTGGCGTCTGGGGAACTCTTCGGCTTGCTCGGCCCCAACGGGGCCGGGAAGACAACCCTACTCGCCATTCTCGCGGGTCTCTCCGGCCCGAATTCGGGCGGTGTCAAACTCTTCGGCCAGCCCTTCGGCCCGACCACTCGCAGCGCCCGTCATTCCGTCGGGTTGGCGACGCAAGACCTCGCGATTTACCCCGAACTGACGGCGCGCGAGAACCTGCGATTCTTCGGCCGACTCTACGGCCTTCGCGATCCCGACTTGCTGACGCGGATCGATGAGATGCTCGAGATGGTCGAACTGAAAGATCGCGCCGATCAACGCGCCGGCGCGTTTTCCGGCGGGATGAAACGGCGGCTGAATCTCGCGGTCGCCCTTGTCCACCGACCGAAGTTGCTGCTTCTCGATGAGCCGACCACCGGCGTCGACCCGCAATCGCGGAACCACATTTTCGAGCGCGTGCGGTCGTTGAACGCCGCTGGGCTGACGGTGATCTACACGAGCCACTACATGGAGGAGGTTCAATCGCTCTGCCCGCGCATCGGCATCCTCGACCACGGCAAAATGATCGCTTGCGACACCCGCGAATCGCTATTGGGCCGTTTGGACTCGACGCTGATGCTGGCGATGGCACGGCCTTCCGAAGGTTGGCTGTCGAATGCGAAACACCTTGCGGGGGCGACCTCGGTGGAATGGAGCGACGGAAGCCTGTGTATTGCCACTCCGGATGCGGCGGCACTGCTTCCGAAGCTGTTCGCCGCGGGTGCCGAGCCGACGAAGATCGAGGTGAAAACGCCGACGCTGGAGAACGTCTTCCTCACTCTCACGGGCCGAGCGCTTCGCGATTGAGACGAACGGCGGAATCGAAATTGGAATCACGCGGCCTGCAACCGACGATTGCGCACTTGCTTTCTCATTCCGACGCGGATCGAGTATCCGGCTACCGCACAAAAACAGCCCGACTCAAGGGTCGGGCTGTTGCAAAGACTGTTATCGTTGGAGGATCACCAACTGAAGACACCACCCCAAAGGAGAGCGATAACGATGATCATCGTCGGGGCGCCGAGAAGACCGGCGATGATGCCGTAGCTAATGCGACCGGCACGCTGGACTCGGGGTTGGCTTAACATCGGGAAACCTCGGGTGAGGGTTGTGGGGTTGATTGCAAGAATTGAAAATGCAATCACCGTGCCAATCTCACCCGATTTTAGCCTTGGGCAGCGGCGGCGTGGGCCCCGGCGGCGATGGCCCCGGCGGCGATGGCCGAGACCCGATCGATGTTTTTCTTCTTCAACTTGGTGTGGAGCGTGTCGCGGCTGATGCCTAAAACTCGCGCCGCTCGGCTGACGTTGCCGGAGGTCTGGCCGAGGGCTTTGATAATTGCCCACGTTTCGATGTCGTCGATGTCCAGGCTGGTGGGAGCATCCGTGGGCGCGGGTGCTCTGTGGGGGATCGATTCTCCGAAACCCGCGAGCGGGAGCGCGTCGGCGTCGATAGCGTCGGACTCGCTCATCGCGGCGGCGCTCTCGAGGACGGCCCGGAGTTGCCGGACGTTTCCGGACCACGGGAAGGCGAAGAGTTTTTGTAGGGCGGAGGCCGTGAGGCGCAGGGAGCGCCGGCATTGGACCGACAGCCGTTCGAGGAAGAACCGGGCCAATTCGGCGATGTCTTCGGGGTGCTCGCGCAGCGGCGGGACCCGGATCGGGATGACCTTCAACCGGAAGAGTAGATCTTGGCGGAATCGGCCGGAGCGGACTTCGTCTTCGAGGTCCCGACTGGTCGCGGCGATCACCCGGACTTCCACGGCGATGTCTTTGACTCCGCCCACGGGTCGAAACGATTTCCCCTCGATGACGCGGAGCAGTTTCGCTTGGCATTCGGGCGAAAGGTCGGCCACTTCGTCGAGGTAAAGTGTCCCTTCGTCGGCCTGTTCAAATAAGCCGGGATGGTCGCGCTCGGCGCCGGGGTAAGCCCCTTTGCGGGAGCCGAAGAGTTCTGCTTCGAATTGCGCGGGCGCGAAGGCGGCGCAGTTCACGACGACCAAGGGTCCGGAGGCGCGGGGGCCGCGTTTGTGCAGCGCGAGCGCGACCAATTCTTTCCCGGAGCCGCTTTCGCCTTGGATCAAAACCGTGAACGGCATCGGGGCGGCCCGGCCGATCTGTTGGCGCAGGTTCATCATTGCGGAACTGTCGCCGATGAGTTCTTCCGCGACGGCGGAGGTGCCGCGCAAACGCAAATTCTCAGCTTCCAACTTGCGGCGGTGCCTTTGGCTCTCGAGCGCCGGGGCCAAGTAGCCGGTGATCGCTTCGAGAAACTTCACATCGCGATCGGCGAAGGCGCGGCCGGTGCGGTAGGCGTGGAGTGCGGCCAAAGGTTCGCCATCGGCACCGGCGATGGGGAGACAGACGGCATCGTGGAACGACGAGAGACTCCCGATCGGATGAATGCCCAGCTTTTCGTCGGCGAAAAGCCAAACGGGCCGGCGCAATTCGCGGACGCGTTCGGTGAGCCGGCGACTCAGAGGCACGTCGACGGCGACGCGTTCGGGCAGAACCATTTTGGGAGTTGGCTCGGACGGGTCGAGGCTCAAGTAGCCCACGACCGCGGCGGAGGTTTGATTGAGGACCGTGCGCAGCGTGAGACGAAGCAATTCGTGGGCGTCGGCCATCGTCACGGCGGTAGCCATATAGTGGGCGAGGGCGGTGAGTTCGTCGGCCCGAAGTACGGTATCGGTCGGGGGGATTTCGTCGCCCAGCGTCGGGATGCGGATCAGTGTGGACGGGGTTTGTTCGTGGTGGACGATTTGGTGAGCCTTGGTCGCCCAATATTCCGGCTGAACCGCCGTCACGTCTTTGCCGACGGAACTCCCGACCGTCACGGCGGCCATCGGTGGCGGCGTGAGGCTGGACACGGAGGTTTGCGTTGCCGGAGCTAGCATGCTGCCGGTGTTCGTGGTGTACCGGAATTTGACATGCCCGACTTGGAGTTCGACCCCCTCGTTCAATTCGATCACGGCGTTGATCTTGTTCCCCGCGACCTTGGTGCCGTTGAGGCCCAAGTCGCGCATCAACCAGCGGCCGTCTTCGAAATAAACTTTGGCGTGCAGCCGCGAGACGAGGTCGTCGCGGACTACGAAAGCGTTATCGCGGCTCCGACCGAAGGTCACGGTGACGCCGGGGGCCAAATCGACTGCGGCTGGCGAGCAGTCGCCGGATTCGACAAAGATTCGTGCGCGCATAAAGATAAAACTCTGGAGGCATTCCCGGCAGTTGTTTCGCCGCGTCCATCCGCATATTCGATTTAGTCTAGCACGCGAATTCCAGATCCGCGAGTGCAGACCAAGTTGACCCCTTGCCCGGACGATGGGCGGCACACCACTATAATAGCCATTTCCGACGAACTTACCGCAGGAATCCCGCTGTGCTGCAAACCCTCATCGAAGGCCCCGTGTACGTACTGGGCGACAACGTCGATACCGATCAGATCATCCCGGCCCACTATTTGACGTACAATCCGTCAATCGCGGCCGAATATCGGATGTTCGGCAAGTTCGCACTCAGCGGCGTGCCGGGTGAAGGGGCCGGACTTCCGAAAGGGCATGTACCGTTCCACAACGAGGCCGACGAGTTCGTTTCGCCCTACAAAATCATTCTGGGCGGTAGGAACTTCGGCTGCGGTAGCAGCCGCGAACACGCGCCGATCGCCTTGGCCGCGGCGGGGATTTTGGCGGTCGTCGCCGAATTTTACGCCCGCATCTTCTACAGGAACGCCATCAACGGCGGATATCTCACGCCCATCGAGAGCGCGGGCCGGTTGATCGACACGATTTGTACCGGGGACGTCTTGCGAATCGACTTGACCACCGGCGAATTGCTGAACAAAACGACGGGCGATTCGTGGAAGCTCAAACCGCTCGGCGAGATCGCCCCGATCCTCGAAGCCGGGGGCATTTTCGATTACGCCAAAACCTGCGGCATGCTGAAAAGCTGACTACTTCGCGAACAGCTTCGGCAGTTCTTTCACGACCTCGCCGATGGCCTCGTCCTTCAACTCGTCGGCGCGGAAGGCGAAGTTCGCGACGACTTTTTTCTTGACGAAGAGCAGCACGGTCACATCCGCGTCGGCGGCGAGTTTGTACGCGGGTGGGCCATCCAGGTCTTCAAAGGCCCCGACGGGGGCGTTTTTGATAGCCGAGGCCTTCGACCATTTCGCGAGCGCATCGAGGTCGCCTTTGGCCGCGAGTTGCGTCACCCACACCTTGAACCCGGCGTCTTTCCGCTTGGGCACCTCGGCGTCGATTTTCGACACGAGTTTCGCTAGCGGGGCCGACAGTGAGCGGGCGAAGATCACGGCCGTCGGTTTGTCGTCTTGTTCGCAGATATAGCAAGTCTGCTGGCCGCGCTGCGGCCCGGTCGCCACGAGGAAACTGTACGGCCCCGGCCGCTGCCCGACGGG
>JANXTU010000003.1 GCA_025352235.1 Fimbriiglobus sp.
ATTCGTCCAATCGGTCGGCTCCGCGATTCTCAGGCTTCGATCGGCGCAAGTCCTTGCTCGGTATGGTGGAGCGGCTGCCGCCCCGTTCCGGCTCCGATTCTTCCAATTCTTTTAATTGCTTCCAAAGGGGGGTGTCACACACTCTGGAAGAATCATTTTCCTGGGGAGACAGCGGTCACTTCGGCTTGCAACCTTCCCCAGTTTGCGGGTATCGCCCCGACCGCGTCCCGGGAGTGCGCCTTTATGATTCGCGGTATCCTCCACCTGTCCGTCGCCCTGTTGCTGGCCTGCGGTCTCGGCTGCGCCTACAGCCCGACCTACCTGCCGAGCTTCGGGTTCGGCGGCCCCATCGAGCGCACGCACGCCAAGCCGCCGGGGCGGAGCTACTTCAAAAACTTCGATCCCAAAGCCGCGAAGGTCGACGTCACGCCGACGAGCGCCACCAACGGCACCAAGACCCAGCAAGTGCTGATCGCCACCGTCTACGACAAAGACGGCCAACCGCGCCGCGGTCGCCGCATCGAGTGGGTGCTCGAAGGGCCGGGGAACATCGTCGAAGTCGACGAATCGGGTTGGTCCAACGGCCGGGGCTACAAGGTCGATAACAAATACGCCGTGAGCTACACCGACTACCTCGAGCATTGCATCACGCGCGGGAACAAGGATTCCAAAGACGACTTCACGGTCTACCCGGGGCAAACGTGGTGCGTCATCACCTCGGCGGTGCCGGGGGAAACGACCGTCACCGTCTACGCGCCGGAAGTCTTCGATTGGGAGAAGGGCCGGGCGTTCGTGAAGCTCGTTTGGAGCGATACCGAATACGCGTTCCCGCCGCCGACCACCGCGCGTTACGGCGGCGAGGCAAACCTGAACACCACCGTCACCCGACTCGCCGAGCAGGCGGGGTTGAACCCGGCCGACGTCAAAGTGCGCTACCGCGTCGTCTCCGGGGCGCCGGCCGAACTCATCGCCAGCACCGGCGCCGGCGTCGTCGCGGGGGCGCGCTCCGGGCAGAGCGAAGTCGACATCATCGCCGATCCGGACGGCAAGGCGGGCGTCCGCGTCATCCAACCGCGGGCCACCGCGGGCAAGACCAACATTGCCGTGGAAATCTTGAAGCCCGACCCGAACGGCGTCGGGCCGGGCACCGTCGTCGGCCGCACCATGACCGCCGTGGAATGGTCGGCCCCTAAATTGGCGGTCGAGGTGCAGGCGCCGAAAGTCGCGGGGGTCGACCGGGAGAGCAGCATCAGCGTGATCGCCTCGAACCCCGGCGGGGCCGAGGGCTCCCCGGTGAACGTGCAGGCCAAGCTACCCGAAGGGCTAGAAATCGTGGGCGCCGAGCCGACGCCGACCGTCCGCAGCGGCCGGGATGTGTCGTGGGCGAGCACCGGACTCGCGGCCGGGCAGAAGCGGGAATTCCGCGTCTTTGTCAAGCCGACCCAGAAGGGAAGCTTCACCGCCACCGCCTACGCCAACACCGAAGACGGCTTGAACGCCCGCGCCTCCGGGACCCTCGAAGTCGGCACGGCGTCGTTGAAAGTCAGCGTCGATCCGCCGGCGACGGTGGCCACGGGCGCTCGCATCCCCGTCGGGTTCAGCGTCACCAATCCGAGCGGTGTCCCCATCGAAAATGCGACGGCGTGGGTCGGCTTCGACGCCGGCCTCGAACACGACACCGGCAAAAATCCGATCGAAGTGACCGTCGGCACGCTCGCCGCCGGGCAGACCAAACGGATGGACGTGCCGTTGATCGCCCGGCAGTCCGGCAAGCAGAAAGTCCGTATCAGCATCACCGGCGACGGTGGCCTGAGCGATGCCGGGGAAACGACCCTCGACGTGCGCCGCAGCGAACTGACGGTCGGGGTGTTCGGCGCGGATCGGCTCGTGCCCGGCGAAGACGGCGTCTACGAAGTGCGCGTGACGAATCCGGGCGAAGTCGCGCTGCCGAACGTGACGGTGAAGGCGGCGCTGCCGCGGGCGCTGACGGCGAAACAGGCCGACAATGCCGGGACCATTCCGCAATCCGGCGACGGCGTGACCTGGCAGATCGGCTCTCTCGCGCCGGGCGAAAAGAAGACATTGAAGATGAGCCTGACGGCGGGCAAACAGGCCGAGCCGGAAAAGATCGTGGCGACTGCGGCGAGCCGGACAAACCCCGATTCCGAGAAGGCGGCACTGACGGTCAAGGGCGAATGGTCCGTCGGCGTGATCGGGCAACCGGCCCTGACGCTGTCCCTCGCCGACCCGGAGTCGAGCGTCCGCGTCGGCCAGCGCGCCGGCTACAAGGTCATCATCCGCAACCGCGGCACCGGCCCGGCGAAGAACGTGATCGCCAGCGTGGACATCCCCGAGGAGTACGCGAACATCAAAGCGACCGGCGCGAACAAAGAAGCCGTCCGCCCCGAAGGCAACCGTGTGACGTTCCCGACGGTGCTCGAAATCCCCGCCGGCGGCAGCGCGACGATGTACGTCGAGGTCGAAGCCGCCAAAGCCGGCGACGCCCGCGTCAAGGCCGAGGTGAAGGCCGACTACCTGGCCCAACCGCTCCGCGAGGAGCAAGCGACTCGGATTGTGGGCGCGGGGAAGTGATGGCGAAGGCGACCCGGACGGACTCCGGTTGCCGTCGCTTACAATTCTGGAAGAAGGCGAGCCGGTTGCGTGAGTCGGAGGAACCCTACTGCGGCGATTGCCGATTCAAATGACTCCGACTGCCGGCGCGGCCAATTCTTCCAAACCGATTGTTCCAGCTACCCGTTCGGTGGCTCGCTGGTTGCGATGGCCGCAAGTCCTTGCGGCGCTTGGTTCCGCGTTCACTTTCGTCGCACCATGCCGATTCTTCCAATTCGTCCAAATTGTTCCAGAGCGGGGTGTCACACACTCTGTTGGAAGCATTTTCGAGACCCCCCCGGTCATGCGATTCCCTCCTCGGCCACTCGCGCGATGGTGTGCTCCAGCGCGCGGACGGTTTGCGTCACGTCGGTGGCGGAGTGGGCCATACTCGTCATCCCGGCGGTGCCCCAGAAATCGACGCCTTCTAGGAGCATCCCCTGCCGGAGGGCGTGCGAGAGCTTGCCGCTTTTCGGGCCGTCGAGCTGGTTCAAATCGCCGCCGAAGGGGATGAAGCCGTCGTGGTCACCTCGGGAGACTCCCGGTCGTTCGCCGGAATACGGGAGCACGCGGACCATGCTGAACTCGCCGTAGGCGATCCACGGCAGCTTGTTCGCTTCGAACATCGCGTTGAATTCGTTCCGCAGGTTTCGCCCCGCTTCGTTGGCCAATCGGCTCGGTTCGCCCGTACGGATCTGCTTGAGGCACGCGACCCCGGCGGAGGCCGAGAGTGGGTTGGCGTTGTAGGTGCCGGGG
>JANXTU010000071.1 GCA_025352235.1 Fimbriiglobus sp.
CGGTCCGGGCCGATGACGACGCGGTCAAAACCGTCACCGCCGGGATCAAGGCCCACGGGGGCGAAGAGGCCCTCAAGAAGAACAAGGCCGGCGAATACCAGATGAAGGGGAGCCTCAGCGTTCTCGGGGCGGAGCTCGAATACACGGGTTCGCTGGCATACCAACTGCCGGACCAATTCAAGATGACCCTCGAGACGTCGTTAATGGGTCAAAAACTGTCGATCGCCCAAGTCGGCAACGGCGACAAGTTCAAGACGACGCTCAACGGCGAAGCGCAGAAGCTCGACGACAAGACGAAGAACGAAATCCGCCAAGGGGCCGCGTCGCAAGACATTTCGATGCTCTACCCGCTGCTGGACAAAGAGAAGTACACTATCAAGGCCGGGGAGGACGCGAAGATCGCCGACGTCGATTGCAGCGCCGTAGTGGTCGACGGGAAGAAGACCAAGACGATGACGCTCTACTTCGACAAGAAGACCGGCAGATTGCACGCCACCAACCGCAAAGCGCTCGCCCCCGGCTCCGGCGAGGAAGTCGAAGAAGAGACCGTGATGGCCGAGTACAAAGAAGTCGACGGCGTGCAGATCCCGATGAAGCTGACGGTCAAGCACGACGGCAAGGCCTTCATGACCACAAAATTCACCGAAGCGAAGTTGAGCGCGAAGCTCGATCCGAAGGTGTTCGCGGTCGACGAGTGATTCGGACACCCATCGAGTAATTGAGTTGTCCGGCGACCGCGCACACTCCGAGGATTTCCCGCGGGGCGATCAAACGCGGACAAGCGAGGACTCGCGGCGATGGCGAAAATCACGGGCCGGCGGGTGGGGCTGTCGCTGCCGCGGCGGTGGATGGTCGACGTCATGCACCTCAGTCGGGGGATGCCGTACTTCGTCGCGGATCGGCGATTGAACATCGCGGCGGTGGTCGCGGCCCGCGCGGCGCTCACGGAACCCCCCTCGTGGCCGGCGATCTTTCTGAAAGCGTATTCGATCGTCGCGGCGCAGCGGCCCGAATTGAGACGGTCGTTTCAATCGTTCCCGTGGAACCATTTGTACGAAGCGGATGTCTCGGTCGCGTCCATCGCGGTGAGCCGAGAATTCGAGGGCGAACCGGCCGTCTTTTTCGGATTGCTGCACGCCCCGGATCGGCAGACGCTGGCGCAACTGACGGCGCACCTGAGCGATTTCAAAACGAAGCCGGTCGAAGAGATTCGCCCGTTCGCCCGGCTCATCAAATACACTCGGTACCCGAAGCCGATCCGCCGGTTGATCTGGTGGGTCGGCCTGAATCTCACCGGTAAAAACCGGGCGAAGACGATCGGCACCTTCGGATTGACGACGCTGAGTTCCAAACGGACCGGGTTGCTCGGTGTACAATCCCCATGTGCGACGACGCTGACGTACGGGCCCATCGCGGACGACGGCACGGTGGAAGTCCGACTGAGCGCCGATCACCGCGTCCTCGATGGCCTGACGGCGGCGCTGGCTTTGGAAGACTTGGAACGCGCGTTGAATGCGATCTTTCCCGACCGTTGAGATCCGAGAGCCATTATGCCTTTGTACCAATACGAAATCGTCGAAGCGGACGGTTCGAGCGGGGACGTGTTCGAAGTCATGCAGCGCATGACGGCCGAAGAATTGACGGTCCACCCCGAAACGGGTCGGCCGTGCCGGCGGATCCTGTCGTCGCCGAACGCCCCGCGGACCTGGACCGATCAGCACGCGAAGGCCGCAACTAGCGACGGCAGCCTCGAGCGCAAAGGATTCACGAAATACGTGAAAGGGGCGGGCGGGAAGTACGAGAAAATGTTCGGGAAAGGTCCCGACCTCATTAAAAAGCCCCCGGCCGGAGGATGATCCGTGGGCGGTCGGCGCCACCGCCTCGACAAACCCTAAGATAGTCGTGTCTCTCGTCCTTCCGATGCCCCCCCGAGTCGCGCATGAGTTTGTTGTTGTCGGCCCGGTCGATCGCCAAGAGTTTCACCCACCGGCCGCTGTTTGCCGATCTCTCCCTCGACCTGCGCGCCGGCGAGAAGATCGGCCTGATCGGCCCCAACGGCGCGGGCAAATCGACCCTGTTGAAAATCCTCGCGGCCGTCGAAGTTCCCGATGCCGGCGAGCGCACGGCAGCCCGTTCCGCACGCCTCGGCTACCTGCCGCAAGAGGATCTTTTCCCGCCCGATCGCACCGCGCGCGAAGTGATCCTCGACGCGCTGGCCGGCGACGACCTCGAAGACCACGAACGTGAAATGCACGCGGCCATCGCCCTCACCAAGGTCGGCCTCGATGGCGATCTGATGCCCGACACCCTTTCCGGTGGTTGGCGCAAACGCCTCGCGGTGGCCCGCGCCCTGGCCCTGCGGCCCGACTTTCTGCTGATGGACGAACCGACCAACCACCTCGATTTGCCGGGGGTTGTCTGGCTGGAAAAACTGCTGCGGGCCGCGCCGTTTGGCTACTTAGCCGCCACGCACGACCGGGCCTTTTTGCGGGCCATCGCCCCGGAGATCATCGAGATCAGCCGGGTCTACCCGACGGGCAGTTTCCGCGCCGACGGCGGTTACGACAGCTTCGACGAAAAACGTGAATTGTTCCTCGAAGCCCAAGAGCGGCAGCGCGAAGCGGTGGCCAACCAAGTCCGCCGCGAGACCGAATGGCTCGGTCGCAAGGAATCGGCCCAGCGCAAGAAGTCGCGATCGCGCATCGGCGAAGCGGCCGACCGGCGCGACGTCTTGGCGGAATTGAATTACCGCACTGCCGCGGCCGGCGCCGCCGGGATCGACTTCGACGGCACCGGCCGGCAGACGAAGAAACTGCTGACGGCGCAGGGCATCGGCAAGTCGCTCGGCGGTAAGCCGCTGTTCAAAGATATCGACCTCATCATCTCGCCGGGGATGCGCCTCGGGTTGCTCGGGGCCAACGGCAGCGGCAAGAGCACGCTGTTGAAAGTCCTCGGCGGCGAACTCGACCCGGACACCGGCACCGTGACGCGGGCCGACGGATTGCGCGCCGTCGTCTTCGAGCAGGGACGCACTTCGCTCAATCAAAACATGCGGCTGCGCACGGCGCTGTCTCCAAATGCGGACTCGGTTCTCTACCGCGGCCAACCGCTGCACGTCGCGGCGTGGGCCCAGCGCTTCTTGTTCAGCCCGCTGCAACTCGATCTCGAACTCAGCGCCTTGTCCGGTGGCGAGCAAGCCCGTGTTCGCATCGCGCAGTTGATGCTGAAACCGGCCGATCTGCTCCTGCTCGACGAACCGACCAATGACCTCGACATCCCGGCGCTCGAAGTGCTCGAAGAGAGTCTCTCCGAGTTCCCCGGCGCGATCATCCTCGTCAGCCACGACCGCGATTTGATGGACCGCCTCTGCACGGAAGTCATCGGTTTGGACGGCGCCGGAGGCTCCAATTCCTACGGCAGCGTCGGCCAATGGCTGTCGGCTTACGATAAAGCGAACTCGGTTTCGAAGGGCGACGACAAAGCCAAGGCGAAGGGCGAAGCGAAACCCAAGGCCAAAAAGTTGAGCTACAAGGAGCAACAGGAATGGGATGGAATGGAAGCGGCCCTGGCGACGGCCGAAGGGGCGGTGGCGGCGGCGGTGGTCCTCGTCGAGGCGGCCGCAAACTCGCCCCGCCCCATCCTGACGGCGGCGTGCGCCCAGTCGGACGTGGCCCGGGCCAAGGTGGAGAAGCTCTACGCCCGCTGGGAGGAACTGGACGCAAAGCGGAGCGGATCGTGAGAAAGATTTTTTAGAATTGGGCTTGACGCCAGTCTTCAGAAGATTGGTTTTTTTTCACTTGGGGTCCTCCATCCACTTGGGGTCCTCCATCCACTTGGTATGCACAACGATGGACGTAGCCAAACTGCCTGTTCAACAAGTCTTCTACTACGACTGACTGTGGCATTTCTCGCTCTATTGCTCGGCCCTGCGGTCGTCTTCGCCGCACAAGGTAGGACCTACGAGGAACAAGCCTACAACTCTTGCCGCGGGAACAACGTGGCGAATCCTGCAACAGGAGCCATGTGGAACTGTTGCTGCAACGAATGCGTCCGGCGAAGATTCGCCGGACGTTTACAGAAGAAGCGAGGGGCCGCGTCGATGCCCACGCGCCCACCCCGCTACCGCGATGTGCTGGACGACTGGGTCGAGTACCTGAGGCAACCGACGCAACGCCCGATAGCGCATGAGCCTACATCACAAGGCAGATTGGAAAGCACTGAAGTTGGAAACTTGTCGCCACGTCGGAATGCCTTTGCGCAGAGCAATGAGTGGGAACTCTGATTTCGCAACACCGATACGCTAACTCGCAACCCGCTCGAACTGTCCCCGCCGCCACAACAACAGCATCGCAACGAACCCGATCAGCGGGGCCCAACCGACCAGGCCGATGCCGAGGTCGTACGACCCCGAATCTTTGACTTCTTGCCCGAAGAGCGTTTGAAACGGACTCGACACCGCCCAACCCAATGCCGCGAGCAAGCCGCTGATTTTGCCGACGTTCCGCCGACCGAGATCCTGCGTGAACGAGTAATAGCAGGGGAACAAAGCCAGCGTCCCCGCCGCGACAATGAGCAAGACGCCCAACAGCGCCGGTCCCTTCGGCAACAGCGCCGCGACGGTCGTGAAGGCGCTGAGGCTCGCTCCGATGCCAAATACCAGCACGCGGGCCCGGTGCCCGTCCCAACCGCGGCGCGTCAACAAGCCCACGGCGACCCCGGCGAGCAGGCACCCGGCATCGGCCGCGACGTAGAAGGCCGAGGTGAAATAGCGGGCGTCTTTTTCCGAGTAACCGCGACCGTATTGGGGATCGGCCAAGAACAACGTTAGCCAAGCCCGGATGAGCTGCCAAGTGATGTTCAACGCCAGCACGACCACGAACAGAGCCAAGAATCGCAGGCTGAGGATCGCGCTCCACACCGATTCGCGCTCGCCCAATTCCACCGGTGGCTCGGCCATATCGCGGCCCCGGATCAGGCTGAACCAGCCGAAGATCCAAAGCATCCCGGCGAAGCCGACGGCGATGAACGGCCCGCGCCAAATGCCGGGCTCCGTGGAATCGCCGACCATCGCATTCACCGCCAACGGCGTGAGGATGGCCCCGATGGCCGCGCCGGATTGCAGCACGCTGTTGCCGAGGGTACGGTCCTTCTCCGAAAGCAATCGCTGCGTCGTGCGCACGGCGCACGGCCAGTGGCCCGCTTCGAAGAACCCGAGCGCCGTCCGGCAGAGGAGCAATTCCTCGAAGGTTTCCGTGAAGCCCGTCAAAACGCCGACGAGCGACCAGGCCAGCAGCACGGCCGGGTAAAGCCAGCGGATGTTGACGAGATCGGCGAGAAATCCGAAGGCGAGCGACCCGGCGGCGAAGGCCAACCCGAAGGCCATTTCCAAGTTGCCGTACTGAACGGGATCGAGATCGAAGTCGGCTTTGATGCGCGGGGCCAGCGACGACAGCGTTTGGCGGTCGAGGTAGTTGATCATCGTCGCCAGCAGCAGCAGCCCGGCGACGACCCATTTCCAAGACGGGGGGCGGGGGTTCGTCATCCGTTCCAACTCTTCCCGTCCCAGGCGCTCGCGCGGTCGAGCATCTTGGTGACACCGTCGGCGAAGGTCGAAAAGAGGATCTCGCCTTTCTCGGCCGTGGCCGAACGCGGGTCGCCGATGTGCCCCGGCGCCGAGCGGTCGGGCATGATCCAGCCCCGACTCGCCGGTTCGAAGGCGTTGCCGAAGGGGACGTCTTCGACCTTCGATAAATCCCCGACCAATTCCGGGCGGATGCGGAGCATCATCGAGGTTTCCCACTCGCAGGCGTGGCCCATCTGCTTCTGGACGAAACCGTCCGTCGGCGGAGCCGCCAAGTTCCAATATGTGGCGAACAAGAGGAGCAGGTGTTGATGGCCCCGGTACTGCTGCCGCATTTCAAAGATGGCCTGTTTGCCGGGCACGTCGTTGCCGCCGTGTCCGTTGATGAACACGATCCGCGTGAAGCCGTGCTCGACGAAATTCCCGATCGCGTCGTTCAACAGATCGAGGTAGACCCGCGGGGATGCCGAGAGGGTGCCGGGGAAATCGAGGTGGTGATCCGAGTTGCCGAGCCATTGGAGCGGGGCGAACACGACACCGTCGCGAAAGCGCGGGAGGTCCGCGACGCGGCGGACGATCTCCCCGCACAGCAGGCTATCGGTGAACAACGGCATGTGCCGGCCGTGCTGCTCGAGCGCCGCCACCGGGAAGACGATGGGCGTCTCCCGGGGCAAAGCCTCCACGGCCGGCCAATTCATCTCGGCGAGTTGCACGTCAGTCTTTCTTCTCGGGTTCCTTGCCGACGAGCATCGCGATGTCGCGCACCCAGATGTTGCGGAATTTCACTGGGTTGCCGTGGTTCTGCAACCGGAACGGCAGCTTCTCGGCGTGCTTGACGTACTTCGCCGCTTGGTCATAGTACGTGCCGCCTTTGAGTTCGAAGTGGTTTTGCACGCAGACGCCATTGTGGAAGACCGTGCAGATCGCCGGCTTCAACACCTTGCCGTCTTCGGCGAACTTCGGCGCTTCGAAGAGGATGTCGTACGTCTGCCATTCCCCCGGCTTCCGGCAGACGTTCACCATCGGCGGCTGCTGCTTGTACAGCGAGGCGCACTGGCCGTCGAAGTAGGTTTTGTTGTCGAACGAGTCGAGGATTTGCACCTCGTACTTGCCCATGATGTAAACGCCGCTGTTGCCGCGAGCTTGGCCGGTCTGCTTCGGATCGACTTTTTCGGGCGTCGCGAATTCGAGGTGGAGCTGCATATCGCCGAAGCTCTCCTTCGTCGTGATGTCGGTCGCCTTGGTCGAGGCGTACCCGTCCTTGATTTCCCATTTGTCGCCGTTGGTGAACTTCGACAAATCCTTGCCATCGAACAGGATGTTCGCATCGCTCGGGGCGTCCCCCGGTTTTTCGCCGGGTGTCACGACCTTCGGTTCCGGGAAGACGATCCCGGACTTGTACTCGCGCTGCAGGGCGGATGTCAGCCCGACGCCGAGGGCGCCGGCAGCGAGGGTGAGGAAAGCGACGGTGCGAAGTTTCACGGGGAGAGCTCCGAGGAAGGCGGGGGGAGAACAAAAATTTCGCCAGACGCCATCGGTGTCCGAGGGATCGCATTGTCGCACACGACCGCCGCTTCGTACAAGTTGGAGTTGCGAAAGGAGTTTTTAGCAACAATTCTTGGAGTTTGTTAAAAAACCGAACGGTCCCGATCCCGTTGAGTCCACCTCCGGGATTCGTTGTAGCACTCCCCCCGCCGAGGGTGTAGCAACGATTCTTGGAGCTTTTCGCAATTCATGCTCGGCATGAACTGCTTTCAACGGTCAATTCCTTCCCGGCGTCATCCCGGGCATAACCTGCGGATTCAGGCCATTCCTAAGAAACTCCAAGAATCGTTGCT
>JANXTU010000086.1 GCA_025352235.1 Fimbriiglobus sp.
AGCCCGAACGAAGAAAGTGCGGGGACGAATCCATTCCGCCAGACCGTGCGCCAGATTTCCATGATCGCTCCCGATTCGGGGTTCGAGTTCCTCGGAGCCGGCCCCGGTTTCCCGCGTCCGAACTCCCCATTGCGTCTCCTCAAGATTAATATACGCCAGTCCACCATGACTTGCCGGAGTAATACCCGGAATGTGACAGAAAATGATCGGAATTCGGGTTCGGAAGGGCGGAAATGGGGCGCAACTAGACATTGTTAGACGGGAAAAATGGCGTGGGTGAACCTTTGCGCGCGCCCTAAATTAGCCTGTATCTACCGGTCGCCGGAGTAAGATCGGATTGGACGGTCCGCTGGTACACGCGGAGGAGTTGCAAATGGCGACGAAAGCACCCGAGATTGACCGGCACCGGCCAGCCCTGCAACTGTGGGCGGAGTGTCAAATGCCGGGGTGGCTCCGGGGCAAACTCGATCCGGCCGACCTCGTTCAACAAACTCTGCTGGAAGTGCATTTGGCCTGCGACCGACTCGCGCCGATGGCCGACCACGAAGTCCTCGCTTACGTCCGCCGGATGCTTTCAAACAATTTGATCGATGCGGCGCGGAAACACGGCCGCTCGCGCACCGATGCGGCGTCGGACGATTCCGGGGAATCGTCGGTGGGCTTGGCCGATTGGCTCGCAGCGGAGCACACGTCGCCGAGCGAACGGGCCGAGCGGAACGAGCGTTTTGAAAGGCTCGCGGTCGCGCTCGCCGGCCTCCCCGATTCCCAGCGGATCGCCGTCGAGATGCGGTACCTCCGGAAGCTCAAAGTTTCCGAGATCGCGGCGCACCTGAACCGCAACGAGAACGCCGTCTCGCAATTGCTCCACCGGGCCGTGGCCGCGCTGCGCGGCGTGTTGGTCGAACCGAACGCTTGACCGGGAGCCCTCATGCCGTCCGACACGACGTTCGATCAAGCCGGGCCGACCGAAGGGGTGGCCCTCGTCCACGTGGCGCAGGACTCGGGCGATTGGAAGCCGGTCGTCGCTTGGCTGGTGAAGTACCCGGCGTTCGCCGACGAAATCGGCGAGTTTCTCGGCGGCGACCGCGAGTTGGCCTCCGTCCTCGACCCGCCATCGCCCCGGGCGGGGACCGCATTCGGCGGGATCGAACTCCGCGAAGTCTTGGGGCAGGGGGCGATGGGCGTCGTCCACTGCGGGTACGATCCGGTGCTGAAGCGCGAGGTGGCGGTGAAATTGGTCCGCACCGATGTCCCGCTCACGTCCGTCGAACTGGCCCGATTTCAACTCGAGTGCGAAATCGTCGCGTCGCTGCACCACCCGAACATTGTGCCGGTGTTGTCGTCGGGCGATTCGGACGGCGTCCCGTATATGGTGATGCCGCTGATGGCGGGCGGCAGTTTGGCGGCGCAGTTGAAGGCCGCCCCCGACCGGCGCTTCGCGGCGGCGAATGCGGCACAAGTGGTGCGCGACGTCGCGCGGGGGGTCGATCACGCCCACGATCGCGGGTTGATCCACCGCGATTTGAAACCGGCGAACATCCTCCTCGACGACACCGGAATCCCTCGGATCGCGGACTTCGGCATTGCCCGCCGCGTCGAGGCCAGCGTGAGCACGAACGCGGGTCTCGCCGGGACGGTGCCGTACATGGCGCCGGAGCAAGCCCGCGGTGAAAAAGGCCTCACGACATCCGTCGATGTGCACGCGCTCGGCGCGATCTTGTTCGAATTATTGACGGGCCGGACACCCTTCGCCGGCGGCGATGTTCCCGCCGTGTTGCGGCGCATCGTTGAAGAGCCGGCGCCGCGCATCCGCACGTTCCGCCCGGATGTCCCGCGGGATCTGGAAGCGATCTGCCTCATGGCCTTGGAGAAAGATCCGGCGAAGCGCTACCCGTCGGCGGCGGCGCTGGCGGACGACTTGTCCCGATTCCTGATCGGCGACCCGCCGGCCGCACGGCCGCCGGGGTTTTGGGATTGGTTGCGGCAATTGTCGAGGATCCGCCCGGATCCGACGCCGAACAAATTGTGGCCGTCACCGGCGTTGTTCGGGGCGATCGTCTTGATCGCGAATGCGGTCGTCTATGGCTTGGCCCGCTACGGTGGTGCGGCGATGCACGTGTGGATCGTAAACGTCGCCTCCGGGTGCGCGCTCGTGCTGCTGCTCTGGTGGTTCGGCCTGAGGCGCTTCCGCGAAGTTTCGGTGATCGACCGGCACTCGCTCATCACCGCGGCCGGGAAAGTGATCGTGTACGTCACGGTTCCGGCGGCGTACGTACCGCTCTCGTTCGACGTCCCCGCCACCGTGGCGCTCGGCATCTACCCGGCGATGTTCACCGCCAGCGGCCTCGTCTTCTTCGTCCTCGGCTCGACCAATTGGAGCCGGTTCTTCCCGATCGGCACGGCCGTCATGGCCCTCGCTCCGGTCGCGGCGCACTGGCCCGAGATCGCGCCGCTGGTATACGGGGGAACCCTCGCATCGGTACTCTGGTACTGGGCCTACGTCAAAGGTCCGGGCCAGGCGGTGCGGAGTATTGAATCTGAAAGTCCATCGGTGGCCCCGTAAGAACGCACGTCCCCATCCGCTGAATCTCCGGACCCACCCACACCGCACGCCCTTCCTAAAGCGGCTTCGAGCCGCCGAGCCGGAGGTGCGCGCCCCGGAGCACCCATGTGCTTTTCCCCCGAAGCCAGCTTCGCCTCCGCTGCGGCGCTCATCCCCGTCGGCGGCTACTGCCTGTGGACGTCGCGCCGCGTTCCGCGCTTGTGGCCGCTCGCGGCGGTTCCGATTTTCTTCGGTCTTCAGCAAGCTTGCGAAGGACTCGTCTGGATCGGCTTGCGTCGCGGTGAGGAATCGATGATTCGACCCGCGTCGATTGTCTACCTGTTTTTCGCGCTCGCGTTCTGGCCGATGTGGTTGCCGTTCAGCGCGACGGCACTGGAACCGAACGACGCGCGGCGGCGCTGGTTGGAACGGTGGGCGATGCTCAGCACCTGCTGGTTTTGGCAGCTGTACTGGCCGGTGTTCTCCGAGTCCGACGGCGCGGCGGCGCGCGTCGTCTGCCATTGCATTCGTTACGAGTATCCGGAGTCGGATCGGTTCTTCGGCGGTCGGTGGGCGATCCGCACGATCTATGTGCTGGCCTGTTCGCTGCCGTTCTTGATCGGTTCGTTGCGGCGAATCGCGTTCGTTCCCGTCCTGCTGGGGGTCGTCGCGGCGTTCGTCGCCATTCTCAGGTACGAACACGCTTTCACGTCGGTCTGGTGTCTCTTCTCGGCCGTGCTCTCCGCTTCGATCGCATGGGTGGTGACGAAGCTCACGCGTCGCGGCGACACGAAGAATTTTTGAGGCAGCGCGGCAGGGATCGTCGGCGAGGTCTTCGGACCCCCGAAAAAGGTTACTACACGGGTCTGGCAAATCTTTCTGGCGGTCTCAAGTCGTTTGGGGGAGTCGGCTTGTCCAGTACTTCTGCCACAGGTCGCTTTGGCGGAGCGATTCCAGCGCCATCAGGGCTTCGGCGTTGTCGGCGTCCCAACGCATGCCGGAGCCTTTGAGCCTCTGCGTCAGGGTCTTACAGCACGCTTCGGTCGGGCCGCTGCCGATCTGCCAGCCCTTCTCGGCGAACTCGCGATATTGGAT
>JANXTU010000004.1 GCA_025352235.1 Fimbriiglobus sp.
CAGGCGCTGGCGACCTTGGGCGTGCCGATCAGGAAATCGATGTACTGGCGATCCGTCGCCCGGGGCGGGTTCATGCCTTAGAAACTAGCCGACGCGACGGATTCGCGCAAGGCCGAACGGCATCAACTGCGTAACTACCTAGGCTGTTTCAACTTTCTTGTTCAATGCCGGATGGAGTGTGGGAGTACGATGCTGGCAAACTGCCTGGGTTGGTGGCAAGCTTCGAGCAGGTTCTGAAAGATATCGAGGGCATCAAGGCAAATAAGGCCCGCGTGCCATGGTAAGCGCCCAGACGCCGCCCCAGGAACTTCCTTGGAGGGGAAGTGACGAGTGACAGACCCGTGTCACTCGTCGGATGACGATGGGCGCGCAACGGCCCGGCGTCCCATCGGGGCGGTCGCCGTCCGCATTCCACCAGCCCGAACCCGAGCAAGCCGAGCGGGCGCGGGCCGTAATCGCGCTGGCGCTCCACCGGCTGTTCCCCATGGCGGGGTGAGTCAGCCAGGGTGATCTAGCAGGATAAAGTGTCACCCATGTCCCCGAGCAACTGTCACCCATGTCCCCGGTCAAAACACCCTGAAACCATTTCCAAATTCGGGTAGAACCTTACTCCCGCAACGACTTGCGTCGTTTTTCTTAACTTCGATATCCTTTTCGATTGGATCGTAGCGGACATCGCCAGACTTCCGTGCTTTCGTAGGCCGGAAGTCTGGCGACGTCCGCTACGAAAATTCAGAAACTGCGGAAATCAAAACGTCCCGGCGGGGGCGGGGGCGCTGGGCGGAGGGACGCTGGCGAGGACGGCGTTGACGACTTGATCTTGCTTGAAGGGTTTGAATAGGACGTGGCGGAGGCCGTCCATGCGGGCTTTGACGAGGGAATGGGCCGCGTCGTAGCCGTAGCCGGTGGTCATGGCGATGCGGATGCCGGGGCACATTTCGCGGATGCGGGTGAACGTCTCGTAGCCGCTCAGATCTTGCGGGCGCACTTCGGTGAAGACGGCGTCGTAGGCGGAGTCGGCGAGCATGCAGAGCGCCTCGGCCGCGGTCGCTGCCGATTCCGATTCGGCTCCCATGCGTTCGAGCAGCAGGTGGGCCGACTTCCGCATCCGTTCGTCTTGTTCGATGATCAAAATTCGCTTGCCGTGGAGCAACTGCGGTTCACCGACCGATTCGTGCGGCAGCGCTTGCCGGCCGACTTTGCGCACGCAATCTTTGACCAACCGGGCGCTGGCGACGATCCGCCGGAGGTGCTGCGTCACCTCGGGGTCGTCGCTGTGGAATTTCTTCAACAGGACCGCGGCGCTGGCCAGCACGTCGTCCACCGGCAGCGCGATCTCCCGACTCACTTGGCCGATCGACTGCGACACCGCGCACGATTGCTGGGCGCTCAGCAGGTCGAGCGTGTGCAGGGCGCTGGCGATTTCCCGGCTGAAGAGTTCGGTGAATTGCAGGTCGTCCGGACCGAAACCGTTGGGCCGAGGGCTTTCGACATTGAGCGTGCCGACAACTTCGTCGCCGGAGATCAACGGCACCGTCATGCTGCTGAGGGCGTCGCTGGCGCCTTGCAGGTAATGGGGATCGGTCGTCGCATCCGGGCAGAGGTAGCTGCGGCCGGTGTGGGCGACGTACCCCGTGACGCCGTTTTTCTCGGGGCGGGCGAAGAGGGTTCGCCCGGCCGCTTCGCGGGTCATGCCGTCTTCGAGGAGCGGTTTCAATTCGCCCGTGCGACGGTCGAGCAGTCGCACTTCGATGGTGTCGTACTTCAGCAAGTCGCGGATATAGCGCCGCAGGTTGTGCTTGAGCAGCGCGACCCGTTCGGGTTCGCTCATCTCGGACAGTTGCGAGACGTCGAGGTCCGACATCTCGCGGCCGGCTTGGTGGAGGGCGTCGAGTTTTCGCTGCTGGTCGACTTCGGCCGAGACATCCCGGCACATCGCGAGGATTTGCGGCGCGGTCCCGGTCGGACCGCGGAGCGGTTGCAGCCGGACTTCGACGTACTCGGCGACGGCGGCATCGGGGCGGTGCAGGCGAAGGGAAACGGCGTGGTTGCGGCGGGCGAGTTCGAGGGGATCGGCGGTGTCGGCGGCGAGGACTTTGGAGCGGAGGGCGCCGAAAAGCGACCGGCCCATCGGGGGGCCGCCGCACCACTCGGTGAGGACGGCGTTGCACCACGTGATCTCGCCGAGGGAATCGAGCACCGCCAGTCCGCGGTCCGCGAACGACAGGATCACGGAGTCGCGGCGGGATTCGTCGAGGAGCTTGGCAAAGATCGCCGGTTCGGCGAGGATCGCATCGAAATGGCCCGGCGCTATGGCTTCGGCCGCCGCATCGATTGTCTCAGCCGTCTGGAGTTGGGCCACCACGGAAAAACACGGAACGCTCCCGAGCACCAGCACCCGCGGGGCACCGGCATTCGCGGCGGTGGATGAATCGGGAGTCGAAGCGGGAATAGGCACTATAGAATTATAGCGGAGACGGGCACGCCCCTCAAGCGGACAATTCGGCCTGGTTATGACAACAATTCTTGGAGCCACGGGGGAATGACTTGGGAATCCCAGCCAGGGGAGGCACCTGAAATCGGACGTAACTCCTTGCCGGGCCTAGGTCGTTCCGAAAGTCGGACGTCATTCCACGATTGGGTGGGTGGGTTCACGCTGGAATGACGACTCCAAGAATCGTTGGCACACCCATCATTCGGGTCGGTCACGGCCAACCGGACGTCGCCGGGTGCAGAGCGTTATCCCGCGTAGCGCGTCCGGATCTGCGGGATCAAATACTCCCCGAAGGCAGCCTCCAAGCCGTACTGGGGGGCGTGGCCCCAGTCGTTCCGGGCGGCCCCGTCGTCGACATCTGCCGGCCAAGTATCGACGATCCCCTGCCGCTTGGCGTCGAGTTCGTAACGGATCGCGGCCTCCGGAAAGGCCTTTCGCACGATGGCTTCCACTTCCCCAGCGCTCGGAGCGAAGGCGCCGATGTTATAAACCGTGCGCGTGAGCTTCGCCTTCGGGCAAGTCACGAACTTCCAAATCGCCTCGGCCGCGTCGGGCATCGCCATGAACGGAATGCGGGCATCGGGCCGCACGAAGCACTCGTAGGGTTCCTTCTGCGCCGCCGCGTGAATCATCTCCGGAGCATAGTCCGACGTCCCCCCGCTCGGCACCGTCACCGCCGAAATCAAGCCGGGAAAGCGGATGCAACGGAAGTCGATTTTGCCGGACAGCGTCTCGGCGGCGAGTTGCATGTAATGCCCCGCGTAATAGCGGCCGAGGTGTTCGCAGTAGAGCTTGTTGGCGCCGTACATCGTTGTCGGGAAGTTGAATTGATCCTCGTGGACTTGGCCCGCCGCCGTCTTGGCCGCCAGAGTGGGAATGCCGTAGGCCGCGATGCTGCTGGGGAAGAAAAACAGCACGGGCCGGCCGTGCGACTCCCCCTGCTTCTGGGCGAACTCTAATAGGTTCAGCGTCCCCTCGACGTTGACTTTGTGCGCCAGCGCCGGCGAGAACTCCGCCCGCGTGCTGAGTAACGCCGCGAGGTGGTAGACCTGATCGACCTCGTGCGCCGCCACGATGCGCTCGAGCAATTCCGCCGCGCGGATATCGCCGGTGAATTGCTGCTTCACTTTGCGGGCCAATTCCGGTGCCAGCGGGTTCAGATCGAGCGTGACGATCGGCTTCGAACTCGCCGCGGCGAGGCGGTCGATGAGGCTGTGGCCGATCTCCCCGCTGGCGCCGGTGATCAAAATGGAGGAAGGTCGGGACATGGAACCCCGAGGGATCGGCGTGGGAAATTTGATACTGCGGAGGAGATTCTATCGAATACGACCCGTCCGCCCGGCCCACGGACAATTTCCGCCGTCCCCTTCCATTCCCGTACGCGGCGGACTATCGTAACGCGAATATCCAGCCGGCCTGCGCACTCCATCCGTGACCCATGTTGTACCGCCCCTTCCGCAACGATGATCCGCCCGCGCTGGTGGAAGTGTGGAACGAGGCGCTGGGCGCCCGCGGCTCCTACCCCCTCCGATTGGCCGGGTTGATCGACCGCTGGATTCTCAGCAAGCCCTACTTCGACCGCCACGGTTTGATCCTCGCCGTCGATCCCGAATCGAACAAAGTCGCCGGCTTCGCCCTCGCCGGCTTCGGCCCCAACGATGGGCGCACCGCCCTCGACCCCGCCGGCGGGGTCGTTTGCTGTGTCGTCGTCCGGCCCGAGTACCGCAAACGCGGCATCGGCCGGGATCTCGTCCGCCGCGCCGAGGCCTACCTGCGCGAACGCGGCGCGCAGGTCATCGTCTTCGGGGCCCAACGGCCTTACAACCCGTTTCTCTTCGGCCTTTACGGCGGGGCGAATTCCCCGGGCATCTTGGATAGCGAACCGGACGCCGAGCCGTTCTTGAACAAAGTCGGCTACGAAAAAAGCGAAGGACACATCGTCTTCCAGCGCCGGCTCGATACGCCGATCCAGGTGGCCGACGCCCGCTTCGCCGGTTTGCGGCGCAGGTACGACATCCAATTGATCCGGCCGACGGTCAGTAGCTCGTGGTGGGAAGAGTGCATTTGGGGGACGCTGGAACCGACCGAGTTCCGCGTCGTCGACAAGATGACCGGCCAACCTGCCGGCCGCGCGGTCCACTGGGATTTGGAAGGCTACAGTTGGAAATGGAACATGCCCTCGGCCGGGTTGTTCGACGTCGAGATCCGGGCCCACCTCCGCAAGCAAGGCTTGGCGAAATTCCTGCTCGCCAGCATTTTGAAGCTCCTCCAAGATCAATTCTTCGCGATGGCCGAACTGCAAGTCTGGGCTGACGACCCCGCCGGCGTCGGCATCTGCCAATCCTTGGGCTTTGAACAAGTCGACGTCGGTTACCGCTACCGGGCGAAAGCGGAGCGCTTTGATCCGAGTGCCCGGCCGGAGTAATGGGTGAAAACACGGAAGTCTGGCGACTTCCGCTACGATCAAATCGAAAATGCTCTGATTATTCCGCTCGCGTTATCCCCGCACGGCGGCGCCGGCGGCCGAGGCGATGTAGTCCCGGTTCAACTGGCCGATAAACTCGGTGCTGATTTCTTTTGGGCAGGCCGCTTCGCATTCGCCGATGTTGGTACAGTGCCCGAAGCCCTCGCGGTCGTGCGCGGCGACCATCGCCTTCACGCGCTGCTTCTGTTCCGCCTTGCCTTGTGGCATCGTGCCGAGGTGGCCGACCTTGGCGCTCAGAAACAACATCGCCGAGGCGTTCGGGCAGGCCGCGACGCAGGCCCCGCAGCCGATGCACTGGGCCGCGTCCATCGCGTGGTCCTGATCGACTTTCGGGATGGGCAGCGCGTTGCCGTCGGGGGTGCCGCCGGTGTTGACGCCGACGAATCCGCCGCTCTGGATGATCCGGTCGAAGGCGCTGCGGTCGACGGCCAAATCTTTGACGACCGGAAAGGCCCCGGCCCGCCACGGTTCCACCGTCAGGCTCGCCCCGTCTTGGAAGCTGCGCATGTGCGTTTGACACGTTGTCGCCCCGCGCTCCGGGCCGTGGGCGCGGCCGTCGATCATCATGGCGCACGACCCGCAGATGCCCTCGCGGCAATCGTGGTCGAACGCCACCGGTTCCTGCCCGGACCGGATGAGCTGCTCGTTGAGGATGTCCATCATCTCGAGGAACGACATGTCCCCCGTGATGCCGTCCACGTGGTACGTGGCCAGCGAACCCGCGGCGGTGCGGTTCGGTTGCCGCCAGACGTTGAGTGCGAATTTCATGGGGAACGATTCTCGAAAAGCGGGTTGAATCCTGCTTGGCGGTAATGGTGATCGGCGGTGAGGGCTTCGATGATGTTGCGTTCGGTCATAACAACGAAAGAAATACAATCGGTGAGTGACCAAGCTTTATCGGGGCGGTTGGAATACAATTGAAGGCCGAGATCAAACAATTCGGGAGTGCCGGGGATATACTCAAAAAGAAGATTGCTTTTTATCCTCTGGATCATCTCTATGACTTGTTTGCGAAATTCGGGTTCGGGGAGGGAATCCGCAAGTTCGATGAGGATGTACTCTGCGATGACCATCTGTCGGTCCATCGAATCCCAATATTCCTTGACCTTCCTGTGGCCTTGGTCGCGTATATCGATCAACGCGACCAAAGTGTAAGTGTCCAAAAAGGCTTTCATCGCTTCGCTCGATTTAAGCGATAATGCTCGTGTTGCGCAGCACGATCACCCGGTGAATTCGGATCGTCCACCATCAAATCATCGAATAGGCCGGCATACGGCCCGCGGCACGGAGGATTCGCATCGCCCACCACGATTTTGACTCGCGAACCCGGAGGGATCTGCGTGGCATCGTCAGGGATGATGACGCCGTTTTCAAACGATCCTTCCAGTTCCATTACCGACCCTCCCCAAGGTTACTTATAACTCCGCACGCTCGGCTTCACGAACTCGAAGTTCAGCGGCTCTTCGTTGCGGATCGGAGTTTTGTCCGGGCCGGCGTACTCCCACGCCGCGGCGTGCACGTAGTTCACGTCGTCGCGCTTCGCTTCACCGTCCGGGTACTGGTGTTCCTCGCGGAAGTGACCTCCGCACGACTCCTCGCGGGTGAGGGCGTCACGAGCTAGCAGTTCACCAAACTCCAAGAAGTCGGCGACGCGGCCAGCTTTCTCGAGCGCCGAGTTCAAACTCTCGCCGCTGCCCGGCACGCTGACGTTCGTCCAGAACTCGGCCCGCAGTTCTTGGATGTGTTTAATGGCGGTCTCGCACGACGACTTCGTCCGCGACATGCCGACTTGTTCCCAAAGGGTCTTGCCGCAGTCGCGGTGGAATTCGGTCGAAGTCTTCTTCCCCTTGATCCCGAGTAGTTTTTTCGTCTGAGCCGCCACGTCCGCTTCGCACTTCTTGAACTCGGCGTGTTCCACCGGCTTGCGATCCACCGGCACGCTGGCGAAGTAGTTGCCGAGGGTGTAAGGTAGCACGAAGTAGCCGTCGGCCAAGCCCTGCATGAGCGCCGACGCCCCGAGGCGGTTGGCCCCGTGATCGCTGAAGTTCGCTTCACCGACGACGAACAGCCCGTTGATGTTCGACATCAAATGGTAATCGACCCAGAGCCCGCCCATCGTGTAGTGCAGCGCCGGGTAGATCCGCATCGGGCGCTCATAGCCGTTCTCGGCCGTAATACGCTGGTACATATCGAAGAGGTTGCCGTACTTCTCTTGGATTTTCGGCAAGCCTTGCCGTTGGATGGCGTCGGCGAAATCGAGGTAAACCCCGCGACCGCCGGGGCCGACACCGCGGCCGTCGTCGCAGACGCGCTTGGCCGCCCGGCTGCTCACGTCGCGCGGTGCCAAGTTCCCGTAGCTCGGATAGAGCCGTTCGAGGACGTAATCGCGGTCCGCTTCCGCGACTTGGCTCGGGTGCTTGCCGATGTCGGCTTGATTCTTCGGCACCCACACGCGGCCGTCATTGCGGAGGCTT
Organism: Fimbriiglobus sp.; assembly: GCA_025352235.1. Lineage (GTDB taxonomy): Bacteria > Planctomycetota > Planctomycetia > Gemmatales > Gemmataceae > JALHQU01. Next base: position 7,454 of record JANXTU010000004.1, read on the forward strand.
TCGCTCATCAGCGATAGCTTCGATTGGTGGTCCCCGGCCACGGGGATGCAGGTCGGGTGAATCTGCGTGTAACAAGGGTTGGCGAACGTAGCCCCGCGTTTGTAGCTGCGGTAGGTCGCCGTGACGTTGCAGCCGACGGCGTTCGTACTCAGGTAGTAGGCGTTCGAATAGCCGCCGGTGGCGAGGACCACGGCATCGGCGGTGAACGATTCGACCTTGCCGGTTTCGAGGTGCCGCATGACGACGCCGCGCGCCCGGCCGTCCATCACCACGAGGTCGAGCATCTCGGTGCGCGGGAACATCTTGATCTTGCCGGCGCCGATCTGCCGGGACATCGCTTGGTAGGCGCCGAGCAGCAGTTGCTGGCCCGTCTGCCCCCGGCAGTAGAAGGTGCGGGAAACTTGCGCCCCGCCGAAGCTGCGGTTCTCGAGCAAGCCGCCGTATTCGCGGGCGAAGGGCACACCTTGCGCCACGCATTGATCGATGATATTCACCGAGACTTCGGCCAAGCGGTGGACGTTGGCTTCGCGGGCGCGGTAGTCGCCGCCTTTGATGGTGTCGTAGAAGAGGCGATTCACACTGTCGCCGTCGTTCTGGTAATTTTTCGCCGCGTTGATGCCGCCCTGGGCCGCGATGCTGTGCGCGCGCCGGGGACTGTCTTGGAAGCAAAAGCTCAGGACTTCGTAGCCGAGCTCGGCGAGGGTCGCGGCGGCGCTCCCGCCGGCGAGGCCAGTGCCGACGACGATCACGCGGAATTTCCGCTTGTTCGCCGGGTTCACGAGCTTCTGTTCTTTCTTGAACGATTCCCATTTGAGGGGCAGCGGCCCCGAGGGAATCCGGGCATCGAGCTTCATGAGGGAGATCCTTGGACATCTATTATTGTATTGCAGGCAGAGTCTTCAAAACCCGACGTGATGTCGATAGAGCTGCGGCGGCCTCGAAAGATTCCGCTCACCCGGCCTCACGTACCTACGGCTTCAAAAATTCCGACCAGACCGCGAGCACGATGGCGAAGTTGCCGAGCAGGATCACGCCGGCGACGGCGTAACCGAGAGCCTTCGCGGCCGGTTCGAAGCGGCGACCCGTCAGGCCGAGCGTGCGGAGGCTACTCGGGATACCGTGGCTGAGGTGGACGAATAACAGGACTTGGCAGACGAGATAAATCGCCGAGATCCACCACGTGCTGAACCCGGCGATCACCATCGCATAAACGTCGTGCTGCCCTTTGGCGTCGCGGAGGTCGAAGTAGGTACCCATCGTGCCATCGGCCAGTTCGACCGGGTGGATCAGGCTGAACGTGTAATGCGCGAGGTGGAACACCGCGAACGTCAAGATGACGATTCCGGTCCAGATCATACTCGTCGAGGCCGGGTTCGCTTGGGCCGTCCGGTGCATCGCATAGCCGATGGGACGCGCGGCCTTGGCCCGGAGCTTCAAGCGGATTGCAAGGAACAGGTGCGTGACGAAGAGCGCCAGTAATCCGCCGCGGGCGATCCAGATGATCGCGCCGAGGTCGTGCTTCAGAAAGTGCGCATAGGCGTTGATCGACTCCCGCCCGCTGAACATCTTCAAGTTGCCGAGCATGTGAAAAAATAGGAAGCCGACCAAACTCGCGCCGGTGATCGCCACGAGGATCTTTTGGCCGACGCTCGATCCCAAGTAAGCTTGGTTCCAGGCGAAGGGCCCGGCGCCGGCGGCATACGTCCGGGCGCCTTTGGGATTGATGGCGGTTGTGCTCATGAAAAGTCGAAAGCATTGCGGGGAAGGATGCTGTCATCATAGGCGGACGCGGCGTACCGACTACAACACTCGCGGCCGCACCCGCTGGACCGTGAAAATACGCCGGCTCACTCCCGCCGCAACAGCTCCAACTTCGCCTCGGCCACGACGGCTGCGCCGGTCGCCTTGACCGCAACGGAGGCGTTGAACGGGCCGATTTCACCGGCGCCCAGCTTCAACACCAGTTCTCCCGTCTCTTTGTCTTTCGGGATCGTGATCGCTTCGGCCGAGACACCACGCCAATGAGCGGGCAGCACCAACTCGACTTTCACGTCCCCGGTCAGGCCCTTGGCCCGCGCGATGCGCACCGGCACGCGGACGGTATCCCCCGGGGCCACGGCGATTGCCGATTTCGCGAGGTCGATCCCCAACCGGCCCGGTTCGGGGACGACGATCAATTGGTGGTTCTGCTCGTTCGACGTGAACGAGACGGTGTGCTCGGTGCCGTCGGGATCCTTCACGGTGCCCGCGACCACGATACACACCCGGCAGGTGCGGCCCATCTCGATCCACGGCGGCAGATCGGCGAAGTACGCAAATTCGTTTTGCCCCGGTGCCACGGCGACCGATGGCCCCGTGACGCCTTGTAAGTGGCGGAACTGCCGGTCGGCCAGGCCCACGGTCAACGGCCCGATGAAGCCGTTGCGGACGAGCTTGAACGGGCGGCCGTAGGGTTGGCCGCGCGGGGCGGTGGCACTCGTGAACTCGCCTTCGTAGGCGAAGGGCGTCGGCACCGCGACCGCGACGAGCAGGGCTTCGATGCGTGACACCGGCTTGTCAGCGATGGTCGCATTGCCGGTAACGGTGGCGCGGCCGACCCGGACGACCGCGAGCGCCTCGGCGGAAAGTGGGACATCCACCGTCGCCTGGCCGACCGCGATCATCGCTTGGGGGGCGGTCACGCCGGCGGGCAATCCGGCGAATGCGAGGTCGATGGAGCCGTTGAATCCGCCGAGGCGTTCGGCGGTCAATTTCAACTTGGCGGTGCCGCCGCGCGGGACATTCAGGGAGTCGACCGCGAGTTTGATGCGGAAGTCGGGCACCGCGGCGGGGGCTTCGCGGATGCGCAGGCGGTAACCGAATTCCGGCCCGCCGCGATTGCGGAAGCGATCGCGCACCCGAATCGTATAGACGCCGTCGGCGTTCGGGGTCAGTGCGATCGTCGGATCGCTGTCGAGGTCCGCCCCGGTTTGCTTCGCGATCTCGACGCCTTGCGGATTCAGCACGACGACCGACCCGCACAGGGGCGAGCCGAGTTTTTTGGCCCGCAGTTCGATCTCGTATTTCTTCGAGGTCGGGAATTGCACCTTCCAAGTGGCTGCGCCGTTCTTCTCGATGCGACCATTCAAAATCGCCGGTGCGATCACGGGTTTCGAGGAATCGGTGAACTCGGAGAGGTCGTCGATATCGAACGGAATCGCTTGGATTCCGAACGGGTGCGACCAATTCGCGGGCGCATCCAACGGGATGGTGACCGGCACGTTCTGGCCGGTCCAATCGACATCGATCTTGGAACCCCGTTGACCGCCGAGGGGGAACACCGACTCGGCGACCGGGTCCGTCGTCAGCGTGAGCCGGTAGACGAACGCCGGACCACCGAGTCCGCGGGCGTCCGAGATGCGCACTCGATAAACGCCGTCGGCGGGTGCGGTGCACTTCGCGGAGGCATCGAATCCGACGGCGGTTCGCGCCGAAGTTTCGGCGAGCACCTTTCCCTCGCCGTCGAGGATTTCGAGTTTCGCCCGCAGCGGCGACCGGATCCCCGCCGTCGTCGCTAAGGCCGAGAGGGTCTGACCCCGTTTCAGTTTCACTTCCCACAGGTCGGTGTCTTCGCGCGGGAAAATCCGGCCGTTCGCGGTGACGGGCACCGCCGCGAGTTTCTCGGAGATCGGATCGCCGTCGCTTTCGTGTTCGACGACTTCGGGCAGTACGCCGACGACGAAGACCGGCCCCGTAGCGACCCCTTGGGAAGTCCACAAGTGGCCCTTCCGCGCCCCGAGTTGCGCCGTGGCCTCGACGCTCACCGACCCGAGCAGATCGACCGGGTAATCTTCGGGCTGTTGCGATTCCGGCATCGCGAGCACGGGCCCCTCGAACCAGATGCGGTCGGTCTTCTTCAGTTTCGGCGACGCGCGGACCCCGGGGCCGTCCAGCGCGAAGTGGCACCCCTCGTGGACGAAGAGCCCGCCGACGCGCACCGGCACTTCGGTGCCGCGCTGCCCCCCGGCCGGGTAAATGAAGCTGGCGACGGGCGGTGCGGCCCTCGCCGAATCGAGGATGGCGAACTGGACGAGGGCGATGAGGACGATGCGGGTAGGCATGGTGGACTCGCGGACGAAATTGCGGAGCGTCGGTGTGGCGACACGTTTTTTAACGTGTCGGAATGGACTCATCGCACGATTTCCGACACGTTAAAATACGTGTCGCCACAGTTTGGAATCTTCACACCAATTCCTTGATCAACTTCCCGTTGTTCACAATGGCCAGCGGCCGACCGTCGGGCGTGCGAAATTCGTCTTTCGGGTCGATTCCCAACCGCGTGTAGATCGTCGCGGCCAAGTCTTCCGGGCCGTAAGGGTCGGTCGCCGGCTTTTCAGCGCGGGCGTCGGAGGCGCCGACGATCACGCCGTTTTTGAGCCCGCCGCCGCCGAGTAGCACGGTGAACGACGGGCCCCAGTGATCGCGGCCCGCGTTCTTGTTGATCCGCGGCGTCCGGCCGAATTCGCCGGTGACCACGACCATGGTCGTGTCGAGCAGCCCGCGCTCGCTCAGATCGCGGAAGAGCGTGGCGATCCCGGAATCGAATTGCGGCAACAGTGAGTTCTTCAGCGTCTTGAAGTTGCCGTCGTGCGTGTCCCAGTTGTTGTGGTCGATCGTGACGCAGCGCACGCCCGCTTCGACGAGGCGACGGGCGAGCAAGCACGATTGGCCCAGGGTCTGTCGGCCGTATGCGTCGCGGAGCTTCTCCGGCTCGGCCGAGATGTCGAAGGCCCGCTTCGCTTCGGGGGAGGTCATCAGGTCGAAAGCCTTGCCACGGAAGGTTTCCACCGTGTGGGCCTGCTTGTTCGCCCGGCTCTCGGCCGACTTGTGGTAGCGATCGACCTGCGCGAGCAGCTTCTGGCGGTCGTCGAGGCGGTCGGCGGCGATGGCCGGCGGCGGGGCGAGATCGGGGACCGCGAAGTTCGGCGAACTCGGGTCGCTGTCGATCACGAACGGGGCGCTGTTGGCCCCGAGGTACGCCGAGCCGCAGCTCGGGTGCATCTTCGGGAGGCACACGTACGGCGGCACCGAACCGCGCGGCCCGAGCTTCTTGGAGATCACCGAACCGTGGGCCGGGCGGAGGTTGTTCGGCGACAGGCTCGGATTGAAGCCGGCGCTCGGGAAGTGGCCCGTCAGCATGTAGTGGTCGGCCGGCCCGTGATCCGAATTGTGGTGGCGGAACGAGCGGACGAGCGAGTACTTGTCCGTCTCTTGGGCCAGCAGTGGCAGATGTTCGCAGATTCGCAGGCCGGGGCTTTTCGTCCCGATCGATTGGAACTCGCCCCGGAACTCGGCGGGGGCGTCGGGCTTCATATCGAAGGTGTCGATGGTGCTGAGGCCGCCGTGGAGGAAGACGAAGATCAGTGAGATCTCCTTCTTCGGCTTCGCCGTTTCCGCGGCGCGTAGCAGGTTCGACGCGGTGAAGGGCAAACCGAACAGCGCGGCCGTGCCGAGGTGGACGGCATCGCGGCGGGTGACGCCATCGCAGAATCGTCGGGCCATCGTCGTCGCCCCGCGGTCAGTGGTTGAACAGGAATTCGAGCGAGTTCAGCATCGCCCACGCCAGGTCTTCGGTCGCCTTGCGGCGGTCGTTCGGTTTCTTGCTCATGTACGCCGCGCCGGTGCCGCGCTCCTTCGCCGTCGGGAAGCGGCCGTACATGCGCAGGTACAAGTCTTCGACCAACTTCGCGTCGTCCGGTTGGGTCCGCACCAGTTTCGCGATGGTCCCCGCATCGTGCGAAAGCTTGGTCTGCAACTCGTGCGAGTTCAGCAGGTTCAGCACTTGCCCGGTACTCGGCTCGGTGTTGCGTTCGCATTCGCAGGCCGTCGCGCGGGCCGGGCGACCGAAGAGCCGGAGGAATTCGTGCTTCGTTTTGCTGTCCCAAAGTCGGATGGCCTTGGTGCCCGCCGGCATCCCCGCGTACTTCTCCGGCACTCCGGTCACTTGGGAAATCATGTCGAGCAGCACCTCGGCGTCGGGCCGTTTGAAGAGCGCCCGCGAGAAATTCAGTTCGTCTTTCTCGTTGGTCTCGTTCGGTTCCGACGACGTTTGATAGACCCTCGACGCGCAGATCACACGGACGACTTCGCGGACGTCGTACTTCTTCTCGATGGCGTACTTCGCCAAGGCATCGAGCAGTTCCGGGTTCGACGGCGGATTCGTGGCCCGCACGTCGTCCACCGGTTCGACCAAACCGCGGCCGAGCAACGAGGCCCAGATGCGGTTGACGAAATTGCGGGCGAAGTACGGATTCTTCGAGTCGGTCATCCACTCGGCGAGCGTGAGCCGGCGATCCCCGGTCGGGTTGGCCTTGGGCATGGCGGTGCCGAGGGCGTAGGCGAAGACGCTCTCCCCGGTGCGCGGGTGCTTCGCGATCGGGTCGCCCGAATTCACGATGGCTTCGCCTTGGAGCGCCGTCGGCGCGAAGAACGCGACCATGCCGGAGTAATCGGTTTGCGTCCAGCGGTCGGCCGGGTGATGGTGGCACTCGGCGCAGGCGATGCGGACTCCGAGGAACACCTGCGAGAGCGTGCTCGCCCGTTCGCCCGGCTTCGTCACGACTTTGAAGAAGTTTCCGGCGGGCGACTCCTGGAGTGGCCCTTCGGCGGTCAGCAATTCGCGGGCGAATTCGTCGAACGGCTTATTCTCGGCGAACGCGTCGCGGATCCAGCGGTGGTAGGCGTAGGCGCTCTCGGGCCCGAGGGCTTGGCGGTCGACGCGGAGAACATCGGCCCAACGCTTCGCCATGAGGTCAGCAAAGTCGCTGCGCTTCAACAGTTCGTCGACGCGCTTGACCCGTTTGTCCGTGGTCTTATCGGCGAGAAACGCCCGGACTTCGTCCGTCGATGGCAGCGATCCGCCGAGGTCGAGCGTGACCCGCCGCAGGAACTCGGCGTCGTCGCAAACCCCGGACGGGCGGATGTTCAACTTGGCGAGCTTGCGCCCGACGTGCTGATCGACGAAATTGAACTCGGGCCGTTTGTCGCCGGTTTCGGGTTGGCCCGGTCGCGGGATGATGGCGCGGAACAGCCCGACTTCGCCCCGGTAGGCGGCCATGACCGCGACTTCCCCCGGCGTCTCGGCGGTGCTCACGACGCCGCTCGCGGAGACGCTCGCCAGACCTTCGTGATTCACCTGAAAGCGGGAATGCTCGCTCACATCGACTTCGCGGCCGTCGGAGAACTTCGCCAGCACCTTGAGCGTTTGAATCGCCTTCGTCCCCAAGACACGCTCGGCCGGCTCGACGCGGATCGACAACAACTTTGGGGCGTCGGGATCGCCGACGGGCATCCCGGTCGCAATCCAGTTGCGTAGCGCCGCGTAGTCTTTGGAATCGGTTTTGAGTCGCGTGCCACCGCCGTGCGGGGTCGCGCCGCTCGCCTTGCGGAGAAACAAACTCTCGTCCGGGGCATTCGGGTTCAGGCGTCGGCCGCGGGCTTCTTTCACGAGGCCGGCGTAATCGGCGTCCGGGTCGAACGCGAAGACCGACAGTTTGAATCCGCCCTGCCCCTCGGCCTTACCGTGGCACCCGGACGAATTGCACCCGTACCGGCCGAGGATCGGGAGGATGTCGTTTTCGAAATGGGGGCCGGGCGCCGCCGCAGCCGGGAAGGTGCTGACGAGCCATGCGATCGATGAGAAGAGAAAGAGTTTCACGGCGGGTCGACTCGGGCGATGCGATGAATGCGGTGGGAGATATGAATGTACCACACTTCCACATCGACCGCAACCATCATGGCGAGCCGGCCAGTGTGAGCTGCCGGATTCTTTGATCCGTACCGACTCCGGCAGCTCGCCCCAGCATTTCATTTCGTCCGCTGTTCGCGGCGCTGGGCCTCTTGCGAAGGCAGTTTCAAGTTCCACGCGCAACCGCAGAAGGCCAAGGCGCGGATGAACCAGTAGCTGAAATCGAGTTGCCACCAGCGCAAGCCGTGTCGGGCGGATGTCGGGAAGGCGTGGTGGCTGTTGTGCCAACCTTCGCCGAAGGCTAGCAGACCGAATAGCACGTTGTCCCGGCTTTCGTCTTCACTGCGGAACGGCCGCGAACCCCAAATGTGGCAGACGGAATTCACACTCCACGTGACGTGGTGGACCAGAAAGATCCGGACGAATCCGCCCCAGAGCAAGCCGATCCAAGCGCCCCACCACGATCCGGCCACCACCCCGCCGATCGCGGCGGGGACGAGCAAACCGAGGATGGCCCAAAGCGGGAACAGGCTGCTCGCCACGCGGAGGGTCGGGCTTTTCTGCAAATCTTGCACATACCGATCCAACCCCGGTGGGTCGGCGTGGAAAGCCCAGCCGATGTGCGAATGCCAGAAGCCGTTCAAAAATCCCAAGAGGCCGCCGCCGCCGTGGTGCGGGGAGTGGACGTCTTCGATATTGTCGCTGTGTTGGTGGTGCCAGCGGTGCAAGCCAACCCAATGGATCATCGAACCTTGAACGGACATCGAGCCGATGGCGGTGAAAATGACCTTCACCGGTAGGTACGTCTCGAACGAACGGTGGACGAAGAGGCGGTGAAAGCCGACAGTGACGCCGAGGACTGTCGTGGAATACATACCGAGGAGAATCGCGAGTTCCGTCCAGTGGATGCCCCAGCCCCACAAAAACACGATCGCGGTCACCAAACCCACAAACGGCACGGTGACACCGATGAAGGTGGCAATCCTGCCGCCGAGGGATAACCGAACGTGTTTTTTGGAAACGGGAGGTGTCAATTTGGCGGTCGATGCGACCGCGGGACAGACGATGGAATGGATCAAGAGGGCCACCCTGCCACGATTACAGCCGAGCCATGCCGGCGACGGACTTCCGAATGAAGCCCGTACCGCCCGCAGAAGTGTTCCAGCAACATCCGTACCGGCGATGGAATCCCGCCGGGCCTCGACGTGTCCCGCGACCGTCACCACTTGCCCGCAAGGGCTTGCGGCTTGTCGTCGAAGACCTTCAAATTGAAGACGTTTCGCAGGTCGTCGATCATCCCCGCGAGCTCGGGGCGGAGCCGGCAGATGGCCATCCGACCGCCGTTCTTTTTCAGGAAGTCGCTGAACTCGGCGAACAATCCGACGGCCGCAGACGACATTCGCCGCACGTTCTTCAAGTCGAGTAACACCTTCAAATTCGGGAGGTTCAGATTGTCTTGGAGTTCTTTTTTGATGTGCCGCAGTTCCGCCTCTTCGACCATGTAGATGTCGTTGATGCGCACGACGGTGATGGCCCCGTCCCGGGAAATCCGCAAGCGGCCGCGAATGACGCCTTTCAACGCCGAGGCCTTGCCCAGAATCGCCCCGGCGGCGGCGGCCGCGTCGTCGTGCTCGTCGTCGGCCTTCTTCATTGCGCTATCGAATTCCTCAAACGCCGACGACTTCGGCCCCGTATCGTCGTCGAGCGTTTTGAGCGCCCACTCTTCGAGGTCGCGTTGCGAAAGTTGCTTTTCGCTGAACGACACGCGGAACTCCAACGGCCCGGCCGCGACGAGATCGTTCTTGTGGAGGGGCCATTCTTCGCTGCCGGGGACTTCCTCGCCGTTCACGGAGGTTTTCTTGCCGCTGCCGAGATCGCGGATGAAGACCTTTTTGCCGCGCACGACCATGGCGCATTGCTGGCCCCCCATTTCGGGGTGTTGGGCGCGCAGCTGGCAGGCTTTGTCGGTGCCGATCAGGAACAGATCGACGTGGATGGGGATTGGCATACCCCGGTGCTTGCCCTTGGACACGATGAGATAGAACTTCACGGGCCACCCACGGGAGAGAGTTGGGAGACGGCGGAAATAAGTAGACGGGAAGAATCTACCGCGCCGGAGATGAAAAAACAATGAATTGGTCTTGACAGGGCTGCGCTGAGAAAGCCCGACGCTCACGGCCCGACCTTTGTCCGGTAGATTCCGATCCGGATCGTCCTCGCTTCGGCAAGGGGATGGGCAGGAAACAACACCGCGTCGCGCTCTTCGATTTTCTCGAACGGAACCAAGCCGCGGTATTGGGCTTTGCTCTGGACTTCGCCGAAGTCGTCTTCCGGCAGGGCCACGCGGAAGCCATCGGGGAACATCAACCAACGCCCGCGCATCGGTTGGGACCGGTAGCCGACGCCGAAAACGACGCGGTCTTCCCCGCGGTCGTAGAGTGCCATGTTGATGTGGAACATCGACATCCAGACGACCCAGTATTCGCCCCCCACGGCCTCGCATTGCGTCTCGAGCAAGACCGGGGTCATCTCGCCGCATTTGTCGTCGAGCAATCGGCGCACACCCTCCGGCGAGGGCCAGCCGTAGCGCCCCGTGGCCGCCGCGAGCAACAGCGCGCCGGCCAAGATGATCGCGGGCGTCTCATAGCGCCTCGGCAGGCGCGATAGCAGCGGGACCAACCCCAGCAACGCGAGCGTCGTCGTCAGCGAGGTGAAAACGGCCACCAGGTAACGCGGGTGGAAATCGTTGCGGATCATCCATTCCCGCGTGCCGAGGAAACCGAATTCGACCGACGCCGCGAGCAGCGCGGGAAACACCGCGACCGCCATCGTGGCCAGGAGCCGGCGCTCGGCGTACAGCGCGCAGGCGAAGCCGACGGAGCAGACCCCGAACGCGCAGGTGGTGAACGCCCCCATCCCCGGCAGCTCGGCGACGTTGCCGATCATGTAGCTCCAAATCGACAACCACAACTCGGGCGGACTGGCGGCCGGCGACGTGCGGACCGTGATCGGATTCGCCCACCGGATCAGTAGCATCGCGACTCCGACGCCACCGAGGGCCAGCAGCATCAGCAAGACCGCGAAGCGGGCGCGGTGATCGGTGTACGGGCGGAGCGCGATCCGCTTCCAATCGCGGACGGGGGCCGGGGCGCCGGGGCCCGATTGCATCCACGCGCGGAAGACGACCAACGGCCCGAGGTAGAGGATCGCCCCGAAATATTGCCAGTGGGCGAGCAGCATCATGAAGGCGCAACCGATGAGACGGAGGGCGCGGCGGTTCCACGATGCGCCCGACGGTCGGGAATCGAGGAGCGAAATCGCGGTGAACCCGAGTAGCAAGCCGGACGGATAATTGCAGACGAGCATCCAGTTTTCGTGGAGGGTGTCCGGGGCGAAGAACAGGAACGCGGCGTTCATCGCGGTGACGGCCAGCGGCGCCATCCGGTGCGGCGTGAGTACGCGCGCCAGCATCACGGGCATCGTCAGGCCGATGAAAATCATCGACCCGGTTTGGATCAGCAGGTTGTGAAGCGGGCTCCGGCACCACGCCGCGATCAGCGGGACGAGCATGCCGATGCGGTCTTGCTCCCAAAAAAAGAGTCGCATCTCGTAGAGGCTGGCGAGAACGAAGACGATGGAGTCGGATGTGGCCAACCTGTGAAACGTCGTGAAGTCGAGCCAGACGGCCACGACGAAGTTGACGAGCAGGTACGGCCAGATGCGGAAAGGCGGGGCGGGTTCCATCCCGCTTTTGTACCAACCCCGACTCAGGTGTACCGGGTCGACAACCGCTCGGGGTCGAAAAACGTTGGCAAGTGCCGGTCGATCTGGAGCAACCCGGACGGCGTCACGTCGACGCCCCGCGGCGTGACCTTCAACAGGCCTTCGCCTTCGAGCTTGGCGTAACCGGTGCGGAATTCATCGGTGATGTTCACCGCGAACTTGTTCTGGAAGTAGTCGCGCTCAAGGTGGCCCGTCTTCAGTTGCAGAATCATCTCGCGGATCAGTTGCTCGCGGTCGTTCACCGGCAACGCCCTTCCGATGGGGATCAGGCCCGCGTCGAGCTTGGCGATATACGCTTCCCAAGTATCGACGTTTTGGATGTGGACCCCGTTGACGTGTCCGAAGCTGGCGACGCCGGTGCCGAACATGTCGGCCCCCGTCCAGAGAGCGTCGCGGTAGACGAACTGCGTCTTCGCCTTGTTCTTCACCACGGTGTACGCGCTCGAGATTTCGTACCCGGCCTTCACGAATTCGTCGAAGGCGTACTGCACCCACGCCCGTTTCGTCGGCCAGTCGGCGATGACCATCTCCGGGGTGTGGTTCTCCCCGGCCATCTTCAATTCCTTGGAGAAGGTCGTGTTGTAGGGTAGTTCCATCTGGTAGATGGTCACGCTCTCCGGAGACATCACCAGCGTCTTGGCGATGCACGATTTCCAGTTGTCCCAATCTTCGCCGACCATGCCGGCGATCAGGTCGATGTTGATTTGGTCGAAGCCGATTTCGCGGGCCCAACCGTAGGCCCGGTAGACTTCGTCTTCGAGGTGGGCCCGGCCGTTGTACTGCAGGATCTCGGGGTTGAAGTTTTCGACGCCGAGGCTCAGGCGGGTCACGCCCATTTCTTTGAGGGCTTCCAGCTTGTGCCGCTGCAGCGTCCCCGGTTCGCATTCAAAGGCGACTTCGCGGGTTTTGTCCCACGGCATGATTTCCTTCAGCGAGGTCATCAAACCCTTCAGTTGATCGGCGCTCAGATACGACGGCGTGCCGCCGCCGAAGTAGACGTAGTCGAGGTGCCGACCGCCGACGGAAGGCGTTGCCGCGAGGAGTTCGACTTCCTTCAAGATCGCATTGAGGTAAACGCTCACATCCTTGGCGTTCTTATCGGTGTAGACGCGGAAGTAGCAGAACTTGCATCGTTTTCGGCAGAACGGGATGTGCAAATACAAGCCGAGGGGCGTTCCCGGTTTCGGGGCTTTGTTCAACGCCTCCATCGCGGCCGGAACTTCGCCGCCCGTCCAGAACGAGAACGGCGGGTAATTCGCGATGAAGTAATTCCCGAGGCCCGTCTTCTCTTGATCCGAAACGCTCATGGTCGAACTCGACTCGGGTAGGGCCGTAAATTTCAGGTTTGGCGAGACCACTATTGTATCCGCATCGGGTCATTCCGGAAAATGCGGCGGTTTCTTACAAGGCTGGAATTGGGTGTCGCAACGATTCTTGGAGGTGGCTGGAACTGGGCTGGGCCTGGGGCATCGAGCGCGGATGCGGTATTTGCGAGATCGTCTCGTCGTGCGTCTTGGAGGCGTTCCCGGCATTCGTCCAAAAGCGATTGTTCCAACACCCCACCTCGGTCGGCTCGGGGACTTCTTCAAATTTCATGACGCAAGTCATTGCTGAACAAGAGGATCGGCCACAGGGACCGTTTCGGCTCCGATTCTTCCAATTCTTTTAATTGGTTCCAAAGTGGGGTGTCCCACACTCTGTTGGAAGCAATTTCCTGAGGTGTTTTCGATGCGCAGCGACGTCGCGCTAAGAGTCACCTCCGAACACCGCCGGCGAGGACAACCTCCAAGAATCGTTGCCACACACTTGGAATTCATCCCAACTTGACGCTTGGATTAAATTGGCCTAACATTCAAGAAACATGTCTCTTTGTTTCTTTATGGATCTAAGCTCCGATGATCGCCCCGATACCCGCTTGCGAAGCCGACCGGCTGGACGCCCTCCGCCGTTTGGCCGTGCTCGATACTCCTCCGGAGGCAGACTTCGATGACATCACGCGTTTCGCCGCCACCATTTGCAGCGTCCCCATCGCCCTCGTCAGTTTGATCGACCAAGATCGCCAGTGGTTCAAATCGAAAGTCGGCCTCGACGCGACCGAAACGCACCGCGATCTCGCGTTCTGTTCGCACGCCATCCTCGGCGATGCTTTGTTCGTGGTGCCCGATACCGCGCTAGACAATTGCTTCCGCGACAACGCCCTCGTGACCGGCGAACCGAAGATCCGCTTTTACGCCGGCCATCCGCTGAAGACGCCTGAAGGATTCAACCTCGGCACACTTTGCGCGATTGATCGCGTGCCCCGGGAACTGACGCCACTGCAACGGGACGGGCTCGCGGTACTCGCCCGGCAGGTCGTCGCACTACTGCTTCTGCGCCGGCACGCGGACGAACTCGCGATCCAACTGGCCGAGCGGAATCGGATCGAAGCCGAACTGCGGGTCGAAAAAGAGCGGTTCCGGGCGTTCATGGATCTGAGCCCCGCCGTGGCCTTCATCAAAGACGAGGACGGTCGGTTCGTATACGTGAACAAGCCGCTGACCGAGAAGTTCGGCATCTCCGAAGCCGACTGGCTCGGGAAGACCGACACCGAAATATGGGGCGCCGAGATCTCGCCCCTCTTCCGGGGGATCGATTTGGAAGTGCTCGCCACAGGGCGGATGGCGAAGATGTTGGAAAGCGTCCCCACACCGGACGGGTTGATGTCCCATTGGCAGTCATACAAGTTCGCCCTGAGCGAAGGGTCCGGTCAACGTTTCTTGGCCGGGATGGCGGTCGATGTGACCGCCGAAACGAAAGCCGAACTGGCGCTGCGCGAGAGCGAAGAAAAATTCCGCAACGTCGTGGAGCGTCTGTCCGAGGGCGTCTTGCTCGCGGCCGTCGACACGCGGCAAATTTTGGGAGCGAATGCCGCGTGCCTGAAATTGTTCGGTTACACGGCCGAACAGTTCACCGCGATGACGCTTTACGAACTCGCCGAACACGACCGCGCGAGCCTAGATGCCAACTGCGAAAGCGCAATGCGCTCGCCGGAGCGTTATGCGGTCGGCCGGCGAAAATACCTTCACAAGTCGGGGCGGATCCTCGACGTCGATCTCAGCGTGAGTGTCGTGTCGCACGCCGGCCGGCCGACGTTCTGCATCGTTGTCCGCGATGCGGAGGAGCAGCAAAGATACGAAGATTGCCTGATGGGCTATCAGGTGGAACTCGAACGGGTCAACTTCCGCCTGCAAACCTTGTCCGTCACGGATGGTTTGACGGGTATTCAGAACCGGGGGGCATTCGACGCGGCACTCGCGGAGGCCTTCGACCGGAGTTCCAAGAACAACACCGCGCTGTCGCTGCTGTTGATCGATGTGGATCGCTTCAAGAGCTTCAACGATTCCTTCGGCCACCTCGCCGGCGACTGGGTCTTGCGCGAGGTCGCACAAGCTCTGCAAGGCTCGGTCCGCACGACCGATTTCCTAGCCCGCTACGGCGGCGAAGAATTCGCGGTGATCCTCCCCGACACCGACGCAACGGGAGCGATGATCTTGGCCGAGCGCTGCCGCCGGGCCGTCGCCGGGGCGACCTGGCAAAGTCGGGCGGTGACGATCAGCGTCGGGGTCACAACGCGCTCCGCCGAAGCGCCGGACGGAGTCAGCCTCGTCCGCGAAGCCGACGGGGCGCTGTACCGGGCCAAAGAAGCCGGGCGAAACCGCGTGCTCTACGGCAGCGGGACCATCCCGATGCTGCTCACACGGCGGGGTTGATCGGTACACTGGTATTTCGCGAATCGGCCGAATGCATCCGACCCTATGCACCTCAGCGTCACCGAAATTGTCCACGACCTTGTCCGACCGCACGTGCGGCCTGGCGACACCGCCCTCGACGGCACGGCCGGCAACGGGCACGACTCGCTCTTCTTAGCGCGGTGCGTCGGCCCGACGGGCCGGGTGATCGCGTGGGATATCCAACCGTTGGCCATTGATCGGACGACGGCGCTTTTGGCGAAACACGGGGTGACGTGGGTCGAATTGATTCTCGGCGACCACGCGGACTTGGACCG
>JANXTU010000005.1 GCA_025352235.1 Fimbriiglobus sp.
GCAACAATTCTCGGAGATTCGGTGAACGACTTGGGAATCTGAGCCGTGGAATGACACCGGAAATCGGACGCAAGTCCTTGCGGCGCATAGGTCGTTCCGAAAATCGGACGTCATTCCACGGTAGGGTGGGTGGGTTGACGCCGGAATGACGACTCCAAGACTTGTTGCTACACCCCCGGCCGCGAGTCCCGGTTGATCTTTTCCGGCGGATCGCCTATCGTCCGCATCCTGGGGCGGGCGCGGATTGCGCCGGCCCGGGGATTTTGGCCCGCGAGACCGACACGGATGTCGTGGTTCAGGCCTTGGTTGATCCGCGCTGGCATCCTGACGGCGCTCGCGGCCGTCGTTTGGGCCGGCGCCTGGACGTACCACTGGGTCAGCCCGGAAAAGGTGCGCGCGGCCGTCGTCGAGAACCTCCGCGAACAATTCGACGACGATGTCGAGGTCGAAGTCGGTTCGGCGCACGTCCGGCTCTTCGGCGGCTTGTCGGTGCACGAACTCAAGCTGACCCGCCGGGGCGAATCCGAGCCGTTCTTGCACGTCCCCAATGCCGTGATCACGCACGATAAAGAGCGGTTGAACCGGGGCGAACTGGTCATCCGCAAAATCGAACTCGACTCGCCGACGGTGCGGCTCGTGCGCGGCGCCGACGGCCGGTGGAACGTCACGGGGATCGCCAAACCCGGCGCGGGCGACAAACCGATCCCGACGATTTCGGTCAAAGGTGGGACGGTCTTGATCGAGGATCGCAGCCCGGCCGCACTGCCGGCGCTGGCGATCCGCCACCTCCAATTGAATGTCCTCGGCGAAGCTTCGGCGTGGATCAAACTCGACGGCTCGGCGCGGGTCGGCTTGGGCAACGACGCAGAACCCGATCCGACGGCCCTCGCCATCCCGCTGACGTTCGGCGCGAAGTGGAACCGCGACAGCGCTCAGGCGCTCGGGCGCGTCGAGATCGGCGAACTGGAAATCAGCCCCGATTTCGCGGCGGTCGCCGCGCGGATCCACCCCGACGCGGCCGAATACGCCCAACACATCCACGCGAAAACCAGCATCCGCGTCGATTTCACACTGCCGGGTTCGACCGGCGCCGCGCCGAGCTACGACGCGAAATTCGAGGTCCGCGAAGGGCGCTTCGACCACGGGTCGCTGCCGTGGCCCGTGGAACAATTCGCGGGGTCGATCCGCGTCCGCGACGGCGCGCTGACCGTGGACAATGCGACGGCCCGACTCGGGAAAGCCGCCATCGATCTCAGCTTGGTTTCGAAAGCCGATTGCTTCGGACCGGCCGGCCCCGGCGCGGCGCTTCGCTACGGCCCGCGCCTCCGGCCGGCGTTGCGGGCGCATTGGCCGAAGCCGACCGCCGTCCCCGAGCGCCCCGCGGACGGCGATCCGTTCCTCGCGATCGAAGACAAACTCGAATCGCTCAAACTGACGGTGCATTCGCTCACGCTCGACGACGAATTGTTTCGCCGTTTGACGCCGAAGGCCGCGGTCATTCAGCGGATGTTCTCCCCCGATGGCGCGGTGGACATCGCCCTCAATTTCTCCCGCTCCAACGGCACTTGGCAGCGCGATGTCGACATCCGTCCGAACAAGCTCGCCATCACGTACGAGAAGTTCCGCTACCCGATCCGCGACTTGGCGGGATCGGTGAAGAAAGTCGTCGCCAGCGACGGCACCGATGAATTCCGCATCGACGTCACCGGTACGGCCGGCGGGCGCAGCGTGGGGCTGACGGGCAAAGTCGCCGGGGAAGGGCCCGACCCGTTCATCAATCTGCGGATCACGGGGAAAGACATCCCCATCGACGAGAAGTTGTTCGCCGCGCTGCCGGGGAACTACCCGGTCTCGCTCGGCAAACTCCGGGGCAAAGCCCGCGGCGATTTTCAAATCGACATCCGCCAGCCGCACGGCGTCAACCGCTGCGAGAATACCTTCCGCATCAAGGTCTTCGACGGCACCGTGAACTACGCGCATTTCCCCTACCCCGTGAAGCAAGTGCGCGGCAACATCGCGGTACACGTCTCCGCGAGCGACAAACTCCGGCCGCTGCGGCCCGGCTTGGCCCTCGCGCCCGAGGAAGACACCGGCCGCGTCGAGCTGCGGAACTTTGAAGCCGTCCACGACGGCGGGCGCTTCTGGATCACCGGCGACAGCGAGGCGGTCGCGGGGACGCTCGACCGCAAACTGACGCTGCGCGTCCAAGGGGAGAACTGCCCCATCGACGCGGAGTTCAAAGCGGCCCTGCGCGAAATCAAACTCGACGCGGTGATCCGGACGTTCAACCCGCGCGGTGACCTGACCTTCGGGGCCGACGTCGAAATCTGGGATCGCAGCGGCCGCACGACCCCGGCCGAGCGCTTGCCCGATGTGCGGGCCCTCCCCGCGCCGGGGATCGCGGCGCCGGTCGTCGCACTGTTGCCCGCGGAGCCGCCGTTCAACCCGACCACCGACATGCGATTGTCGTTCCATTTCAAAGGGCCCAGCGTCACGCCGGCGTTTTTCCCTTACGATTTGCACCAACTCGCGGGTTTGCTGCGCTACCACAACGGCCGGGTCGAACTCGTGAAGTTCAGCGCTAAACACGGCGCTTCGGAATTGAAGCTCGACGCCGCGGATATCCGCTTCGCCGAGACGGGCGAAGTGTGGGCCAACCTCGGTGGCATCGGGTTGACGCCGTTGATCGCGGACGAGGCGCTGTTGAAGGCGATGCCGGAGAAAATCCGGCGGGCCTTTCGAGAGCTGAAGTTCCGCGGCGCGGCGGAGTTGTTCGTGAAGCACCTCGTCGTGTCGATGCCGTCTGACGAGAAGCCCCTCGGGGTCGCACGCGGCCAAGCGCCACTCGACGTCTCGGCGCCGCGCGATGCGAGCCGGCCGTTCTCGCCCCTCGCCGCGGGAGAGCCGGCGCCGATGAAAGTCCCCGCTCCGACCGGGATTCTCCCGTTCGCGCTCCCGTGGCAGAAGCCACCGGCGGCGGCGGCGGCTCCGCCGCCGAACGCCATCCCGAAGCGCGACGAGAAACCGCAGCCGGTGATCTACTGGAACGCCAGTTTGAAACTCAACGGCAGCAGTTTGGAAGCGGGCCTGCCCTTCGAGGAACTCTTCGGCACCATCGCGTCCGAGGGCCGCTACGAAGGCACCCACATCGGGGCCATCGTCGGCAATATCTGGCTCGACAAAGCGACCGTCGGCAAGCAACCACTCTCGGCGACCAAGCTCGGCTACCGCATCCGCCCGCAGGTCGAAGACCCGTCGACCCCGAGCGGATACGCCGCGCCCGCGATCGAATTCCCGGACATCACCGCCACGCTGTTTCAAGGCACCGTCGGTGGGCAGGCGCGCGTCGTCCTCGACGAGACAATCCAATACCGCGTCTGGCTCACGGCTACGGGCGTCCGCCTCGACGAACTCGCCCGGCACACGAAGCTCGGCAGCGACTCCGAACTCCGCGGCTTGGCCCAAGGGAGTTTCCTCGTCGAGAACGTGCTCGACGCGAAATCCGGCAAATGGATCGCCAGCGGCCAAGGGCAGATCGACGTACCCCAAGGGCGGATGTACAAGATCCCCGTGCTGCTCGACTTGATGAAGGTGCTGAAGGGCCAGACGCCCGACCGCTGCGCGTTCGAGGAGGCCCACGCCACCCTGGAATTGAAAGGCGACCGGGTGAAAGTGACGCAACTCGACCTGTTGGGCTCCGCCATCAGCCTCGGCGGTTCCGGCGAAATGGACACGGACGGACAATACGTGAAGTTCGAGTTCTACACGATCTGGTCGCAGACGTTGAAGCGCTGGTTGACGACCCCACTGGGCGACGTCACGGGATTGCTCAGCGGGAGTTTATTCAAGATCGAACTGACCCGCGACGGCGGCAAGCTGACGCCGAAAGCCGTGATGCTGCCGGTGGTCACCGACCCGGTGCGCGCCGTCGCCGAGCGCTTGCGGAACCGCTTCGACAAACCGGGCGAAAGCCCGCCGCCCCCGACGGTGCGGGCGACGCTCGGGCGCTGAACACCGGTCGCTCACTTGTCTTTTTTCTTCTCGGCCTTCACCCGCACGAACGATTCTTTCAACCCGTCAGGGTCTTCAAAGACGAGCTCGTCGTCGTTGAGCTTGAGGATCTTGGAGACCTCCCCGAGGCCGTTGTCCATCTTCCAATCGATGGAGCCGTCCGGGAACTTTTCGGCTTTCTCGGCGGTCTTGTACGTCCCCTTCGACACGAAGGCTTCTCGATCCGGGATCTGCCGGTGGAATTCGAGGACGCCGTCTTTCTTGAAGTGGATCGTGAACTCGTAATCCATCTTCACGCCGACATCGGACTTCACCAGCCGCCACTCGCCCAGCAATTTTTCGGGAAGGGTCTTCTTGTTTTCTTTGGGGACCGGGGCACCGGTCGCTCCGAAGCCGAACAGGGCCAAAACGCCCAAGGTCAAAATGGCTCGCATCGGTCGATTCCTCCCATCGGATGTATGGAAAGAATTATACCCCGGCTCGGGGCCGGCGGAACCTTAGAAATCGATCGCGAGCCGGGTGCCGAGCGAGTGGACGGCCCCTTTGGCCACGGAATTGACGCCGTCTTTGTAGAGGTAGTCGTAATTGAATTGGATCTTGGTGTTCGTGTTCAAATACCAGTTCAAGCCGATGGTCACGTCGTTGAGCCGACCGCCGTTGATCCCTTTGTCGTTGAGGTCGAGGTAGGTGTAGCGGGCCGCGAGTTCCAACGCCCCGGTGCCGTGCTCGGTGAACGAGAGATTCCGCAGCGGCGTCACCCGTTTGAAGACGCCGATTTTCGGGTCCCACGAGCGGCTCTCCCCCGTCAGGAAGACCATCGCTTCGGCGTAGAAACCTTGGTAGGCGAGCGTGCCGACATTCGGCCCGGTGCCGGAATTCGCCCCGTGGATGAGGTTGGCGGTGTATTCGGCTTGCAGGGTCAGCGGGCCGTACACGGCGGCCGTTTCCAAGTTGTACAGCGTCTGCGACGTGGCATTGATCGCGCCGGTGTTCGCCACGAGGTTCAAGAGTGGGAACGGCGCGTTGCGGACTTCGTTGCGGATGCGGACTTGCACCTGCCCGTTGACGGTGTCGCGGTGGCTCATGGCCCCGCCGATGTGCCAAAACAGTTTGTCGTCCGGCTCCCAGACGGGCAGGCCGGCCACGCGGCCGGTGACGGCGTATTGCCCGTCGCCGAGACCGAAGCCGAGGAGGTTGCTCTCGTTCTTGTACCCGCCGATCGCGGTGAAGATACGGTCGTCGAGCCAGGTGCGATAGGCGCTGATGCCGGGCGAGAACCCGTTATTGAACGCCGTCGCTTGGCTGAAGTCGAACAGGTACGATCGCTCGAGGAATTCGAGGGCGCGGTAGTTGTTCAGGTGCTCGAGGCTGAACCACTCTTTCTGATTCCCGATGCGCACGTTGCCCAGCAGCGGGACTTGTTTCACCGTGATCCACGCGTCGGTGGGGCCGGGGGAATTCGACACGGTCGACGCCGAGACGGGGCCGGTCAACCCCGCCGAGCTGAAGCCGTTCATGAATTCGATTTCGAGCTTGTAATCGACGTTCTTGTACACGGTTCCTTCGAGGAAGAACCGTAAGCGGCGCATGTTGACGCCGTCGTTGAACTTGCCGGTGCCCCCCGCGAACGCTTGCAACCCCTGCCCGGCGGTGTACCACGCGCCGTCGGCGTGCAGCGTCCCGCCGACGTGCGCGACGAACTCTTTGTTCGGCGTTTGGAAAAAGAGTCCGTTGTTCCAGACCGCTTCGAATTTCAGAGCCGTCGATTCCGCGACCGGCGCCGTCGTGATCGCGGGGACCGGGGCGGTGAAGGGCGGTACGGCGGGCGGCGCTGCGACGACGGCGTCTGTCGGCCCCGCGAACCCGGCGGGCGGGTTCGGGATCACGGGCGCTTGGGCCATCGCCGTGGAAGCGTGGCCGAAACCGGCGAGCAACGCGAGCAGACGGGATGCGCGAAACATGGGGCTACCACCTAGAAACTCGCGTTCGGTACGGCTGTCCCAGTAGTATCGACTTCGCGGCCATCGGAATGAAATTGTTCCAAGAATTAAATGGTTTCGCTCAAGTGAGATGGTCGATTATCGACCAGTGGTCGACGGTCGATCAACTGTGCACGACGGGCTGGGAATCCGTTCGGCCATCGGGTAGAATTCACTCTGCGTTGCCGACCGCCGCGATATTGGAAGACAATCATGTCGGAAATCGATGTCGAGACACAAGGTGAGTCCGTTCTTCAATTCTTGATGTCGTTGCCGCTGGATCCCGACGGAACCGGAGTGCGGGTGAACGGTGAAACCCGATTCAAAATCGTCGCCGTATCGACGCCTCCAACCGAATCCGCGACATCTTGGACGGAGGATCGGATCGGTCGGCGAGCGATTTTGATCGAGAAAGACATCGCCGGATCCATCACATCGTCCGAAACGGAAGAGCTCGAAGAACTGCAGGTCGGCTTGCGCCGATTCCGCAGGACGTTCGCCCCACTGCCACAAAGGGAAGTACGCCGCCGGCTTGAAGATCTGGAGCGAAAGGCACAAGGATGACGCCCTTCGATTACCCCCGCGATCCGATCGGGGGACGACACGCTCCGACAGGGTATCTCGACATCGATAGTTTCCGACCTTGGATTCGAGACGAGTTTACATTCCGGTGCATCTACTGCCTCCGACGCGAGCGGTGGGAACCCGACGCGGGCATTTTTGAAATCGATCACTTCGCACCCGTCGCTCGAACGCCGAAGCGTCGCCTCGAGTATTCAAATTTGCTCTACAGTTGTCGGACGTGCAATGCGGCAAAAGGTACCCTGGTGCTACCCGATCCGAGATCGACCTTATTATCGGAGCAGGTGTGCGTCGAAAACGATGGCCTCCTGCGTCCCCGAACCGCGCCGGCGAATTTCCTCGTTCGAATTCTCGACTTGAACGATCCGATGTATGTGACTTGGCGGATGCGGATGATTCGGATCGTTGTATTGGCTAGCGCTCGCGATCCGGCGCTTTTCCGGGACCTGCTCGCATACCCCGACGATTTGCCCGACCTCGAGAATTTGCGGCCACCGGCAGGGAACACACGACCCGGAGGGGTTTCGGAATCGCACTCCGCCCGGGCCCGGCGCGGGGAACTTCCGGAGACGTATTGAGATGGCCGCCGTCCTTCACCGGCGCTTCACTTGGTCGAACCACTTCTGCCAGTAGGCTTTCGTGAATTCTTCCATGCCGCCGCCGAAGGCGGTCGCGGGCATGGCGGCGAACGATTCTTCCATCCGGGTCAGCGTCCGCCCGGCGAGTTCCAGCCGTTCGGCCTTTTGGTACGACGAATAAAGCATCCCCAGCACGATCAATTCTTCGGGGCGGCCTTTGTACCGCTCGGCGGTCGCATTGCAAATTTTGGGCATCTCGTCGTAGTTCTTCAGCAAGAGGTTCGCATTCACGACGCGGATGTCGGCCTGGGATTGCATGAACGTCGACTTCGACAGCGCCAGCGACTCGAACACGCCGAGGGCTTCTTTGAGTTTGCGCTCGGCGTCGGCGGGTGGGATGCCCCCTTTGTGTTCGCCGCGGGCGAGCAGCAGCAGGCAACTGCCGAGGTAGAGTTTGGCCCGTTCGGCGAAGGCCCCGGCGGGGTTGGACTGGACCAGCTGGCGGAAGCGTGCTTCCGCTTCGGGGAGGTTCTGCGGCATTAGCGCTTTGCCGAGATCGTAGAGCGCTTCTTGTTGGGCTTCGCGCTCCGGGGCGCCGTCGTAGGTTTTGTTCGCGATCAGCGTCAGTAGATTTTTGCCGAGGTCGATCAGCCCCCGGCCTTCGACGGCGGTCGCGGGTGCGCCCACTTTGCGCCGGCCTTCGTCCAAGTGGGCGCGGGCCATCTTCACTTGGGCGATCGTCGCGGTCGGGCCGCCCGGGGCGATCGCTTTCTTCAAGGCGTCGATCCCTTCGGTGAACTTCTGCTGAGCGAGCAGGATTTCCCCTATTTCCAAATGGGCCGGGGCGGTTTGATCGGCGGAGGCGCCTTGGATCAGCAGCAGTTGGTCGAGCGTCTCGAGGGCGGCACGGTCTTCGCCGGAGGAGCGCAGGCTCGATGCGGCCCGGCGATAGTAATCGACCTTCGCGGCCGGGATCGGGTGCAGCGCGGCGAGGGCCGCGTATTCGTCGGCCGCGAGCTTCCACTTCTGTTTCGCCGCCGCCGGTTCCGGGGTCGCCGCCGCCCACGCGCTCAGGCACTCGGCTTTCTTCTCGCGGTCCCGACCCGGCAGCGACACCGCGCCGTAGGCCGCGATGCCGCGCAGGGCCGTCGCGTAATCCCCTTCCATCAGGCAGACTTGAATCGTCTCTTCGAAGGCGTTGCGGACATCGTCGACGGCGACGTGGGCGTTGCGGAATTCGACGCCGGGTTTCTGGCCTTTCACGGCCGCTTCGAGGTGGTCCGCCGCGGCCGACCGCTTCCCTTTGGCCATCGGATCGCGCGCGGCCAGTTCCGCGAGCTTCACGCTGCTGGCGACCCCGGCCGGGCCGCCTTCGGTTTCGGCGCGCTCGAAGAAACTCGCCGCTTCGACTTTGTTATTGAGCGCCAGATACCCCTTGCCCGTCTCGTAGCGGATCATGCCGAGTTGGTCGCCCGGCAACCCCGGCGTGGCCTGCGCCGCGGCGAAGAGGCCGACGGCATCTTGCCAGTTGTTGTCGGCGGCCGCGAGCCGGGCGAGTTGCACCTTGGCGAGCGCGAGCACCTCCGGCGGGGCGGTTTTGTCGATCTGTTGCAGCCATCCGCGGGCCTTGTCGGGCTCGTTCATCTGCAGGCAGAGTTCGGAAAGCTTCAGCCGGTACTTCGCGGTCGCGGCCGGGGCGCCCCGCTGCGGCCCGCTAAGATACGCGGAAAATTCGGCCTTGGCCCGCTTCCAATCGGGCGGGTTGAGCCGCAGGCACGTCTCGGCGATCAACCGCGATTGCTCGCCGGGGTCGTCCCCGCTCGGCAGCGCTTGCAACGCCGGCAGCAATAGCGCGGGGTTGCCGGCGCCGATGGCCGCCGTCGCTTTCGCCGAGCGGAAGACGCACCGGCCCTGATCGGCCCGGTCCGCGAGCGTCAAGGCGTCGCATTTAGCGAAGTGTCCGGCCGATTGCCTCCAATGCTCGGCGGCGTCGGCGCCGCTCTCGGCGAGGAACGCGTGCGCGGAACCGAGCAGGAAATGCGATTGGTTCGACTCCGCGGGGAACTGTTCGAAGACCGCCTCGACTTTGCGGCTCGCCGCCGCGAGGGGTTCCGGTTCGACCGGTTTGCGATCGACCGCCTGCTTCAGCGCGATCAACTCTTTTTGGAACAACTCGGTCGGGTTGTCGGGCTTCGGGGGGAAGGCGCGCCACGCCGCGATGGCCGCGGTCACACCCAATACGAAGAGGGGGAGTTGCCAGTAATTCCGGCGCCGCACGGCGGCCGGGGCACCGGGAATGACAGGCGATTCCACGAGGGTGAAGGTGACGTCGGGGGCCGTATCCGTGGCCATGGTGGGAATCCTGCAAGCGGGTGCGCAACCGGTCGAACGAATCGTCCGGCTTTTTCGCCCGCCGGTCAAGGGGAGTTTGTCCGGGTCGCCGGATTCGTCGAGCCAATCGGCGTAGACCAACCGGGGAAGGTCGTCCTCCGGATGCGCGAGCACGGCCGCGAGGAGCGCCCGGAGTTCGGCGGAATCGTCCATCGGGAACTCGCGCAGCGCATGCGGGAAGGGAAATTGCATCGTATCCGACGCGCCGCCGCGCGTCGGACTCCTAAAATGATTTGGACTTTGGAACAGTCGGATTTTGAACCCGAACCCCCCTCTCCGGGATATTGCCATGGCCCTCGACCTCACCCCCGAACAGAAGGCGATCGGCGCGAAGAACTTCGCTCAAGCCGCCGCCGATCTCGAACGGGACCGCCAAGCGAAGAGCCCGAACGACCCGACGCGACGGACCTTCATGAAGGTCGCCGCCGCCGCCGGGGCCGTGGTGCCCGTGAGCGCGGCCGTGTACTTCGGCTACGAGCAATGGAAGGGGAACAAGCCCGTCAAGGTCGCGCTGATCGGCTGCGGGGACGAAGGCAACATCCTCGTCGGGGACCACAACCCCGCCTTCACGAAGATCGTCGCGGTCTGCGATGTGCGGCCGTACAACATGGAGCGCATCTTCGCCGGGGAAGCGGCCCCGTCGCCGCGGAAGGGCTTGAACAAGGTCTACGGCGAAGCCGAGGCCAAAACGATCGCCAAGTACGACACCGTCGAAGCGCTCCTCGCGGATAAAGACAAGCTCGGGATCGAAGGGGTGATTCTCGCGACGCCGCTCATCACGCACCGGCCCATGACGATCCAATGCCTGGAAGCCGGGCTGCACGTGCTGTGCGAAAAGCTGATGGCCCGCACCATCGCCGATTGCAAAGCGATGATCGCGAAGGCCAAAGAAAAAGGGCTGCTCCTGAGCATCGGCCACCAGCGCCACTATTCGATGCTCTACGCCCATGCCCTCGAAGTCGTCAACTCCGGATTGATCGGCGACATCAAGCACATCCGGGCGCTCTGGCACCGGAACAACTCGTGGGACATGAAGTACAGCGACAAGGAGAAGGAAGCCTTCGACGCGGCTTACGATCTGCCGACGATCCGCGACGGTTGGTACCCGCCGATTCGGAAGCAGGATTCGGCGAAGCTCCCGCAGGCCGAACTCGACAAGTTGCAGTTCGTGCCGATCGCGGCGCTCGACGCCAGGAACAAGTACGCGCCGAAACCGGGGTCGAAACCGGAGCCGTACTACACCGACATCAAAGAACTCGTCCGCTGGCGGATTTCGGACCGCACCGGCGGCGGATTGATGGCCGAACTCGGCAGCCACCAACTCGATGCGGCCAGCATCTTCTTGGGCAAGGTCAAGCCGATCTCCGTGGTCGGCACCGGAGTCAAGTCCTTCTACGGCCCCGGCAAGAACCCGCGCGATTGCGAAGACGGCGTCTTCTGCACCTACGAGTTCCCCGGGCCGACCTACGCCACGAACAAGCAAGATGTCGTCGTCGTCACCTATTCGAGCGTCAGCACCAACGGCTTCGAGGATTACGGCGAGTGCCTCATGGGCAGTCGGGGCACGATGATCGTCGAGAAGGAAGCGAACGTCTACCTCTTCAAAGAGAAAGACCCCGGCAAGAAGACCGACGCCGGCGGCAAGGACACGGCCATCACGGTGACCGTCAGCAAGGACGGCAAGCCCGCCGCGGAAGCGAGCAGCACCTGGGGCGGCGGGGGCGGCGCGGCCATCAGCAAAGGTCCCGGTGGCCCGGCGTGGGACTCGGACATCCGCGGCTACCGCTCGGAGATGGAACACTTCGCCTACTGCATTCGCGCCTGGGACAAGCGGCCCGTCAGCTACGAGTTCGAAGTCGGCGCCGACGGCAAGAAGAAGTGGAAGCACGCCGACATCCTGCCGCGCTGCCACGGCGAGATCGCGATGGCCGACGCCATCTTGGCCCTCACGGCGAACCTCGCTATAAAGCACTGGTTGCGGATCGACTTCAACCCGAACTGGTTCGACCCGGACAAACACGCCGCCGGCGATCACCCGGAAGATTTGTTCGAAGGCAAGAAGGCGTGAGTGGTTCGACGCCCGTCCCGCGCGGCACCATCGCCTGGCGGTGGTCCTTCCGGCGCTGAATGCGGTTGCCGTTCGGCCCTCTAAGGCTAAACCTACGGCTACTGTTTCGTGTTCCCGTTCCCCGCTTGCAGAGGCTCTCTATGTCCATGTTCATCGGCGAAGGTCTGGTCGGCGACGGCAATGAAATCGCCCACATTGATCTGCTCATCGGCGACAAAACCGGCCCCGTCGGCATCGCCTTCGCCAACGCGCTGGCCACGCAGAGCCAAGGCCACAGCAGCCTGCTCGCGGTCATCACGCCGAATTTGATGTGCAAGCCCGCCACGGTGATGATCACGAAAGTGACCATCAAAGGCGCTAAGCAAGCCGTGCAGATGTTCGGGCCGGCCCAAGAAGCCGTGGCCCGCGCGGTGGTCGACAGCGTCGCCGAAGGCGTCATCCCGCAGAGCAAGGCCGAAGACTACGTCATCGTCTGCGGCGTGTTCATCCACTGGGCCGCGGCCGACGACGCCAAGATCTACAAGTACAACTACGAAGCCACGAAGCTCGCCATCAAGTGCGCCATGGCCGGCACGCCGAAGATCGACGAGATCCTCGCCCGGAAGGAAGAGCGGCACCCGTACGGCGCCAAGTAGCATTTCGGATTGCGGATTTCGGATTGCGGATTTGAAGAAATTCAAAACGCGATCCGACATCCACAATTCTTTCAATCCG
>JANXTU010000139.1 GCA_025352235.1 Fimbriiglobus sp.
GCATATCCTGCCGGGGCAAGGGATCTATTACAACCCGCCGATGATCCGCGATGGCAAAAAGGAAACGAACACCGGCTACGTCACCGACCTCATCACCGATTTCAGCATCGACTGGATGAAAGCCCGCGACAAAACGAAACCATTCCTGTTGATGTGCCAGCACAAGGCGCCGCACCGCGAGTGGGCCCCGGCGCTGCGGCACCTCGGCCACGATCAAGACCGCGTTTACCCCGAGCCGGACACGCTGTTCGACGATTACGCCGGCCGCGGGAAAGCGGAGAAGTCGCAGGATATGACCCTCGAAAAAACGTTCACGAAGTTGGATGCGAAACTGGTCTATCCGCCGGGGATGACCGACGCCGACAAGAAGAAGTGGGACGAGTATTACAAGCCGCGCAATGAAGCCTTCGAGAAAGCCAACCTGAAGGGGCAAGACCTCGTCCGCTGGCGCTACAACCGCTACCTCCACGACGTGACTGGCTGCATCAAAGCCGTGGATGAAGGCGTCGGCAAAGTACTCGACTTCTTGGACAAAGAAGGATTGGCCGAGAACACCATCGTGGTCTATTCCTCGGATCAAGGCTTCTTTTTGGGCGAGCACGGCTGGTTCGACAAACGCTGGATCTTCGAGGAGAGCCTGCGGACGCCGCTGTTGGTGAAGTGGCCCGCCGCGGCGAAAAAGGGTGCCGCGAACGCCGAGATCGTCAGCAATATCGACTTCGCCCCGACTCTACTGGAAGCGGCCGGGGTCGCGGTGCCGACGGAGATCCAAGGCCGCAGTTTTCTTCCTTTGCTGAAGGGGACGACCCCGAAGGATTGGCGGAAAAGTTTCTACTACCACTACTACGAACACCCGGCCGTCCACAGCGTGGCCCGGCACTACGGGGTCGTCACCGAACGGTACAAGCTGGTGCGGTTCTACGAACTCGAGTTCGATTACTGGGAACTGTTCGACCTCAAAACCGATCCGCAGGAATTGAAAAGCGTCTTCGGCACACCGAAATACGCCGAGATCCAAAAGGAACTGGAAACGGAACTGGCCCGCTTGCGGAAGGAACTCAAAGTGCCCGAGCCCGATCCGGCGGAAACAGATCTGTCGTTGCCGAAGAGGAAGTGAGCCGATGCGCGATGTCGCGCCGGGGTAACGGGCGGTTGCCCCGCCCGCGCCGGGGGCCCACAATGGGGGCTCGCATCCGTCCCGAGGCCTCGCCCATGCGCATCCCCGCTCTCGTTTTGATCCTCGCACGGCTGGCAGATCCTGCTGACGGAAGAGATCGTTCCAAAACCTCACCGTGGAATGGGTCAATAAATAAGTCGCACTCGCGAAGTCCCGCCTCCCCCGGCTTGCCGCGCCGGCCGGGAGTCGCAAGATAACTGGGATGGCCACACTGCATATTGGTTGGACTCAGCATCCCCCGGCGGCGTACACCGGCGGGGCCGTGACGGTCGGCAACTTCGACGGGGTCCACCGCGCCCACCACCAACTCGTCGCCGTGACGCGCGAAGAAGCCCGCGGTACCGGTGGCCCGGCCGTCGTGGTCACGTTCGATCCGCCCCCGCTGGCGCTGTTGAACCCGGCCCAAGCCAAGCAACCGTTGACGACCACCGACGACCGCATCGCCCTGCTGCGCGCGGCCGGAGCCGAGCGGGTTGTCGTTCTGAAAACCGAGGCGGCCCTGCTCGCACTCACGCCGGAAGCCTTCTTCGAGGATGTGCTCCTCGGCCTGTTCGAGGCGAAGGTCGTCGTCGAAGGCTACAACTTCCGCTTCGGCCGCAATCGCAGCGGCGATACGGCCGCGATGCGGGCGCTGTGCGCCGGTGTGGGCCGGCGCTTTGTCGAAGTGCCGCCGTTGCTCGAAGATGCCGAAGCGATTTCCAGCAGCCGGATCCGCTCGGCCCTGCTCGCGGGGGATGTGACCGCCGCGGCGCGCTGGCTCGGCCGACGTTACGCCATCCGGGGCACCGTGGAAGCGGGGGCCCGCCGCGGGCGGACCATCGGTTTCCCCACCGCTAACCTCGGGGGCGTCGGCACCCTGTTGCCGAAAGACGGTGTCTACGCGGTCTTGGTTGAACTCGATTCTGTAGTTTACATTGGCGCCGCGAACATCGGCCCGAACCCGACCTTCGGCGAATCGACCAAGAAGATCGAAGTCCATCTGCTCGACTTCGCCGGCGACCTGTACGGCCGGTCGTTGAAAGTCGAATTCGCCACCCGCCTGCGCGACACGCGGCCGTTTGCCACCATCGCGGAATTGATCGCTCAATTAGAACACGATGTCACTTTGGCCCGCTTCGCTTTGGAGCCGCACCTTGCTTGACCGCCCACCGGCCGAACGGGGTTTGTACCGCTGGGAATGGATCGCCGTCGCCGTCCTCACTGCGATCTGCGTGGCGTTCGGCTGGCTCGTGATCGAGCGCTCGGCGCACTCCGATTTACGCATGACCGACTTCGGCGTTTACTCCCGTGCCGCGTGGGCCGTGCGCGCCGGCATCGACCCGTACCAAATCAGCGATGACCGCGGCTGGCACTATTGCTACCCGCCCCCGTTCGTGCTCTTCGTCACGCCGTTGGCCGACCCGCCGGGCGGGGCCGACCGCGCCGGCTTCCTCCCCTTCGACGTCAGCGTCGGCCTCTGGTACGCGCTCAGCTTGCTGCTCTCGGGTTGGGCCGCCCACCGCTTCGCGCTCGCGGCCGCGCCGGACGCCGTCCCGTGGTCCCGACGCTGGTGGTACCACCGGTTGATCCCTTTTGATATTTGTCTGCCAGTCATCGGTTTCACCCTCAGCCGCGGGCAGGTGAACCACCTCGTGCTCGCATTGCTCGCGGAAATGGTCTTGGCTCTCCGGCGACGCCGACCCCTCGCCGGGGGCTGGTGGCTGGCCGCGGCCGGGGCATTGAAAGTCTTCCCCGGGTTGCTCATCCTCTACCCGCTGGCGACGAGACACTGGCGACCGTACCTCGGCGTCGCGGCGGGGCTCGCGATCTTGCTCGGCGCCCTGCCGGCCACCGTCTGGGGCGTCGACGGGGCGATCCGGATGAACCGCAACTTCTTCGAACTGGTGGCGACGCCCGGTCTGACCAACACCGGCGACGCGACCCGCAGTACAGAACTCATCAACGCGAGCGACACCGATAGCCAAGCGTTCCACGCCATTTTCCACAACATTCGCTACCCGGACACCGCCACCCGACCCAGTGACTCCGACGGCCTGTCGAAGGCGGTGCACTACCTCCTCGGCTTGGCTATGATCCTCCTGACCCTGTACCGCGCGCGGCGCATCCCGGAGCTCCTCGACCGACCCGCCGAGGCGCTGCTCGCGTTCGGCGGGTTCTGCATCACGATGGTCCACCTCGCCCCAGCGTCGCACATGCATTACTACGTGTACGCGATGCCGACGATCGCGGGGTTGGTCGCGCTCGACCTGCGCGATCGGCCCAGGGCAGCGCTGCCGAGTTGGGGACTGCTCGTGGGATTGATCGCGTGGTCGGCTTGCATCGTCTTGGCGATGCTCGATACCTTCGAATGGAGTATCCGCCTGCGGGAAGTCGGCCTCGGCGTTTGGCCGACGGTGGCGCTGTGGGGATACAGCTTGTGCTGTTTGCGGAGCGGTCAGCGAGCGATTCGGGCGCAGGCCAGCTTTGCCACGGCGCGGATATCATAGAATCGGCAGGCTTCCATCAGCATCCGGCATTCGACCCACATGTCGCCGTCGACGATCGGCATGAACAAGTCGTGGATGTTGTCGACGCCGAGGAACGTCGGTACGCCGGCTTTGAGTAGCGCCGGTACCGGGGCGATGGAATTGTGCAGCATCGATTTGATTTCGAGCTGCTTCATACTGAGCGCCGCCGACGGGCAGACGATGACCCCGACGCCCGCGTCCTTGACGCGCCGGATGATCCGCTCTTGTTCCGGCGTTTCCTTCGCGCTCACCGAAATGGAATGCACCGCGTAGACCATCCCCTCCATGCCGTATTCGACCGTCTTGGCCGCGAGCATTTCCGTCTCGGATTCGTACGGGTTGTTCTCTTGGTCGACGTGCACGTCGAGCGGCTTCTTCAAATTCTTGGCGATCTGCATGATGATGTCGATGTGTTTCTCGGGCGTCGGCCGGTCCTTCGACGGCAGGCCGCCGCAGAAGTCGCCCATCTCACAGGCGCGCTCGTACTGCTTCCGCGATTCCGGTTCGAGCACGCCCTGCAGCGGTTGCACGCCGATTTCAAATTCGATCTTCCCGGCGAACTTCTTCTTCACCGCGAGCGCCGCTTCCATCGGCAGCGTCCGCACCGTGGCATCGGCATCGACCATCGTCCGGCAGTATTTCACATTTTGGGCCACCATCGTTTCGACGCCGCGCGAGATCCGCTCGAACAGATCCTCGAAGGTGTAATTCTCTTTGAGGGATTTGTACAGCTTCCACTTCAACTGCATGTCGACTTGGCTCAACTCCAAGTTTTGCAGCGAGATCAAATAGGCTTTATCGAAGTGGGCGTGATGGCAAGCGAAGCCGCCGTATTCGTCGACGAGTTTCAGGAACTCGGCCTTCAAGTTCCACGGTTCTTCGCGGTTCGACACTTTGTAGCTGTAGACCCCGTCGCGGACGTTGCGGACGACCGTGTCGATGGTCAAAATCGCGACTTCGATATCGGTGATCAGCGGGATCGAATTCTGCACCGCGAGCGCACGGATGCGATTGCTATCCGACGACGCGTCGTAGTTGTAATCGCCCGTGAGGATGTTCACGATCAGGTCGAAGCGGTCGGCTTCGAGGAACGACTTGATGTTCGGTTCGGTCCCCTCACCGATCTTATAGATCGGCTCGTTCGGCACGCCCTGTTCGGTGAGGAACCGGCTCGTGCCCTCGGTGGCGAACAAGCGGACATCGAGCTTCGCCAGTTCGCGGACGCTCTCGAGCAACCGGGCTTTGTCGGCCGGCTTCCCGGCGCTGACGAGGACGTTCTTCTTGCTCTGCCGGCCGAGCATCTTCAAGTTCAGACCGACGATTTCCATGCTGTCGTGCGTCGCCATCATCGGCCCTCGTCATCGCCCGGTTAAGCCTGCGCTGAACTTAGGTTCGGCCGCGCGGCGTGTCAAGTGACGGTCATCGCGGTTCCGACCTCGGCCATCGTCCGTTCATGCGTGACAACCGGTTGACACCCCAGTTGCTGCAACCAAGCTCCGAGAGCGGCCATCGTGTCTGGGCTCGTCTCCTGCTGCGGGTAGACGATGGCGAGGGAATCGCCGGCGAATTCGAGGCCGACTATTCTCCGAGGTCGACGGGCCAACTCCGCGAAGCGGGCGGCGTCGGCCGGGGCGACCGCCAAGATCGTGCGGGCCGGCAGGCCATGCTCTAAAAACGCCGGTGACAAGCCGCTGTCATCGACGATCACCAGCCCGCACTGCGCGAGCGACGAGGCATTCGTGGCCACCGAAATCCGACCCTCGGCTTGCTGGAGTTCCAACGGCGTCAGCCGGTTCGGCCGGGGGAGAGCCGCGTCGTCGGTCAGGCGAATCACACGGTGGCCGCGGGTCGCGATTTCCCAGGCGAGCGCCGTCGAACGCAGGTCGCCCCCGACGAGCCCGACGATAGGCGGGAACGCGGGGATGGGCAGGATCGTGTCGAATGCGGGCCACGGATTCAACGGCTTCTTCGGTCGATTGCGGACGAACTGCCGGCGTTCTTCGGCGAAGCCTTCCGCGCGATTGACGAACCAACTGCGCCACGGTGCGCGGCGTTTCTTCGGGTTCGCCAGCAATCGGTCGAGCCACGTTTGCAGGTCGATCTTGGCCCGCCGTTCGCAACAGACGCTGTCGAAAATATCGAGGCTGCGCGGGTTCGTCGCAGTCGGTGCCGGGCGTCCGCTGAGTTGCCGCCAGTGCGTCCGCCCACCCCAACAGGTCGGGGCATCGCCGAAGCCGACCCGGCTGCTCGGCCCTTCCACGGCGAGCCGATAATCGCACGCGAGCGCCAACTCGAACGCCGGCCCAAGGCACGGCCCTTCGACAAAGGCCAGCGTGACCAACGAGGCTTCCCTCAGCTTTTGAAAGAGGCGCTGTCCCGCACCGGCGAACGCGGCGGCTTCGGACTGCGACTGAATAACGCCGAAGCCGGCCGGCATCGCGGTGCGAATGACGAGCACGTCGAGGTCGGGCCGGGCGAAGATTTTGCAGAGCGCGCGATCGATCGCCGGCAAACCGGGCCGGTCGAGCCAGAGTGTGGCGACGCGGTCGGCCGTCGCAATGCGCAAGTCGGTGTCGTCGGCCATCCGTGCCTCGTACTCGAGAAGGGTCGCATCGTCCGTATTCCCCGCGGTGTCGTCAAGGGGAAAGCATCTGATGCCGCGAAGCTTCGGAATTTCGACCGAGGCGCCGGCCGTCTCGGGGGAGAATACCTTCGCAATCCCCGGAGGACGCGAACGATGGCGACGACACCGGATGGAAATCGCCTCGCCGACAACCACCAATCGGCCAAGCCGCCGGACGAACAGAATCTCGACAAGAAAATCTATTCGGCCCGCGTCGTCGTGATGGATGCCGACGGTTTGAACTCCAAAGAAATCTTCGAAGCCAAAGAATGCTCGTGGGTACTGATGGGGGTTCGACTGGAAGTGACGAGGTCAGTCCATCGGGAAGAAAATGCGGAAGCGGGTGCCCCAGTCGGGCTCGGATTCGACTTGGATGAACCCGCGGGCCCCGGCGACGATGCGAGCAACAGTGGCGAGGCCGGTGCCGGTACCGCCGCAGTCGACGCGGGTAGTGAAGTGGTGTTCAAAAATCCGCAGCAGAATATCGTCGTCCATCCCGCGGCCGGTGTCGGAGACGGTCAGCACGGCGAAGCGGCCGGCCGGCACGGTGTGAGGCCAACCTGGGCGAGCTTCGGCGAGTGTGCGACCGACGGCCCGCACGGCGATGGCACCACCTTGGGGTGTCGCATCCCGGGCGTTGCCGACGAGGTTCAAGACGACTTGCACGGCTTCGATGGGGTCGAGGGGAATCAACCCGAGCCCCGGTGCACACTCGGCGCTGAATCGCAAGTCGGCCCCAACGTAGCGCGGCAGAATCCGACCGACCTTCGCGAATAACTCGGGCAGCCGCACACCGGTGACGGCCGGGGTGCGGCTGAGCCCATTGACGTACGTCAGCAGTTCTCCCGCCTGCTGGCCGAGTTCGACGATGAGCGAGAACAACCCGCGGCGCGGGTCGCCCAGGGCGAGTTCTTCCGTAAGCAGTTCCGCATATCCGCAGATCACCGTCAACAGGTTGTTCACATCGTGGGCGATGCCCGGCACCAACCGCCCGAGCGTGGTGAACCGCTCGATCTCGTCCGGGATTTTCGGCGTATCGGGCACGTCGAGGAGTTTCGTTTCGGTGAGGGGGTCGCTCACCTCGGTCGGCGCGAACGGTTGGACGTGAGCCATCGGGCGGCAGTGAAATTCCGGGGGCGGCAATGCGATCATCGGCAGTCCCCCCGTCCCGAACAGTTGATGTGGCGCGGCCGCGGTGCTACCGTAACCATCAGTCGTTCGCGTCTCCCCCGGATTCCCAGGTGCTCGCCATGTTCTTCCGCCCGCTCTCGGCCGCTATTTTTTTGGGGCTGCTTGCCGCCCCGGCGTTCGCCGTCGACAATTACAAACTCTGCCCCGAGGCGACGCCGGACAAGGACACCCCGAGCGGCCAGATCACCGAGCACGTGTTCAACGAGAGCAAAATCTTCCCCGGCACGAGCCGCAAATACTGGACCTACACACCGGCCCAGTACGACGGGACGACCCCCGCCGCCGTCATGGTCTTCCAAGATGGCCAGTGGTACCAAGACCCCAAAGGGGGCTGGCGCGTGCCGGCGGTGTTCGATGCGCTCATTCATAAAAAAGAGATGCCCGTCACCATCGGGATTTTCGTTCTGCCCGGTCAGTTCCCGAACCAGCTCGACAAGAATGGCAAGCCGCGCGAGAACCGGAGCTTCGAGTACGACACTCTTTCTGATCAATACGCGCGCTTTCTGGAATCCGAAATCCTCCCGGAAGTCGGAAAGAGTTTGAAACTCCGGCAGGATTCTGCCGGTCGCGCAATCTGCGGAATTTCGAGCGGCGGCATCTGCGCCTTTACCGTCGCGTGGGAACGCCCCGACCTCTTCAGCAAGGTCCTTAGCCACGTCGGCAGCTTCGCCAATATCCGCGGCGGCGACGCTTACCCCGGCCTCATTCGCAAGAACGACGTCAAGCCGATCCGCTGCTATCTGCAAGACGGCTCCGGCGACCTCGACAATTTGCACGGCAGTTGGCCGATCTCGAACCAGCAGATGGCCTCGGCTTTGCGCTACATGAACTACGATTACAAGTTCGCGTTTGGCGATGGCGGCCACAACGGCAAGCACGGCGGCGCGCTGATGGCCGACAGCCTGCGCTGGCTCTGGCGCGGTTGGGAGAAGGATTTGCCGAAGTCGAAATGAGTCGCAAACTCACGATTCTTGGCCGCATTCGCCGGGGCGGGTAAGATGATCGCATGACCCTCGCGATCCCACTGCCGACGACCGCCCCGGAAATCCCCGCACGCCTGCCGGCGATGCTGGAGCTGTCGCTCGACGACATCAAGAATTGGCTCGCGGAGCGCGGGCAACCGCCGATGCGGGCCAAGCAAATCCGGCGCTGGATTCTGCAAGGCCGCGCCTCGAATTTCGAGGCGATGTCCGACCTGCCAAAAGGGCTGCGGGAGGAACTCGCCGCGAACTTCAACGTCTTTTCGACGCGGATCGACAAACACCTCATCGCCGGGGATCGCACGCACAAACTGCTGCTGCGGCTGCACGACGACAAGCTCATCGAGTGCGTACTGATCCAAGACGACGGCCGGCACACGGCCTGCATCAGTACGCAAGTCGGCTGCGGGATGGGCTGCGTCTTCTGCGCCAGCGGCCTCGAAGGCGTCGCGCGGAATCTCACCGTCGGCGAAATGCTCGAGCAATTGATTTTGCTGCGGAACCTGACGTTGCCGGGCGAACGTCTCACGCACATCGTCGTCATGGGAATGGGCGAACCGCTCGCCAACCTCGATAGCCTGGTTCAAACCCTCGCCATCGCCGGGGACAAAGACGGCCTGGGCATCGGCCAACGGCACGTCACGATCTCGACCGTCGGCCTGCCGGCCAAAATCCGCCAACTCGCCGACCTCGGCAAGCAGTATCACCTCGCAGTATCGCTGCACGCCCCCAACGACGCCCTGCGGTCCCAGATCGTGCCGACGAACGACAAGACCGGCATCCCGGACATCCTCGCTGCGGCCGAGTACTTCTTCGAGAAGACCGGCCGGCAGGTGACGTACGAATACGTCGTCCTCGGCAAGATGAACGACCAACCGGTCCACGGTCGCCAACTCGCGACCTTGCTGAAGCGTCGCAAGGCTCACGTGAATCTCATCCCGTGGAACGACGTTGAAGGTTTGCAATATCGACGCCCGACCGACCTCGATCTCAACGGGTTCATCGCGGAACTCGAGAAGGCGGGTGTGAGTGTGAAGGTCCGCAAGCGCAAAGGTTCGGAGATCGACGCCGCCTGCGGACAATTGCGCCGGCAGGCCGAACAGTTGGGCACAATCGCGGGGTGAACTTCGCATGTGGCGACACGTTTCTTAACGTGTCGGACCGATCGCGAAATGCATTTTGTGGATGTATTGATCGCCGAGGATTGATTGTCCGACACGTTAGGAAACGTGTCGCCACAGTTGGATCGGAGATCGACTGCCCGCGAACGCGGGCTGAAGTTCGAATGTGGCGACACGTTTCTTAACGTGTCGGATTGATTGTGGAAAGCGCGGATCGCTGAGGATTCATTTGTCCGACACGTTAGGAAACGTGTCGCCACAATTGGAACGGCTGTCAGTTGGAATGAGTTCCCAACCTCCACCCCCGAATCGCACGGCGCATGACCGGACAGACCAGCGCGATGATGGCCCTCCGCGATCCGGACATCCGGCTCATGCTGCGGGTGCGCGCCGACGACCGAGCCGCCTTTGCGGAAATCGTCGAGCGTTACCAACACCGCCTCGTCGGCATTATGGGGCACATCGTCGGGCATTCCACCGAGGCCGAGGATTTGGCGCAAGAGGTGTTCCTGCGGGTCTACCGGACGCGGCACAAATACACGCCGAAGGCTAAATTCTCGACGTGGCTCTTCACAATCGCAAATAATTTGGCGATCAACGCCATCCGCGATCAGCGCCGGCGACAAGTGCTGCCGTTGGAGGTGCAAGATTCCAACTTCCAAGGCTTCCGGCCGGGCGAATCGCGGACTCCGGACAAGAGCGCCCCGCCGACGCAGCACCTCCAGCAGGAAGAACTCGCGGCGGTGGTCCGCCGGGCGCTCGACGATTTAAACGAGCGACAACGGGTCGCGGTGGTGTTGAATAAATTTGAAGACATGAATTACGCCGAGATCGCCGACGTGATGGGGCTGACGACCAAAGGGGTGAAGTCGCTCCTGAGCCGGGCGCGGGCCAAACTGCGGGAGGCGCTCCAACCGTACATATTTATGGACGGCACTCCGCCGCCCGACATCGACGACGAGGAGCACGGGGAATCATGACACCGACCCCAATACCCGAAGATGACACTCCGGATGATCCCGATTTGGTCGCCTACCTCGACGGCGAACTCGACGCAGACAACTTGCGCACGATCGAATCGAAGATCGCGCTCGACGCGGCCGTGCGAACCAAAGTCGCGGAATACAAGAAGACCTTCGACCTGCTCGACTTCCTCCCGAAGCCGGAGCCGAGCCCGACTTTCACGACGCGGACG
This sequence comes from Fimbriiglobus sp., assembly GCA_025352235.1. Taxonomy (GTDB): domain Bacteria; phylum Planctomycetota; class Planctomycetia; order Gemmatales; family Gemmataceae; genus JALHQU01. Next base: position 10,795 of record JANXTU010000139.1, read on the forward strand.
CTGACTCGGTTGCAACCGGTGCCGGCGAATGCGTCCGGTTCGGCCCCGGGTTTATCCGTCTCGGGACTGGCCATGCCGGCGCCGCGTCGCAGGCTCTGGCCGGAGTTGTGCCTTTGGCTGTTCGCCCTCGCGGCCGTCGGCGTGGGCGGCTTCTTCGGGCATTCGTTCGCCCGGCCCTATTTGCATCCGCCGGAAGCCGAGAAGTTCGACCGGGCCGATCTGCCGTTGATCCACGATTTGCCCCTCTACGCGGGTGTGGACGATTTTGAATTCCTGAAAAAACTCCGTGACGCCGAGCTGTTCGACGACGAAATCCCCGCGGCGCCGAGTACCGCGGCGAACGACGATGCCGATAAAATCTCGCTGGCGTCCCAAGAAAAGTTGATCGCCCAATTTTTGGCCTATCCGCCGGCCCGGCAACAACAATTGCGGGAACTCCACAAACGGTTGAACGACCTCCCCACCAAGGAACGCGCCGGCTACCACCGGACGCTCGAAGCATACGCCGTCTGGCTGGACCGACTGCCGGACGCCGCCCGGAAAGAAATCTTGAACGCCCCCGATGGCGCCGACCGTCTTGATGCGGTGCTGCGCATCCGCGAGCGAATTTGGCGAGAATCGCTGCCGCCGAGCCAGCAGAAAGCGTTGAAGACCGTAGCGACGGTCGAAGAGCGCACGCAGTTTCTGAAAGAATTGCGCGAGCGCGAACAAACCTTCCGCCGCGAGTGGGCCTTCGCCCACAGCCAATGGCAGCCGAACAAGTCGGAGGACCACAAGCCGTGGCCCTTCAGCGACCCCGCGCTGGCGAAGGCGATCGACGACTACATCCGCAAAGCCTTCGGCGTCGATTCGGCGCTCGCCGTCGATCGGAAAGGCGAAGTGGCGGCGCCGTGCCGACTGACCAAAGACGAGCTGATTGAGCTGAAATACCGGCACGACGCCGCACTCAAGGAAGGGTACTGGTTCTCGTATGGGGCTTGCTTGTTGCAACTGGCGGAGCAGCACCCGACCCTCCCCGAACCGGGGAAGGGCAAGCCCCTGACGACGATGGATCAACCGCCCTTGTCGCCGATGATCGTCCGTAAACTGGCGAAAATCGACGGGGGCAACATTCAACAACGGTTCCGAACGACCCTCGGCCGCTGGCCCGATTTCGCTTTGGAAATCCACAAACTCGATTCGAACAACAAAGAGAAACTCCCGCCGCTGGGCCCGTGCAAACCGGGGGAGTTCACCGACGAATTGGATCTGTTCTTGAAGGATCAACTGTTGCCGAAACTCACCAAAGGGGAGCGGGACAAGCTCGACGCCCAACTCGGCAAATGGCCCGATTACCCGCGGGTGATGCTCGACTTGGCCCGCGCGAAAAACCTCGGTGTCCCCGGCGCGACTTTGCCGGGGGAACCCAAACGCTGGAACGATCAGTTCCGAATCCCCGTCGGGAAGAAGTAGCGGTTCCCGGACTCCTGCGAATCATGGCCCCGCGTCCGGTTTCGGCAGTTCCAACGGGCCCTTCAGCACCTTCGGAAACGCGTCCCACGACGTTTGGTAAGTCGAGGCCAGCGGGCAGAGCACATAACGCTCCGCCGTGAGGAAAATCGGCAGATCGGGCATCGGATCGCCAACGGCGACGGGCTCGACAAAGGCCTTGATCGCTGCGCCCGCGGAGTAGGAGACGACCGTGAGCGGCTTGTCCGCCGGCGGTGCATAATCGTCGTCTCGGAGCCGATCCCAGATCGCTTTGTGAATCCCTTGGGGATCGCGCTTGCTGGGGGGGAAGAGATCGACGATCAGCAGGTGAATTCCGGAGCGGACGTATTCGACCGCCTTGCGGACGAACGTTTTGAGCGCGTGGGCGCCGTCCTTGTTGCCGGGCGACACGATCTCGATGACGGCGACGACGTCGCCGTCATCGGAGTGGATCGCAATGCGGTCGGCTTTCCGGGCGTAGAGCGTCGCATCGGGTGCCGAAGTTGGAGTCTCATCCGGCAACGGCTTGTTCGTTGGCTGCTCCAGCAGTGCATAGAAGCCGCCTGGAAGGAATCCCGCATTCAGAGTGTTCCCGATCTTGCAGACCCAATTCTGGCGAAAGGCGTGAAATCGGTTCGGTTTAACCCGAGTCCAATCGTGAATCGGCATGGCAGACCTCCGCAGGTCATTCTACTCCAATTTGGAGTTTTCGGAGTCGGACGGTGCATTGCCACGTCGAGGGCGACTCTCACACCAACTCGGCAATCGCCTCGCCGTCGTCGAGCATCGGGTGCGGCCGGCCGCCGTGGTCTTTGAAGGTCTGCTTCGGATCGAGTCCCATCACCGAGTACATCGTCGCCAAGATGTGGGAAGGCTTGAGAGCCCGTTCGACCGGGTACTCCGCCTTCGCGCTCGTCTTGCCGACGACGACACCGCCCTTCAACCCACCCCCGGCCATCATCACGCTGATCGCGTTGCCCCAGTGGTCGCGCCCCGGTACCGGGATCCCCGGCTGGCCGGTGTTGATCCGCGGCGTCCGGCCGAACTCGCCCATGACGACGACGAGGACGTCGTCGCGCAGGCCGCGCTCTTCGAGGTCGTCGAGCAATGCGCTCACGGCCCGGTCGACGACGGGCACTTTCAACCCGTGGCTCTTTTCGATGCTGGAGTGGTCGTCCCAGTGCGGCATGTCGACCGTGACGAACGTCACGCCCGCTTCGACGAGCCGCCGGGCCATGCAGGTGTAGCGCGCCCACGCCGAGGTGCCGTAGCGGTCGGCCGAGCGAGGGTCTTCCTTGTCGATGTCGAACGCTTCGCGGGCTTTGTTGCCGAGGATCAAATCGACCGCTTGCTGCTGGAAGTGATCCATCGAATCGGCGATGCCGGATTTGTCCAGATCGCGGCGCATGGTGTCGAATTGGTTCAGCAAACGGGCGCGTTCCCCCGTGAGGTTGTTCTTGGTTCCCTTCAGCCACTCCGGGGAGCGCACGGGCCGCAGGTCGCTCGGCCCGAGGTAGCGGTCGACGCGGTTGACATCGAACGGGTTGTACGCGCCGCCGAGGTACGAGGCGCCCATGTAGCCGGGGAACAGATAGATCGTCTGCGCCGACGGCAGGCCGACGTAAGCGGGGAGGCCCGGGTTGTTCGGGCCGTGCGCTTTCGCGATGTGCGAGCCGACCGACGGATACTTTTGCGCTTGGTTGACGGACGTCGAACCGAAGCGGCCGGTGGTCATCCAGTGCCCGGCGGCGAAGTGGTCGCCGGTGTCGTGGTGCACCGAGCGGATCAGGGCGAGTTTGTCGAACCGCTTGGCGGTTTCGGGCATGAGGGCCGACACGCAGACACCGGGCGTTTTGGTTTTGGCGACGCCGAACGGTCCGCGGTACTCGGCCGGGGCGTCGGGCTTGGGATCGTAGGTTTCGAGTTGGCTCGGCCCGCCATCGAGCCAGATGAGGATGATCGATTTCTTCTTCGCGGCCTTCGGTTGCACCGCTTGGGCCCGCATCAATTGCGGGAGCGACAACCCGAGGGCGCCGAGCGAGCCGACTTGCAGGGCGGCCCGGCGACTGATACCGGGCGATGCGGGGATGGACAGCATGGCGAAGCCCTGCGGCTGGGGGGAGGGAAGAAGAGAATAGCACAGCGGCGGGTCAGAGGGAATCGCGAAGGACTACAATCTTTTTATGGCATCCACCGATCTGGTCTTGGCGATCACCGGCGCGAGCGGCTCGGCTTACGGCCTGCGCTTGCTCGAAGTCCTGCTGCGGGCCGGACGGACGGTGCACCTCGTCATCAGTCCGGCGGCGGCGGAAGTCTTCGACCGCGAACTCGGCCGGTCGATTCCGCTCGACCCGAACTCGTTCGACCCGGCGATCCTGCTCGGCCCGGCCGCCACGGGGTTGGACTTCGACCGTTTGAAGTACCACAACTACCGCAACTTTCAGGCGGGCATCGCCAGCGGGTCGTTCCTTACGGGTGGCATGGTCATTTGCCCGTGCAGCATGGGGACGATCGCGGCCATCGCCCACGGCATGTCGCAGAATTTGATCCACCGCGCCGCCGACGTGCATTTGAAAGAGAAACGCAAGTTGATCGTGGTGCCGCGCGAAACGCCGTTGGGGTTGGTGCAGTTGAAGAATCTGGTCGCCATCGCCGAAGCCGGGGCGGTCGTGCTACCCGCGATGCCGGCGTTCTACACGCTGCCGCAAACAGTGGGCGACATGGTCGATTTCGTCGTGGGCCGGGTCTGCGATCAGTTGGGCGTAGACAGCGGCCTGGCCAAGCGCTGGGGCGTCGCAGACGATTGAGCCGCTGCACTCGCCCACTTCAATACTTCGGCACCGGGAACGGCGAGACGCCGTCGAACATGCGTTGCTCGTCGGGTTGGCCGTTCTTGCCCATCACCGGCGCCGTTTCGCTCTTCAGCATTTTGAATGTGATCTTCTTCAAAATCGCCTGCGTCCGCAGCAATTCTGGGTCGTCGGGGCCGTCGAATTGGCCGACGGTCACGATGCTGCCGGTGCGATGGTGGAGCACGAACGACTCGAACGTTTGCGGCTTCATGTTCTCGTGCCGCAATGCGTCGGCGAGCCGCTCGGCCTCCTCGGCCGTGACGTCGAGGAAGCTCTTTTTGCCGAGGTTGCGGATCTTGTCGAACACACTACCGGCGCCGCCGTCCCTGCCGGCCATCTGCATCGGCGAGCTGAATTGCCGCACGATCAGCGTCCACGGTTTCTTGACCTTCAACAAACTGTGCGGCACGTCCGAGTTGATTTTGACGATGAACGGTTCGAGCTTGTATTTCTCTTCGACGTTCGCCTTGGCCACGGCCGGGTTCGGCACGACAATCGAGGTTTTGTACGGGTTGACGTAGTTCCAACTCGATTTGAATTCCGTTTGCCCACCCTGCGGGTTTTGCTCGCCGCCGACGCCGATGCTGGTGCGGTCGAGCAAGGAGGTGTCGGTCGGCGCCGCCAGCGTGCGCACCGTCGTCAGCGCCTTGCGGGCCGCTTCGTCCGTCGGGAAGCCGCCGATGAGCACGGCCCATTGCTCTTGGGTTTCCATGGCCGGCTTCGGAATCTTGAGCTTCGGCGTGTTCTCGAGGTAGAGTTCGCCGCGCGCCTCGGCTTCTTTCTTCGCTTGGGCTTGGGCCGCGATGAACGGCGCGTTCTTGGCCCGCTCCGATTGTCGGATCGCGTCGATCTTGGCCCGCTCCGCGGCCAGTTCTTCGGCGTTGCGCTCGAAGAGGTACGAGGCGACCTTGTGTTTCTCCCGGATTTCCTTGGCGAGTTTCTCGGCCAAGCCGCGCGACTCCGGCCCGCCGTAGCTCTTCACGCAGATCATCCAGGCGCCGTGTTCGGCCTTCACGGCCCACGGGTGCGGCCCCTGCGGCTCGGCCGGGATCGACGTCGGCACCGGCCGCAGCGGATCGCGGTGGCCACCCGGAACCATCGGCGCGGGGGCCGTACCGGTGTCGGGTTGGAAGCCGGACGGCAGACCCGGGATCGGTTGGGCCGGCCGCGTCGGAGCGGCGGTGACATTCGGTAGTGCCCCGCCGAACGGGGCCGGCGCCGCCGGGCGATCCGAGGCGAACTGCGCCCGGAGTTCGGAGTTCAGAAGGAATGCGCCCGCCAACCCGCAACCGAGCCGAATGCCGCGACGCATGGTGAAGCCCCCGAGAAACGACGGATCGAAGTTCGAG
>JANXTU010000171.1 GCA_025352235.1 Fimbriiglobus sp.
TCGCGGCTTCGACTCCGCAGGCGAAACGGATTTCCGGGTCGGACTTCAATAACCGCTTTGCGCGATCCAGGTGGACGAGCGCCGGCTCGGAGCGCGTCCAGTATTCGGCTAGCAATCCCAGGCGGGCGTGGACTTCCGGAACGAGAGGGCAGAGATCGCGCGCCGTCCGCAGGGCGCGCAAGGCCGGCCAGATGTGTCGCTCGACCAGAGTCGGGGAGAAGCGTTCGGGTCGGGCACGCCGGGGGAGGACATGCCCGGCGATGGCTTCGGCCGGGGCCAGGCCGAGGTCGGTGGCCGCGTCCAAATGCGCTTGGGCGAGTTCGAAGAAGGCCTCGGGATTGCTCGGATTCGCCGCCGTGCTCGCTTCGAGATACCCGATGCGAATCCGATACGAGTCCGGGTTCAGCGAGCGCCCTTGCGCTATGCCTGCGGTCAGGTATTTCTCCGCGACGGCGCGGCGATTCGACTGCCAAGTCAGCAAGATCATCAGCGCGGCGAGCGAACAGGCGAGGGCGATTGCGGGGAAGCCGAGGAACGTCGCGCGGGACGGTTTCGGCGCCGGTTCGACTTCGGTCCGGGCGGGCGATCCCCTCCGTTTTTGCTTCACCAGTTGGAATTCGGAATCGTGCGCGGCCGCCATCGCATACGCGGTGACGATCATCGCCAGGAGCGATACGGCGGGGATGTGCAGCGCGAAGTCGGTCGCGGCGTGCGCGGCCACGACCGCCAGTCCGAAAAGGGCGCCGAGGATCAGCGGGCCCGCGGTACGGCTCTGCAATTGGCGGAAACCGCGGGCCAGCGAAACCAAGACCATCGCCGGCAGGGCGAACGTGAGGCCGAGTCGCACGAGGCCCCCTTCGATGGCCGCTTCGACGTACTCGTTGTGCGCGTGCCCGACGGGGGTATTGGCGGCGCGATCCGCGTCTGCACGGCCGAGCGGTTCGATCCGCAGGTGCGATCCGTTGCCCGCGCCGGCGAACCAGAATCCGGGCAGTTGCTGGAAGCTCGCGTTCCAAAGGACGGTGCGGTCGTCGACGGTGCGGCCCGAGCCGATCTCATCGAAGCGCCGTTCGATCGGCGCCCAGCCGAACCAGGCGATGACGCACAGCGCTACGGCGGTCGCGGCGGTGACGGCCGTGCGGTTGCCGCTCGGCGCAGCGTTTTTGCGGCGCCAGCGGGCCAACACGAAGACGCCGAGAGTCGCCGCGAGGAACGCGAGCATCCCGCCGCGAGAGAGGCTGAACGGGATGCTGACGAGCATCAAACCGACGCCGGCCGAGGCCGCGAGCACGGCCGGTTGCTGGAGCAGTTGCAGGGGGGCCGTGAGCATCGCGGAGAATTCGTCCAAGAGCGACCCGGGCGCCGTTTCGCGCTCCGCCCCGTATGCGGGCGGCGGTCGCTTCGTCACCATGAGGCCGATGGCCAAGCCGGCGCACAACGCGATGAAGTCGGGGTAATGGTTCCGGCAGACGAACGGGCCGAAGACCGTGCCGGTGGTCGGGACGCTCCAATAGATCACGCTCGGCGGCGACGAGAAAAATTGCCCGAGGGCCAGTGCCGCGAGGGCCACACCGGTCAAGAGCGCCGCCCACGCCAAGCGCCGGAACGACCCCCGATCGGCGAGCCAATTTCGGGCCGCGAGGTAAACCGCCAGCAGCGCGAACATCCGCGTGGCGAAGAGGCGCGTCGACGGCGGATCGAGGCTGATCGGGTACGCGGTCGGCCGCGCGGCGGAAGCGGTTTCTCCCGGCAACAGTTCGCTCGTTTCCGGGAGCATCGCCTCGCGCCACATCACCGTCGACGGCGACACGAGTCGGACGATGGCCCTCGGCAACGGAATCAACTGCGCGCCCGAGAGCAGAATCAATCCGCACAGAATGAACGCCGGGGCGTCGAAGCGGAGCCGCATTCGGCGGGTCAAAATCGCGTGGATGGCCCACAGGACGGTCAGCAGCGCGATACCGGCGGTCGCCACCGACTCCCAAAACTCCTCGACCGAACCGAACGGCCATGCCGTACCGAAGGCCAGCAGCACCAGCGCGACTTCCCCGGCCGCGCGGACGGCGCGGGCCGCCGGGCGGCGATCGAGTTCGGCGGGCGCAACGGCGGGCATTCCGGGACTCGGAAGGTTATTCGACGACGGCCACCGGCGGGCCCAACACGTCCATCTTCGGGGCGATCCCGAGGCCGGGGCGTTTCGACGCGGCCATCCGGCCGTTCGCGCGTTGCGGGGCCCCGTCGGCCGTGGAGACGGTGACGTAGCTGTTGAAGTCGGTGCTCGTGAACAGGAATTCCGTCGGCGTGCTGTGCGCGAGGTGCGCGATCGCCGCCGTGGCGATGTCCCCGCCCCAACTGTCTTCGA
>JANXTU010000175.1 GCA_025352235.1 Fimbriiglobus sp.
GGCCGATCGCCACCGGCGCCTTCGGCCGCGATGAGTGCGATCAGTTCTTCTTTGGTGACCTTGCCGTCCTTGTTTTTGTCGGCCCGTTCGAACAGCTTCAGCAGCCGCTTGTCGGCAATTTCGTCTTTCGTCAACTCGCCGTCTTTGTTCTTGTCGAGGGCCATCATTTTGACGACGAGTTCCGCCTCGGCGGATGGCTTCGGTTTCTCGGTGGGAGGCGTGGGCCGCTGGGCTTGAGCCGCGCCGGTGAAGGCGAGCAGGCCGGCGGTGAGGAGCAGTTTCGAGCGCAGACGCATGGCCGTGACCTCGGGGAATCGGGAGTGTCTCGCTCCGAGCACACGTCGGAGCGGTCAACCCAGTGAACGGTATCAATCGCCGGGGCCGCGTTCGCGCGGGCCGCGGGGCGGGCCGAATGGTTTGCCCCCGCCGTTGCGGAAGCCGGTGAATTTCGGGCCGATCCGATCATTCCATCGCTTCAGTTGAACCGGCGTCAAGATGGCGAGCGCTTTCTCCATCGTCCCTTTCGGCCCAGGTCCGAAGCGGGGGCTGCCCGGTCGGCCGCCCGGGCCACCAGTGTCGCCGCCCGGGCGTTCTGGGTCATTTTCCAGTAGCCGCAATCGCTCGCGCTGATCGGGGGTCAAATCGAGGGCTTGGATCACCGCCGTTTCGCGGAAGGCGAGCACCCCCCGGCTTTGCAGGGCGAGCTGCGCGAATCGATCGCGCTGGCCGGCGGTCAAGATCGCGGCGATCTCGGTTTCGTGCCGGCGCAATTCGTCGACCAGCGCCCCGTCGCGCTGGTCGCGGGTCATCTTCAAAAGATCGCCGAAACGCTCTCCGCGCGGTTCGATGTCTTGGACAATATCGCGCACCCTGCCCCGCTGGGAGCCGTTCAAGTTCAACTCATCTTGGACCTCTGGCATGCCGAGTAGCATGTGTTTCCACGCCCCTTGGATGACCGCCAAATCCGACAGGATTTTCTGGACGCGGCCGCGCGTGAGTTCGAGGTCCGCGCGGGCCGACGGATCGTTGCGGCGCTGTTCCAAAAACTCTTGGTAGAACGCGAGCGCCGTCTCCAGCAACCGTTTGCGGATGGCCTGCATCTGAGGCCCTTCGCCGAATTCCTCGTCGGCGATGCGGATCATTTCATCGGCCGAGCGGCGGGCCAATTGGAACCGCTCTTCCGCTTCTTCGGCCCGGAGTTTTTCGCGTTCGTACGCCGATTTCGTCCGGCTTTGTTCGCGCGCGATGACCGCCGTGGTCACCGCGAGCCCGGCGACGCTGAACACCAAAATCAAGATCGCGGCGCGGAAGTAGGCCGGGTGCCGGCGGATCCACTTGCGAGCGCGATCGATCACCGAGGGCCGGCGCGCCGCGATCGGCCGATCTTCGAGGAAGCGCCGCAGGTCCGCGGCCATCTCTCCCGCCGTGGCGTAACGATCCTGCGGGAACTTCGAGACCGCCTTCAACACGATGGTTTCGAGTTCGGCCGGGATTGTCCGGTCGAGCGAGCGCGGCGGCGTCGGCTCGTCGTGCAGGATCGCGTGCAGCACCCCGTGGCGGTCGGTGCCGGGGAATATCGGCCGGAGCGTCAGCAGTTCGTACAGGGTCGCGCCGAGAGAATACACGTCGGTGCGGTGGTCGATCAAAATCCGTTTCCCGGCCGCTTGTTCGGGGCTCATGTAACGGAGGGTGCCGAAGACATCGCCCGTCCGCGTTTGCCCGAGGTCGGCCGAGACGTGAGCGAGGCCGAAGTCGGTGACCCAAAGATTGCCCTGGCCATCGAGCAGCAAGTTGGCCGGTTTGATGTCGCGGTGGATCACGCCGTGGTCGTGGGCGTATTCGAGGGCGGCCGCGACCTGCTCGCCCAGTCGGGCGACGGTGCGGTGCGCTTCCCGCGTGCCGCCGCGCGAAGTCGGCGCCGGATCGGTGATGGTCACGCGTGTCGAACCGGCCCGCAGGTTGACGGTCGTCTCGCCGTGTGGTTCGCCGTCGTCGCCGCGGCGCTCGCGGATCACGCGGTCGAGCGGCCGGCCGTCGATCATCTGCATGGCGTAGAAGTGGACGCCGCGCTCGCAACCGACGGCGTACACGGGCACGATGTTCGTGTGGTGCAACTGGGCCGCGGCGTGGGCCTCGGTTTTGAAGCGCTGCAGTTGTTTGGTGTCCAACCCCGCCGCGAAGGGGAGCACCTTCAGCGCGACCCGCCGGCCGAGCGAGAGTTGGTGGGCTTCGTAAACGACGCCCATTCCCCCGCGGCCGATCTCGCGGACGATCCGGAAATCGCCGAGCGGCTCGGTGAGCGTTTCGGGTTGCGGGGCCGGAGCCCGGAAGGCTTTCCCCGCGGCGTGGGCGAGTTCGATGCCGTCCAAGCATTCGTCCAAGACCCCGGCGAATTCGGGGAAGCGCGAGATGTACTGGGCTCGATCCGGCGCCCGGCCCGATTCGAGTGCGGCCAAGTACTCGCGCGCCGCATCCAGCAAGCGGGGGTCGTCGTGGAGGTCGGGCGGCGTCGAGTTCATAAGGCCCCCGCGAAGGTCTTGCGCAACTGGGTGAGACCGCGCAGCCAGAGTTTCTCGACGCTGTCGACCGAGCGCCCCATCCGTTCCGCGACTTGCGGGAAGGTCAGCCCTTCCAAATGCCGCAGGACGATCACGCTTTGGTAATCCGGCGGCAGCTGGCTCAGAGCCTGGGCCACTTGCAGGCTCTGTTCGCCCCGCATCACCTGCTCGCTGGGCGACGAATGCGGGTCGATCGGGATCCCCGCCAGCGCCACCGACGACCGATCGAGGTCGGCGGCGATGGATCGCTCGAGCCGGAGGTCCCGGGCCTGGGTGCCGAAGTAGCGACGGACTTGATTCGCCAGCGTGCCGGCCAATATCTCGCGGAGCCACTGGACGAACTGCGGCTCGGCGGTGCCGCGGAAGCTCGGGAAATACCGGTGCGCGTCGAGGAAGACTTCTTGGACCAAATCCGACGCGTCGACTTTTCCCTGCAACTTCCGGCCGATCTCGATGCGGGCCAGCAGCCGCAAATAATTGCGGTACTGCTCCAGCAGCTCCCCGAGGGTGGTGCCGTTTCCCGCTTTGGCGTCGGCGAGCATTCGTTGGCCGTCGGTGGTCATACCCACAGGGTAACGCGGCGCGGCCGGAATCCGCCGCGCGAATTTCCAAATTACCCCCGGCGGCGGGCGATCCACTTCTCCACCGCCCCGAAGGCGGCTTCCGCCACCACGGCCATCAGCGCGGCGGGGATGGCCCCTTCCAGCATCATCGGGATGTCGCCTTTGTCGATGCCGCGCAGAATCGGCCGGCCATAACCGCCGGCGCCGATGAACCCACCGAGAGTCGCCGTACCGATGTTGATGACGGCCGCGGTCTTCACCCCCGCGAGGATGGTCGGGGCCGCCAACGGCAATTCGACGCGCCACAAGATGGCCCATCGCGTGAGGCCGAGGGCTTCCGCCGATTCGCGCAAGGCCGGGGCGATGCCCGTCAAACCGGTGTAGGTGTTCCGCACGATCGGCAACAAACTGTACAGGAACAGCGCGGCGATGGCGGTCGGGGCGCCGATGCCACTACCGAAGAGCCACTTCGTGAGGGGCATGAGGAACAGCAACAGCGCCAGCGACGGGATCGTTTGCAAGACGCCCGTGGTGGCCAGTACAGCTTGGCCGAAGCGAAGCCGCCGCGAAGCGAACACGCCGAGGGGAATCGACACGAGCATCGCCGCCAGCAACGAGGGGATCACCAGTTGCAGATGTTCAACCGTGGTTGCGCCCAGTCGAGTCGCCAGGTTGTCACCCGTCGATTTCGTGCGGCCCATCCCTTTCGACTCGAGGAACTCGCCTGCCACGTCGCTCTCTTTATCTTTCTTCACCTGCACCCGGTTGTTCATCTCCTGCATCTCGCGCTCGGTGACCTTCCCCTCCAATCGACCGAGCTGGGCGACGACATCGGGCAGGCGCGCTTCGAGGTCGGCCCGGTACAGCCAGACCGCTTCGTAGGCCGGGAAGAAGCCGCGGTCGTCTTCGAGGACGAGCAGGTCGTGCTGGGCGATCTCGCCGTCGGTGGTGTAAACCTCCGTGAGTTCGAGCGATTTCTCCACCAAGCCCGCATAAGCGAGGGTGTGGTTCATCCCCTTCACGTCCGTTTGCGGGAGGCCGTAGGCGAGCTTCAACCCGGGCCAGCCGTCGGGACGGTCGAGGAATTCGTCAATGAATCGGAACCGCAGATTGGGCAACCGACGCAGGTCGGAAATCTTGGCGATACCCAGACCGGCGGAGACATCCTTCCGCATGCCCAGCGCGTAGTTGTTGCGGAAGCCGAAGGGCTTGCTCATCCGGATGCCGTGGACGGCCAAGGCCGCGTAGAGATCGGCCGGGTTGTCCTTCAAAATCTGCCGGGTGATCGTGCCGGTGTACTCGGGGTAGGCGTCGATGTCGCCTTGCGTCAGGGCGAGCCAGAGCGTCGGCGTGCTGCCGAGGTCTTTCCGCTCCGCCTCGACGCCGGCCCGGCGGCTTAGGCTCGTTCCCATTTCGGCGAGCAAATACGACTCGGTGAATTTCTTCGCCCCGATGGCGACGCGCGGCGTCTCGGGGTCTCGGTTGGAACAGCCCGCGAGGCCGAGGAGCAGGAGCAGGGCGACGCGTTTCATGCCGCCTCCGCGGGAATCTGCGGGCCGCGCTGGGCTTGGATGAACCGCGTCACGAACGGATCGGCGGGGCGGTGCCAGAGGTCGGCCGGTGCCCCGGCTTGAACGATGGCTCCGTCCTTCAACAGGACGATCCGGTCGGCGAAGAACGCGGCTTCGCCGAGGTCATGCGTGACGAGCACCACCGTCTTGCCGAGTGTCCGGAAAATCTCGCGGAGGTCGTCTTGGAGTTCGGCCCGCACCAGCGGATCGAGCGCGCCGAGCGGTTCATCGAGTAACAGCGCATCGGGGTCGAGCATCAACGCCCGCATCAAACCGACGCGCTGGCGCTGCCCACCGGACAAATGTTGTGGATAGCGATCCAAGGCGTCGGTGGGGAAACGAGCGAGGGCAGCCAATTCGGCGATGCGCGACTCGACTTTCGGCGCCGGCCAACCGAGGTGACGGACCAGCAAAGCGACGTTGCCGCGGGCGCTGAGATGTGGGAACAGCCCGCCATCTTGGAGGACGTACCCGACCCGGAGGCGGATCGCCCGGGCGGTCACCGAAGTCACGGGCATGTTGTCGAAACGGACCGCGCCGGAATCGGGATCGATCAACCCGATCAACAATCGCAGCAAGGTGCTTTTGCCGCAGCCGCTCGGGCCGATCAGCACCGTCGTTTTTCCCGCAGGGAGGGCGAGCGTGATCGGGCCGAGCGCGGTTCGGCCGGCGAATCGTTTCGTCGTGCCGTCGAGGTGGAACATCACGCCACCGAAACACCTTTCCAGAACGCCACGTGGCCCGCGATGTTCTTGGCCGCATCTTTGGGCGTCGGATAGTACCAAGCGGCGTCGGCGTTTTTCTTGCCGTCGACTTCGACGGTGAAATAACTGGCCGTGCCCTTCCAGCCGCAGACGGTCTGCGTCGCGCTCGGCTGGAAGTACTCCTTCTTGATCGAGTCGATCGGGAAATAATGGTTCCCCTCGACGACGACGGTCGCGTCGGATTCCGCGATCACGGTCCCATTCCAGGTGGCTTTCGGCATGGCATTGCTCCAAGTGGTGAAACTACGATTCGGCTCTCAAAAACAGCATGCCGAAGTACCGGTTCGGATCGGTCCAAGCGGCTTCGGTACGCAGTCCGCACGCGGCGGCGCGGCTCCCCAATTCCCCGAGGTCGTATTTGTACGAGTTCTCGGTGTGGATCGATTCCCCGCGTCGGAAGGCGAATTGGCCCTCCCCGATGCGGACGCGTTGGTCGATCGTACTGACGAGGTGCATCTCGATGCGGGAACGCACCCGGTTGTAGAAGGCGCGGTGCTTGAAACTCTCGGGTTCGAAATCGGCGCCGAGTTCCCGATTGATGCGCACGAGGAGGTTCCGGTTGAACGCCGCGGTCACGCCGAGGCGGTCGTTGTAAGCCGCGTCGAGCACCGCCGGGTCTTTACGCAGGTCGACGCCTATCAAAAACCCGCCGCCGGGGCCGACCAGCTTGGCGACCTTCCGCATGAGGGCATCGGCCTCGGCGGGTTCGAAATTGCCGAGGGTCGAACCGGGGAAGTAGACGACCCGGCGCGGGGCCCGGATCGGCAACGCGAACTCGGCCGTGAAATCGGCGCAGACGGGGTGAACCGCGAGGCCGGGGTACTCCGCCTTCAATTGATCCGCGGCCGATTCCAAATGCTCGCCGGATACATCGACCGGGACGAAGCCGGCGGGGCGGTCGAGGCGGTCGAGCAGCAAGCGTACTTTGGTCAAACTGCCGGCGCCGAGTTCGATGAGCAGGCACTTCGGCCCGCACCGCTCCGCCATTTCGTCGACATGGCTCGCCAAGATCCCGAGTTCGACGCGGGTCGGGTAGTACTCGTCGAGTTCGGTAATGAGGTCGAACAGACGCGAACCCTCGGCATCGTAAAAGTACTTCGCCGCAATGCGCTTTTGCGAGCGGGACAACCCCGACACAACGTCGTCCCGAAAGCGCTCGGTGTCGATGGATATTTCGGCGAGGTTCGTCATGCGAGATCCCGTGCGAGTCGGAAGCCGGAGAATTGCCAGCGGGCGTCGGGCGGAAAGAAGTTTCGGTACGTCGCGCGGATATGACCCGCCGGGGTCGCACACGATCCTCCCCGAAGGATCATTTGATTGCACATAAACTTCCCGTTGTACTCGCCCACCGCACCGGGTGCCGGCCGGTAGCCGGGGTACGCGACGTACGGACTGGCGGTCCATTCCCACGCGTCGCCGAAATACTGACCGGAGCCCGCATCCGCGGCGGGCTGAAACTCGCCGGATTCCACAAAGTTACTTGCAACTTCCCGGCCAGAACACGCCGATTCCCACTCCCCTTCCACCGGCAATCGGGCATCAGCCCAACGGGCATAGGCATCCGCTTCGTAAAAGCTCACGTGGCAGACGGGCCGGTGCGGATCGAGAATAGCCATTCCGCGCAGTGTGAATACGCGCCAACCCCCCGGATCTTTCGACCAATACAGCGGGGCTTGCCAACCGTGTCGCCGGCACTCGCCCCAACCGTCCGAGAGCCACAACTCCGGCCGGCGGTAACCGCCGTCGTCAATGAAGGCGAGGTATTCCCCGGCCGTGACCAGCCGCGAGGCGATTTCGAAGGCTTCTAAAAAGATCCGGTGGCGCGGGAGTTCGTTGTCGAAGGCGAACCCGACGCCGTCGTGGCCCAGCGGCCTCACCCCGGCGGGGAACGACTTCCAACGCAACGGCGACGCGGACGCAGACTCGGCCGGTGTGCCCGCAGCATAGGCGGGCCAGAGCGGATTCGAACCGAAGGCGTGCTTCAAATCGGTGAGGAGCAATTCCTGATGCTGCTGCTCGTGGTTCAACCCGAGTTCGACGAGTCCCGCCAACTCGGGCGTCAGTCGATGCGCGAGGGCCAACATCCGCTCGTCGATTTCGCGGCGGTAACGCAGCACTTCGGCGACGGTCGGGCGGGACAACAATCCTCGGGCGCCGCGCGGATGGCGCTCGCCGACGGAGTCGTAGTACGAATTGAACAGGAAATCGAACTCCGGATGATGCGGGCGAAAGTCCCGCTCGGCTGCGGCGAGCACGAATCGCTCGAAGAACCAGGTCGTGTGGGCCAAGTGCCACTTCGGCGGGCTCGCCTCGGGCATCGACTGCAGCTGATAATCTTCGAGTTCGAGCGGCGCGCAGAGTCCGACTGTCGCGCTCCGGATGGCGCGGTAACGGTCGGCGAGTGTCGAGTGCGGAGGGGTCACGCGTTGCCCGTGGGAATCGGATCGTTCGGTTCCATCATAGGCGGGGCGGCGCCGCGAGAATCAAACCTCGCTCGGGAAACGACGTGGCGCACTTCAAACCTTTCAAAGTGACGTCGATGTAGTGGCCGAGTCGTCGACCCAATTGTCGGCGATGGCCCCGATGATGAGACCGGACATTTCGTCGTCGCTCCCTTCTGCAACCGACCTCGCACTGGTTGACTCGCGTCCACTAGTATCTCTTTCGTCATTCCAGCATCCACCCACCCACCCAACCGTGGAATGACGACCGACTTTCGGAACGACCTATGCGCATCAAAGAGTTACGTCGAATTCGGCTCTCGTCCGGATTTGCCCCGCCATCGCAGGAGGCTCTTCCATGGCTCTGGAGCGGCTTTCTGCTGCCGGGGGATATCACCCTGCTGACGAGCCAGTGGAAGACCGGGAAAACCACATTGCTGGCCGGGCTGCTCCAGAGTTTGGGGACGGGGGCGCCGTTCTTGAACCGCCCCACCCGGCCGGCGCGAGCTTGGATCGTCTCCGAAGAATCCGAATCGCAGTGGGCCGAGCGGTTGCGTCTGATGCCGCTCGGGCCGCACGTCGAACTCTTGGCGCGGCCCTTCCCCGGTCGGCCCACCTTGGACGAATGGAACTTCCTCATCGACCAAGCCATCGACGCCTCGGTCGCCGAAAAACTCGAACTCGTCGTCATCGATCCGCTCGCCTCGTTCCTGCCCGGTCGGTGCGAGTCGGATGCCGGGACGCTGCTCGAAGCCCTGCAACCGCTGCACCGGCTGACGACGGCCGGGGTGGCGGTGCTGCTGTTGCACCACCCGCGCAAAAAGTCGGCCGAGGTCGGCAGCAGCGCCCGCGGCTCCGGGGCGCTGCTCGGCTTCGTCGATTGCTCCGTGGAGTTGACGCGCTACAGCAAGTTGAAGACCGATTTCCAACGCCGGTTGCTCTCGGCCCAGTCGCGGCGCCGGGAGACGCCGGCCCGCCTCGCCTACGAATGGAACCCGCAGAACGGGGCCTTCGCCGACATCGTCGATCCGCGCCACCGGCAGCTCGAAGAAAACTGGCAGACGATCCTTGCCATCCTCGAAGGGCGCACCTCCGGCATCACCGCCAAGGAGATCGCCACGGTGTGGCCGGACGATACCGCCAAACCGAGCCAGAGTTCGCTCTACGACTGGCTGAATCTCGCCACCACGCGCAAGCTGGTCCGCCGCGAGGGGAGCGGATCGAGCCGGAGTCCATGGCTGTACCGGCTGAAGAACGAGGACGACGAATACCGCGACCGCGGGGAGCTGCCGCCGCTGAAGGACTTGAAGTGGTAGGGGCGTGTGGTGCAGTGTAGAATCCTGGAAGTAATACTCGGGGAGGTGAGTGATGCCGATCCACGATTGGACACGGGTGAAATCGGGGACGTTCCACAACTTCCATCAGGACTGGACGGTTGAAATCTGCCGGACTCTGAACCGGGGGCTTCTCCCGGACGGATATTTTGCCATGGCCGACCAACGCGTGACCGGGCCGGAGCCCGACGTGGTCGCACTCCAACTGCGGGGGCACGATTCGCCTAGCGGCGGGTTGGCCGTCGCCGAGGCGCCGCCCCGCGTTCGGCAGAGCGCCCGCAAGCAGACCGAGCGTAGCATCTACGCGCGCAAAGGGAATCGCATCGCGATCCACCACGATCTCGGCCGCGTGGTCGCCATGATCGAAGTCGTTTCACCCGGCAACAAAGACAGCGTGAATGCGCTGCGGGCATTCACGGGGAAAGTCGTCGACTTTATCAACAGAGGGATCGGTTTCGTCGTGATCGACCTCTTCCCGCCGACGGCGCGCGACCCGGACGGCATCCACCAAGCCATATGGGACGAACTTGTCGGCGAACCTTTTGAAGCCCGCCCGGCCGACAAGCCGTTGACAGTGGCGAGCTACGATGCGGCCGGCGACTTGGCCACCTACGTCGACCCCGTCGCCGTCGGCGATCCGCTACCCGACGCGCCGCT